>CAMAQL010000015.1 GCA_945860605.1 Chitinophaga pinensis
TAACGCATTAAAATGCCTGTCTCTAAGACATCATTTACTTCTTTCTTTTCTTCTGCTCCAAATAATTCAAAACCGGGCATATGCTTGATTTTTAATGATAAACAAAGGTAGTTTAAAAAATGAAAATTGAGGGTTTTTCCGTATTTTGCGTTCCTAAAAAAAGACTAGAACCCATGGAGTATAACAAATTGATTTCCGTTTCCGGCATGTCAGGATTATTTGAATTATTAACGAGTAAAAGCGATGGCGCAATTGCTAGATCCTTAGAGACGAATGTCACCCAATTTATCAGTTCTAGAGCCTACCAATTCTCTCATTTAGAGAGCATTGAAGTGTTTACAACCAAAGAGAATGTGTTTTTGGCAGAAGTATTTATCGCCATGGGCAAATCAAAAGAAGCCTTACCTAACGAGAAAGATGCAAAAGCAACTCAAGCCTATTTTAAGAAAGTATTCCCTAATATGGATTTTGAGCGTGTTTATGCCAGCGATATGAAGAAAATGGTGAAGTGGTTTGCTCAATTAGTAGAACATAAAGTAACGCCAACCTTACCAGAATTAGACGAAGAGGAAACTGAAGCATAAGCAAGCGTCGATAAATTGTTGCCCCTTATATAAAAAAGCTAAAAAAAGGCTTACCAATTATCGGTAAGCCTTTTTTTATGCTTAAATTGCCCTACATAAATTCGATATGAAAAAAATATTTTTAAGCAGCTTATTATTTATAGGATTTTTCACCACTATTCAGGCACAAAAAATGAGTGAAAAAAAGTGGGTTAGGAAACAATTTTCTGCACTGAATATGAATGAAAAAATTGGGCAGTTAATGGTTATCAGAGCCCACAGTAATTGGTCACAAAATAAAATTGATTCTATATCCGCTTTAATTCAGCAATACAATGTAGGTGGATTGTGTTTTTTTCAGGGTGGTCCTGTTCGACAAGCCATGCAAACCAATGCCTATCAAACTGTTGCTAAGACCCCTTTATTCATTGCCATTGATGCGGAATGGGGTTTAGGAATGCGCTTGGATAGTGTAGAATCTTTTCCAAGACAACTTTCGATGGGCGCATTTGCTTCAAGTGATTTAGTGTACCAAATGGGTGCTGCCATTGCTGAACAATGTAAAAGATTGGGAATACAAATAAATTATGGGCCGGTAATTGATATCAACAACAATCCTTTGAATCCAGTGATCAATGATCGCAGTTTTGGCCAGAGTAAATCAAAAGTAATTCAACAAGGGGTTGCGTATATGAAAGGTATGCAAGACAATGGGATCATGGCTACTGCGAAACATTTTCCTGGACATGGAGATGTGAATGTGGATTCCCATTTTGATTTGCCAGTCATTAATAAATCAATGGCTGCGTTAGATAGTCTTGAGCTTGAACCATTCAAAGCTTTGATCAATGCAGGTATTGAATCTATCATGGTTGCGCATTTATCCGTTCCAGCAATAGACGATAGACCAAAATACGCCACTTCAATCTCTCCTAAAGCAGTGAATGGGTTATTAAAAAAAGAATTAGGATTCAAAGGTATAAGTGTAACTGACGCGATGGATATGAAGGCCATTGCAAACTACTTCCCACAAGGAGAAGCCAATGTACAAGCCATTCTAGCAGGTAACGATATGTTATGTTTGCCTGGAGATCTTGGACAATCCATCAATAAAATCAGAGCAGCAATTAAAGAAAGAAGGCTTAAGCGTTCCGATATTAATGCAAGAGTTAAAAAAATCTTAACTGCAAAATACAAGCACGGATTAGATCTACCGCAACAAATTGACACCAACCATATCGTGGCAGATTTAAATCAATCCGTTGGAAGCATCAATGCGGCTATGGCGCAACAATCCCTTGCATTTTTAAGGGCCGCCAATAGTCCAATATTAAACAATAAGACTGCCTATCTTGCCTTTAATGCAAAATCAGCTAATGTATTTACTGCTGCAATTTCAAGTGCATATGGTGTAAAAGTTTTCTATACCAATGGAAAAGACGCAAGTGAATTAGCTTTAATCAATGACAGCTTAAAGGCATATGATCAAGTCATTGTTGGTTTACATGGATATAGCAGAAGGCCAGCAAATCATTTTGAACTACCAGCAGCCACCTTAGAATTCTTAAACGAAAAAGGGCATGAAGATTGGATACATTTAATTTTTGGAAACCCCTATGCTGTTGGTGATTTTAATACAATCAATAATATTTTATTCGCTTTCGAAGACACTAAACATAGTCATGCCGCAGTACAAAAATGGCTTGAAGGCAAACTACAAGCAGGAGGAACTTTACCAGTTACCATCAGTCCTGAACTTCAATATGGCATGTCTTCTGAGGCAGCATTAAAAAAAAAATTCTAGCCCAAGAAGTTCTTCCAGCAATTATTGATCAGACTCAGCTTGTAAAAATTGATTCCATTGTTGCAGATGCAATTTTGAAAGGCGCCATACCAGGTTGTCAAGTATTGGTGGCAAAAAACAATCAAATTGTTTTCAATAAAAGCTATGGTACCATTGCCGGCGCTCAAAGTCCCCAAGTGACCAATGCAACCTTATACGACCTTGCTTCTATGACGAAGACAAGTGCAACTACTGTTGCTGTAATGAAATTGGTAGAAGAAGGTGTATTAGATATAGAAAAAACAATTGGGGACTATTTGCCATGGGTGAAAGGCAATGCAAAAGCAAAAATTAAATTAAAGGACTTGCTTTTACATGAAGCTGGATTGTATCCATATATTAAGTTTTACGAATCGCTTTTAAATCCAGACGGCAGTATCAATTCAAAATGGATTGTGCCTGTTCAAGACGCATCGCACCAAATGATGGTCAGTCCAGGAAAATTCCTTGCCAATAACTGGATGGATAGCATTCAATTAAAAATATTAAATAGCCCAGTATCAGCTCCAGGTAAATACATTTATAGTGATAATGATTTTATTTTTTTAGGCAATATTGTAGAACAAGTAACCGGGATGAGTCTTCAGGATTATTGTACAAAAACATTCTATGGCCCAATGCAAATGCGCAGTACAGGTTTTTTGCCACTTGAAAGAGCAGATAAATCAAATATCGCTGCATCAGAACTAGACAACTATTTTAGAAAAGAACTCATTCAAGGCTCAGTGCATGACGAAGGTGCTTCCACCATGGGCGGGATCGCTGGACATGCAGGATTATTTAGCAATGCCACTGATTTAGCAAAATTGTATATGATGTTATTGAATGGAGGACAATGGGATGGTCAATCCTATTTAAAACCATCCACCATTCAATTGTTTACAAGCTATCAATCTGCAACTAGCAGGAGGGGACTTGGATTTGATAAAACTGCAAAAGACAATGCCAATTCAAAAGATCCTTACCCAAGTTTAAGTGCTCCAGCATCCGTATTTGGTCACACAGGATTTACTGGAACATGTGTTTGGGCAGACCCAGACAATCAATTGCTATACATTTTTCTTTCAAACAGAGTCTACCCAACAAGAGACAATAAAGCATTTAGTACGCTTAATTTAAGAGCGAAGATTCAAGAACAAATATATCAAGCAATAAAAAAATAAGATGCAAAAGTGGATCTATATTTTAATAGGATGTATTGGTATAGCTAAGCCAATAGATGCACAATTGCAATTAGGTCCAATTGGTACATGGCGTGCTCATTTTTCCAATGAGTCTATCCAACAAGTTGTAAAAGGAGATCAGATTTATGTTGCCGCAGCAAACCAAATCATTCAAATAGATGCAAATAGACAGACAACCTACCTAAACACGACCACTGGTTTACATGCCACTGGGATACATAAAATTGCATGGCAACCAATTGAAAATCAACTTGTAATTGCCTATAAAAATAGCCGCTTAGATATTATAAAAGGAGATCAGGTCACTTTGATAGATGATATACAAAGTTCAAATTTATATTCCGATAAAACAATCAACGACCTCATTGTATATAATAACAACGCCTACTTGTCTTGTAATTTTGGAATTGTTGTGATTGACTTATTAAAAAAAGAAATTAAGTCCACCATCTTCCCTAATAACAATCGTCAGAATGTAAAAGTATTTCAGACAATTGTTTACCAAAATAAATTATTTGCATTAACAGAAAATGGAATTTGGTCAACAGCATTGGTACAAAATAATAGTTGGATTGTAGAAAACGCAATGGGTGTCTCTGGTATAAAAAATATGTTTGTATTTAAAAACCAGCTGTATTTCAATAACCAGCAAAAAATTTATCCCTATCAAAGTAACATTGCAAGCTATCAGATTTTTACGGGTACGATTGAGGCAATCGCTGTTGACGAAGAACGAATTTTAGCAGGCATCGCTTATCAGAACAAAGGCGCATTGATACAATTCAATAACAATCAAACCAATACAGTACTGGTTGATTCTGCTGTATTGATTCAACCTGTTGGGATACTTAAAGACGGTAATACTATTTGGGTAGCAGATTTTGGTAAAGGCCTCTATGAAAAAAATGAGCAATCAAAGTGGACCGCTCTGGGAGGGCCTTTAAGTAGTGCATATGGCAATAATGCATTTTCAAATCATCAATTATTGATGAGTTATGGGGCGAATAAAATTGGCATATCTAGCTTGAATGAAAAAGGCTGGTCTAATTTGACACAAATTCAAAATTTAAAGATCAATTATGTCGAGGCGGTATCGATTGACCCTATTGATCAGAGTTGGTGGATGGGAATGGGCGACCAATTAATACATTATGATCCCAATAAAAAAATAGTAGAAGAAATTTTACCAAATACATCCATTGGCGCAATCAAATCGATTCAACAAAAAACGGATGGTCAAATTGTGCTGTTGAAAGAAGGATTTGGTATCGTTGCTAAAGAAAGTGGGAAATGGAATAGCTACCCCATGCAAACAGGTTTTGCTAATACTAATTTGAAAAAAATATTAGTAGCTAAAAATGATTTGAGTTGGATCATTGGACCTAAACAACAAGGTATTCTATTATTTCAAAAACAAAATAATCAAGCCATTTGGAGACAATTGAATACTGGGAAAGGATCGGGTAATTTACCGAGTATGGAAGTCACCGCTATCGCAGAAGATAAGGATGGAAGTATTTGGGTTGGGACAGACAATGGCATTGCAATTTTTCAATGCAATACCATCAACGAAGCCTGCGATGCTTATTTACCTATTGTTCAAAGCAATGGTTTCAATGGCTACTTATTTCAAAGAGAAACCATTCATTCTATCAGTATAGACGGTGCAAATAGAAAATGGATTGGTACCAATAACGGTGCTTGGTTAATCAGTAAAGATGGCGCTGAGGTACTCCAACATTTTACGACAGAAAATAGTCCGCTTCCAGATAATACCGTTTTATCCATTGGCATTGAACCAACTGACGGAGATGTTTTTTTCTTTACAAAAAATGAAATCATAAGCTATAAAGGAGAAGCCACCGAGCGTGCTTTGACACAATCAGCTATTAAATTATTCCCCAATCCTATCGCACCCAATTACAATGGACCGATTGTTATTAAAAATTTAGTCAACAATGCCTTAGTGAAAATTACAGATATCAATGGGCAACTCATGATGCAAACAAGGGCGCTTGGAGGTCAGGCAGTATGGAATGGCAGAGATCAATATCAGCGCAAAGTGGCTTCAGGCATTTACTTAATATTTGCCCGAGATGATATGGGGAATGAAAAAGCAGTTGGTAAAATACTGATCAGTGCTGGCTTCTAGTTTGAGGTAAAATCAAATTGTCTAAACATTTTAAACTTCCAGGAATCACGTTCTCCTTTTATCACTCGATACATCAACTGTCTAATTTTATTGGTTGGCTCTTTAACGGTCGTATCTGCAGGATAAACAGGAAACTTTCTAAATAATATACCTTCCACAAGAGTGTATTCATCCTTGCCTCTGTATCCCTTACTTGATTCCATGTCATCTAAAATATCAGGAAAGTAAATAGGTGCAATTCTTTCGTTGTCTTGAGAATGAATTGGGAAAATACTTTTTTTACCTGCAGCATCCTCAATAAAAATAATCAAGTCAGGAAATCCATCATTGTTTAAGTCATCTATTTCAGCACGAAAAACCCTCGCCTTAAGTGGTATTGAAGCTTCTCTAGTTTCAGCCTTAAATCCAATTGGTCTGATGTTCAAAACATTCGCATCCGTGGATCTATTTAAACATGAAATTCGGTAACCAGCTTTGCCAATTTTCATTGTGCTGTCATACCTAGACCAAACCTGTCCAATCAATTGCCCAGAAAAAAGGACCAAGCCAAAAAATAAAATAATGCGCATACTTTAAAATTGATTTATAATAGCTGTAATACTAATTTCAACATTGACATTTCTAGGCAATCCTTTCACAGCAACGGTTTCACGTGCAGGAAAGTCAGCATTGAAATAACTACCATATACTTGATTGACCGCTGCAAATAAATCCATACTGCTTAAAAAAATACTGGTCTTAACAATATGACCAAAATTGATTTTAGCTTCATCTAAGACGGCTTTAATGTTCTCCATCACCTGTGTTGTTTCAGCTTCGATCGAAGATAAAACCAACTCACCTGTCGCTGGATCAAACGCAATTTGACCACTCGCAAATAAAAATCCGTTGGCAATCACAGCTTGACTATAGGGACCAATAGGTGCAGGTACTTTGTTAGACTGAATAATTTGTTTAGACATATATTTTATTTAGAATTGCAATTTCTATTTTTTTGAGCAAATCCAACCTATTTTTGCAATACAATTTTACGACTTGGCTAATTTATTAATTATAGACACCGCTTTGGAAGAAGCCATTGTTGCTTTAAGTAAGGATGGAAAGATCGTAGCCGAGCTTACCAATAAGGAGACGCATAGTCACGCCAGCTTCATTCAAGTCGCAATAGCCAATGTATTAGCCGAACAGCAAATGACAATCAGTGCATTAGATGCGATTGCTATTACTTTAGGACCAGGAAGTTATACTGGGTTAAGGGTTGGCTTAGCAACTGCAAAAGGCATTGCCTACTCCATACAAAAGCCATTAATTGGTTTATCCACCCTAAGCGCTTTGGCAACTAGAGCCATCCAACTGGCACCCAATGCATTTGAGCCCCCATTCCAAGTTTTTGCTATGATAGATGCAAGAAGAATGGAAGTATTTGGCGCTATCTATGATCCATCCTGTAATCCAATCCTACAAGAACAAGCCATAGTACTTGACCAAGCAAAATGGAACAGCTTGATCCATCAGCCAACCCTTTGCATTGGCAATGGACTCGCAAAAACAAAAGATTTCACAGCACCGCACCCTGTAAATTATCTGGAGGGGCATTATACGAGCCAAGTACTTCTAGATATGGCAATGACAAAATTGAATGCTGCCCAATTTGAGGATTTAGCTTATGTTGGCCCAAATTACCTTAAGGAGGTTTATATCCTTCCTAGTAAATAATACATATTATTTAAATCTTTATGTATTAAATATTCATTAACTTTGTAGTGTAAAACAATTCATAACCCCCAATATGCAATTTGTCATGAATCAATCATTATCATTGTTACAATTAGACAATGTAACCACACCATTAAAAGTGGATTTAATCCATAGCAAAAAAGCTGCTATGATTTTAAGAGCGTTGAACCACAAACTTCGTCAACAAATTTTAAAATTAATTGACGAGCAGCAAAAAATGACCGTAACAGAGATCTATGTAAAACTTAGATTAGAGCAGTCAGTTGCCTCCCAACATTTAGCCATTTTAAGAAGAGCCGGTATTGTTGTAACAATCCGTGAAGGAAAGTTTATTTTTTATATGGTGGACTACAATCGTCTTGAACAAGTGAACCAATTTGTAGAACAATTAGTTGGATAGTATGGAGTTAAGCTTAGCTCAATTTTTAGAATTATCTAAAGAAGATTCAGTTCAAATCATTGATACCAGAACGGATGTTGAATTTTTACAGGGTTATATTCCTGGATCCATTCATATAGGATTAGATGAAATAAAAACTTTAAATGCACTTAAAATAATTGAGCATGATTGCCCCATTATTTTAGTGTGTTCACAAGGTACTGAAGCTATCCTGATAAAACGCTTTGAACTCTTAGGTTACACCCAAGTGAAAGGTTATTTGCAAGGCGGTTTTTCAACATGGTCCAATGCAGATCAAAAAATAGATTTAATTATTGAAGTTGAAGTAGATGAGCTAGCAATGGACATCCCTTTTGACGAGTACTTAATGGTTTTAGACATTCGTGCCGAAGAGGTCTATGACAAGGGCCATATCAAAGACGCTATGCACCTTCCCTTAATTGAATTTGGTGATCCTGGTTCGATGTCAGAACTAGACGAACATTTTAATATTTATATCATAGACGATTTAGGCAAACAGTTATTGCTTGCAGCCTCGGTGTTAAAAAGACAAGGCATTCATAATATTAGAATTGTCAAAGATGGATGGGATGCGGTAGAATTTTTGAAAAATAAATTCACGATTGTTGCTTCTCCAAAAAAGAATCTTTCTGAAGACCAAGAGTATCAATAACACATCTGATTTAAGTTCAAATTTTTCTTAATTCAGTTATTCATTCAGCGCTTAATTCAGCTATTGATTAGTCTACTACCAAATGTCCATAGGTGGCTGCATCATATGCATAACGCCATCTGCGATGACTCCATAAATAATTGGCAGGATGTTGTTTTATTTTATCCTCCAATGTTTTAACAAAAAGCGCAGTCAATTGCCCGTCTTTAAAATAATTTGGGGCGGTGGTCATAACCTCGTATTGTGAATGGTAATATCCTCTTTTTGTACTGTAAAAATGAACAAAAACCTGTGCGGTATTATTGAGCTTGGCACCTTTTTCTGGCCCTTTTACAAATGGTGTCAATTGGCCAAAAAATGGAACCCAAAAAGCAGATTTAGGATTGCCAGGATTTTGATCCGCAGCTAGTGCCAAGGCATATTTTTCACTCGTAGCATATTGATGGAACTGATTTTTAAAATTAGTGGCCGGAATCAAAATGCTGCCATATCTTTTTCGCATGTCCAAAATTAAACGATCAAAAAAACGATTGCTTAAAGGCATGTAGACACCTATAAAAGGATACTTCCCATATTTTGCAGCACCCCAATTCGCAAATTCCCAATTAAAGAAGTGCCCGGCCATAAGCTGAACATTTTGTCCTGTTGCATAAATGTCATTGAGTACTTCGACATTGGAGCTAAAGCGCTTTTTAAAACTTGCATCAGACATGGAGATCAACTTAATGGTCTCGAAAAATGTATCTGCAAATTTTTGGTAAAAATCTTTTGCAATTTGATTACGCTCTTGGATAGTTTTATTGGGAAAAGCAATAGCTAAATTATGATGCACTACCTCTAACCTATATTTTAAAATTTTTCTCAATAAAAAAGCCACTCCATCACTTAATAGATATGCAACAGGCCAAGGAATCAAAGAAATCAAATAAAAGAGAGCATAAAAAATGGAGTACATAAAATGATTATTTACTTGGCTCAATCCAAGCTTGGTGTTCTTTAAGTAACAAAATTAATTCATCTACTGCTACATTGCTATCAATATTGCGCTTCATCACTTCCTTGCCTTTATATAAGGTAATCTTTCCTACCCCACTTCCTACATAACCAAAATCAGCATCTGCCATTTCTCCAGGGCCATTCACGATACAACCCATGATCGCTATTTTCAAGCCCTTTAAATGATTGGTGACTGCTCTGATTTTTGCTGTGGTCTCTTGAAGCTCAAATAAAGTTCTTCCACAACTTGGACAAGAAATATATTCTGTTTTAGAAATTCTAGTTCTAGTAGCCTGTAAAATTCCGAATGCCGTGGTATTCAATAATTGCTCTATAGTTGAATTGTTAAAATAATTACGGCCAGATACATTGGATCCATTGACGCTTGCATCATACGCTGCTTGGCTTAAACCTAAACAAATCCCATCTCCAATCCCTTCTAATAATAACGCACCTGTTTCAATTGCAAAATGAATCAAGTGTTCGTCTGTGGTTTGCCACTGGCTATCCGTAACCAAAATAATGGGTTGCTGAATCTGCAGTTGCATCAGCTTGATAGCCATTCTTCTCACCGCTTGCATTGCATTGTTACATTGACTACTCAAACAAAAAACGACAGAGGGATCTTTTGAAATTTGTAATAACAATTCATCCGCTATGGGTTGAAGATCACTATAACAATCTATTTGTACAAAATTAAGTTGGGGATGCTTTGCATCTAAGGCGATAAAAGAAACAGCATCTATGATTGGATGGTACTTTTCGGTATTGTTGGCAAGTGCACAAACCGCTGGGCTTGCCACAATGCTAAGGGTTCCAGGCAAGTTGAAATCTAAAGGCTTGTTGCCTATAAAAACATAATCAGCAGCAGCATCCGAGATCGTCCATTTATCTGTAGCTGCATCATAGGTATAACCAATCGCTACTAAGTCTGTTGTTGTAATAGTAGCTAGATGACTTAAATCTGCAATCACTACAGGCACTTGTTTGCCACCTATATTTTTAACGGGCGTTGTTAAGCGTCTTGCATATTCAAAAGGACTATAAGGCAACTGTGTCAATTCAGGTACCATCGCTGTATTCACTTCTGACAACTGATTGTATCTTTTAACTAAATCTACACAAACTGGAATTTCCAATTCAGGGTCTTCTGTTAAACTGACTCTGATGGTATCACCAATGCCATCCTCTAATAAGGTACCAATTCCAATTGCACTTTTAATTCTTCCATCCTCTCCATCACCAGCTTCTGTTACACCTAAATGCAAAGGGTATAATTCATTGAACTCTTGTTGCATTTGTTGAATCAATAATCGATAGGCTTGTACCATTACCTGAGGATTACTTGATTTCATACTCAAAATAATTTGGTGGTAGTCCAAGCTCCTTGCAATTCTTAAAAATTCCATGGCGCTTTCTACCATCCCAATGGCTGTATCGCCGTATCGACTCATGATACGATCACTTAATGAACCATGGTTGGTGCCAATGCGCATTGCAGTGCCATGTTCTTTACAAATAAGGACCAAGGGCGTAAATCTTTCTCTGATGCGTTCAATTTCTTCTAGGTATTCCGCATCAGTATAATCAATTTGTTCAAATTTCTTTTTGTCCACATAATTACCTGGATTCACTCTTACTTTTTCTACAATTCTTGCTGCAATTTCAGCTGCATTTGGTGTAAAGTGAATATCCGCAACCAGTGGAGTATGGTATCCTTTAGAATGAAGGATGGCTTTAATATTCGCTAAATTCTCTGCTTCTTTTTTACTTGGGGCTGTTACACGAACAAGTTCTGCGCCTGCTTCAATACAACGAATGACTTGTGCAACAGTTGCATCCGTATCCATCGTATCAGTAGTGGTCATCGTTTGAACACGTATTGGATGCCCTCCACCAATGATTAAATTACCCACTTTTACAGCTCTTGTGTGGATGCGTTTATAAGATGTCAATGATTCAGAATAGTATTGCATAAAACTTACTTATAAATAATGAATAGTGCTTTATCGAACGCCTTTAAAGAATCCTTCTTTGAGCAATATCGCTTTCAACAAATTAATATTTCTGTTTTTAAGATCCAACCCATCGGTTGCACTAGTATGCAAGACAAAGAAATAAGGATGCAGGTTTTCTTCGATATACCCAATCACCCAAGCTTGATTGCCGAGTGCAGTATCTGTTGCCACTAAATAACTTAATTGATAATTTGAATTTTGTTCTTTCAAGATCATTTTTCTAAACAGTTCTTGGCTACGCTTTTGAAAAGGCAAACCTTTAAAATACAATCTTTTAATAAATCCAAGTTGTTCGTCTGCTGTAATCAATAAAGATCCATCATTCCAAAAACCATCCATATTCGCACTCACAATTCCTTTACCATAATGAATAGAATCAATTTCTTGTAACAAAGTAGTTCTACCAATTTGTTGCACTAACTGCTGGTAATATACAGAAGAGTCAAGTGATACCCATGTATTTGTATCCGCATTGAGTTGACCTTGATCAAAACCTATTAAAATTGGCAATGCGAAAAAAGTGTTCAAAGGCGCATAGCCACTATCCTTGTAGGCCGATAAATTATACACTGTAAACGCTTCACTACTATTTTCCATTAAAGCAAAACTTCCTTGCATACCTGCACTATCAATCTGTTGACCGATGGACGCACTAATTTTTACATTATTTGGTGTACAAGCAAATGCACTTATACTTAAAACGAGGATGACAAAAATCTTTTGCATAAAAAAAATTGAAAAGGCCATGAAACAAAATACACTCCACAAGTAGATGTGAAGTGCATTGTATTATAAATGATGTAGTACAAGTATTATTGTATACCCAATAACTCCACTTCAAAAATCAAAGTAGATCCTGGTCCAATGACTGGTCCAGCAGAACGTTCGCCATAAGCCAATTCAGAAGGAATGAATAATTTCCACTTACTTCCAACTGTCATCAACTGTAAAGCTTCTTGCCATCCTTTAATCACTCCATTTAATGGGAAACTAATTGGCTCGCCTCTGTTCACTGAACTGTCAAAAATTTCTCCGCTGATTAAAGTGCCATGGTAATGACATTTAACTGTGTTTTTTAAAGTAGGCTTTGCGGTGTCTGTGCCAGCAACCATTACTTCATATTGCAAACCATTGCTTAAACGAACCACACCTGGTCTTTTTGCATTTTCTGCTAAAAATGCAGCGCCTGCTGCACGATTGATAGCGATTTTTTCTGTACTCATTTTATCTTGGTAGTTTTTGATACATATATCTAATAAGCTATCTGGAATTAATGATTTAACATTCACACCAGTAGCCATTCCTTTGTTGAACATAGCCACGTTGACATCTTGTAAGCCCTGTGATCTTAGACTTTGTCCAATTCTCAAACCTAAAGCATATGATGCACTGTCCTTTGCATTCTTAAAAAGGTTGGTCGCGGTTGTTGCTTTAGTTGTAACCGCTTTGGTTGTTACGACTTTCTTAAGCGCGACAGTAGGCTTTAATGGAGCCGCTTGTTTTGTTTGTGCCCAGCCTGAAACTGCTATTGAAGTTGCGAAGACTAAAATGATTGTTTTCTTCATCTTTAAGGTATTCAAATTTAGAGCTCAAAAATACATCCAAATCCCGTTAATATGCCAATAAATCCTGAATTTTGTACCATATTTTACACTATTTAACGCATATTTAATGGAAGTCCTAACTTTGTACAAATCCTATATCATGCATAAGACAATTAAAAGGGGCCTCAACTTGATGACAGTTACTTGTAGTATATTTTTATTGGCTTGTGGCAACGAAACTGGTACGGCAACAAGCAACATGGATAGTACCGCAAATGCTGTTACCCAAGACTCAGTAATCAGTTACGATATTAGCTTAGTGGACAATAAAAAAGATCCTACATGTGGGATGCCTGTGACTGCTGGCATTAGCGACACAGCACATTACGACAATAAGGTATTAGGATTTTGCGCTACAGGATGTAAGGAGGAATTCTTAAAGAATCCGAAAGCAAATATTGCGGCGGCAGAAATGAAATAAAAGCAACCTCTTCAAAAAATTAAAATGCCCCAGATGAATCATTTGGGGCATTTTAATTATAGAACCATGCTGGCTAACTAAATAAGTAATTGATATCGTCCTTGGTCAAGGACTTCATAAATCCATCTTCGTCAGAGATTAATTCTTTAGCTAGAGATCTTTTTCGATCCTGTAGCTTCAAGATTTTATCTTCCACGGTATCATTACAAATCATGCGATAAGCAAAGATGTTTTTTGTTTGTCCAATACGATGCGTTCTGTCAATGGCTTGTTGCTCTACAGCTGGGTTCCACCAAGGATCTACGATGTACACATAATCCGCTGCTGTTAAGTTAAGACCCACACCACCAGCTTTTAAAGAGATTAGGAAAACACGACAATTAGGATCATTTTGGAAACGTTCAATGGCCTTTTCTCTTTCTTGGATTGTACTGCTTCCATCAAAATATTCATGATCAATTCCAAGCTTCGTCAACGACGCTCTTATTAAACCTAGCATACCCAAGAATTGAGAGAAGACCAGGGCCTTATGTTCACCAATATTTTCTGCTATCTCACGTGTTAACTCTTCCAACTTAACCGACTCATTTGGATAAGATTCATCTTTGATGATGGCCGGGCTATCACAAATTTGACGCAATTTCATTAAGCCTTGTAAGATAGATAATTGTGCTTTTTGCACGCCTTTCTCCTCTACCAGACCCATTAATTTATCACGATAATCATTTCGGTATGCTTCATAAATTTTACGTTGTGCCGCTCCCATCTCACAATACAATACCGTTTCTTGCTTTTCTGGCAAATCCTTTGCCACTTGCTCTTTGGTTCTTCTTAAGATAAATGGAAAGACAAATTTTCGAAGGTGTTCTTTTTGTTCTTTCTCATCAAATTTATCAATAGGCATAGAGAAATTATGCTTAAAATATTCCACCGATCCCAACATGCCAGGATTCAAGAAATTCATTTGTGCGTAAATATCAAAAGTGTTATTCTGTAATGGCGTACCACTTAAACAAAGTTTATTGCCCGCATTTAATAAGCAAGCCGCTTTGGTTACTTTGCTGGTTGGGTTTTTTATAGCCTGACTTTCATCCAAAATCACATAATCAAATTGTACTTCTACAAAGTTCTTAATATCACTTCTTAAAGTACCATAAGTGGTGATAATCACTTCCACGGAACCATCTGTTAATTTTGCTTTATTTCTGGTACCACCATGGTGGATCATAAAACTCAAACTTGGCGTAAATTTCTTCAATTCATTTTGCCAGTTAAATAATAAAGTGGTTGGACATACCACCAAGGCTAAAAGCTTACCTTGTTTTTCTTTTAAATGTTGTAAGAAAGATAAGGTTTGAATGGTCTTACCCAATCCCATATCATCTGCTAAGATTCCACCCCAGCCTACATCGTGTAGATAATTCAACCATTGGAATCCACTTGCCTGATAAGGTCGTAAAATAGGATCCAAATGTGCCGGAGGTTTTACATCGTCGATGGTATAATGTTCTCTAATTTTTTCAAATTTACCTTCTAGTTGGAAAATTAATTCTTCCTCATCTCTTTGCTGGTACAATTCATCTAAAACAGAGAAATGGTATTTACTCAATCTTAAATTATCTGCCTTGCCTTCGCCCACTTTAAACAATAACGCATATTTGTTCAACCATTGTTCTGGCAATACACCCAAGCTGCCATCTTTTAATGGAACAAACTGTTGTTTATTCATCAACATCGTCTTGATGTCTTGTATACTCACTTTTTGTTCTCCAAATGAAATTTCTACTTTAGCATCAAACCAATCGGTATTGCTACTAATATACAATCGAGTAGTTGGCTTAGCTGTATTGAATTTGAATTGCTTCAATTGCTCTGTACCAAATAATGGAATTTGTTTTTCCTTTAGGGTGTCAATGAACAAGAAGAACCAATTGTTTTTTAGGACTTCGGAACCTTTTAATGCCAATACATTGCCCTCGTTGGGTCTAACGAATCCTGAATGCAATTGCTCTATAATGCCCACCAATTGACGCTCTGCAGCTAAATCACGTTCTAAAATCATGAGCTTATCACCAAGCTGTTGAATGACAGATGGGCCATCTTCCTTTTGCACCACAATATCCTGATAAACAAATAGGGGTTCAAAAAATAGATAGTCTCCGTTCTCTTTTAATAGAATTTGTAATTGCGGCTTCACGCCTTTTACTTTTTCTTGAGACACGTGCTCTAAGGCCACTACATAATTTTTAGATAAGGGCAACACAGTTGACTGCAAATAATTAGGCCATTCTTTTGCAGATACTTTTTGATGCCCATTGGGTAAAAATTGTTCTATCCAATTAAGATCTGCCCTATTTTTCCAATAAAAAAACTGCTGTGCTTGCTGGAATACAAAATAAGACTTTGCAAGATTATCCACTAGGTCAACAGGACCTGATGGCAATAAAACCTGCGCATGGACAATATAATCTTCGCCGTCTTTCTCTACTTTAAAACTTGGCTGAACAGGATGAAAAATCAAATCCAATTTTACCAAATTCGCTGTGGTAAAACTTTTATTATGCCCAACAAAAAAAGTAAATGGATGTTCTGATAAATCACGCCACAGTTTTTCCATTTTAGGATGTAAGTATTCTTGCATCAACTCCTTGGTCTCATCAGGTAAGCTCGCTTCGTCTGCATGCACAATGGTATCCCAAATGCCTTGAAAAGGTGAATTCTTATTCAAGTACTTACTCATTTCTACCGGTTGTAATTTTCGGACAGATTGCAATAAAATTTTATCATCCTCATGCATATCATAGGGTGTGACAAATTTTAAGATATCAATCTTCTCTACCTTACTTACATATGCGTTTTCAAGTTCATCGGTCTCCCCTCTTACCACATGAAAAGATACATAAGGATAATTATGCGCATCTTCTTGTATGACTAGTCCATAACGTTGTATCGTTTTTTGTGCACCATTCAAATGAGTGTCATCTATATCGGAACTGTCTACTTTTTTATTTGGTAGCGTGAAGCGGTGCAGTTCTATTGGAGGCGCTTTGGTAACAGCCTCTCCACCATTCACTCTTTGGATACTTGGATCAAGTACTTTTAGAAAAGGCTTACCGTCATGGTAGGTAAATTCAAATTTATCCTTAAGCTCATCTGCAAGGCAGTATCCGTATAAAGCCAATAGCTTATTCTTTTCCCTATTCCAGTTTCGAATGGTCTCAAAATAGTCTGCCCCTTTTAATTGAAATAGTTGCAGTAACAACATTGTCTTATGAATACATAAAGCATAAGCAGTCTCTGACAAACAATCACAAGAAGTATCAAAGAAACGTTCTTCGTTTTTTTGAATAATTAAATGATGCGTCTTACCATCTATGTCTAACTCTGCAACTACTTTTTCGTTTTCACTTGAAAGAATATGTGGACGAATTGTTTTTAATGTTTGTTCAGCCTGATCAAAGGTATCAGCAGAGCAAAGCATTTTGATCGATTTTAAATCGATGGCTTTTGTTCTAAGTAAAGTATGGGTTGTCTTATAAGAAGCCGCTTGGTATTCCAATTGGTTCTTGTCCATTAAATCTTGTATGAAAAATAAAGCAGCTGCTTTATGTCTGCAAACTTCAGACAAATTATAAGGACAACCACATCTTAAAGATAAAGTGGCTGCAATAGTGAAATTTTCAATGGTTACTTTGTAATAAGTGGAATACCCGTCGTCTTTCACGCGACAATGAATGTTGCCAATCATTGGATCGAATTTAACCAATTCGATATTTTTTAATGCAAAAATGCGTTTACCACGACGAATCACTTCTTCAGTGCCGTAACTATAGATATGTTTAACAAGATAGGGTAGTGCCATAATTAAAAATGCAATTGCCCTCTCCAAAAAAGGGCAGTTGCAAATGTACGACTTTATGGGCTATTATAAGGAAAAACTACCCGTGGTTGACCAAGGCGCCACTTTTAAAAATAGGTAAAGAAGGTGCAATATCCTTAGTCACGCAATACTGCATGTCGTCTTCTAAGCCATAGGCGGCTAATCGATGCCAATGGGTCACCGTTTTAATATATTCAGATAAATTAGCCTTGTTTTGATTATACAATTGATAGGCCATAAAGCTACTATCACAGTGAATGGTAAAATGGTCCTTTATTTCCTCAATCACAGCACCAGCAAAGAGTGCATCCTCAATATTAAAACGATTCTTCCATCCTGAGCAACCCAAAATCACGGGTGCATTTTGTGTTTTTAAAAATTCCACCACTTTCGTCAAATTTGGGAAAGATCCAGTGATGATTTCTTTTGCTCCTTGATTCAATGCCATATGCAACAACTTAGTGCCATTGGTCGTTGTAATCACTAATGTTTTATTTTCTATAAATGACCTAGGATACTCAGAAGGAGAATTACCATAGGCTAAACCTGGAATGATTTTTCCATCACGCTCTCCTGCGGTAATGCCACCTGTTTGTTTACCCATCTCAATACAATGCTCTGCAGAGTCCACTGGAATGATTTTTGTCGCCCCATTGAACAATGCAGTAGCCATCGTAGAAGTCGCTCTAAAGACATCAATAATGACAACAATACTATCTTTTATTTCATACAGTTCTAATAATGAAGGTGTAAGAATTGTATGTAAAGTTGGTTTCAATGTATTGTTTGTTTGCATAGGCTGCAAAGATACAAATTGTAGCGCTTTATTCTGTCTCTTTTGAATTTTTTTGCTTACTCAACAAAAGGATTTCATTCAATACAATTTCAGTAACAGTTCTTTTTACATCTTGCTTATCGGTATAGGTATTGTTCACCAAACGTCCTTCTATGGCGAGTTCCTGTCCTTTGAGTAAATTCTTTTCGGCATAGTCTGCAAGCTTTGACCATGCTACTAAATTGAACCACTGAGTGTCCTCCTGCCACTCCCCTTGTGCATTTTTAAATCCATCATTGACGGCCAAACTGAGTTGGGCTAGTTTTTTGTTTTCGTCAAATTCCTTGATTTCAGGATTGGCACCTAAATGGCCAATCAACTGTACTTTGTTTTTCATTGCTTTCATAACTACGTTTTTATTTATAATCAAAAATGCAATTAAACTACAGATGATTTTCAAGTATTTACCGCATAAAAAAAGGGGACGATTTGTCCCCCTTTATCATTATTACAATTATCTAAATCCCTTTTTATTTAAAAGGAAACTTAACCACTTTTGCTTTCACCAATGTATTTCTAATATCAATAAAGATCTCAGAATCAACTGTAGCATGCGCTGAAGCTATATATCCTAAGCCAACCGCCTTGCCTAAACTAGGCGCCTGAGTACCCGATGTAACAATACCTATTGTTTGACCCGCTGCATCTTTAATCATATAATCATGTCTTGGAATACCACGATCTATCATTTCAAATCCAACTAATCTTTTTGTGACACCTGCTGCTTTTTGTACCGCTAAATTTTCTGAGTTGGTAAATGCTTTTGTGAATTTTGTAATCCATCCTAATCCTGCTTCTAATGGACTTGTGGTATCGTTGATGTCATTCCCGTATAAACAGAATCCCATTTCTAGTCTTAATGTATCCCTTGCACCTAATCCAATTGGCTTTAAACCAAATGCAGCACCTGCTTCAAATAATGCATCCCAAACTTTGTTGGCATTGTCATTGATATCTTCAAAATAAATTTCCACACCACCCGATCCTGTATAACCTGTTGCACTAATCAATACGTTATCAATACCTAACAAGTCGCCTTTTACAAAACTATAATAAGGCAGATTCAACACGTCCATCTTGGTCATTGTTTGTACAATCTTAGTCGCATTTGGACCTTGTACAGCCAATAGTGCAGTCTTAGCACTGATATTATGCATCTCTACCCCTTTGGTATTATAACTACTAATCCAGTTCCAGTCTTTTTCGATATTGGATGCATTCACAACCAACATATACACTTTATTCTTTTCAACGCAGTACACCAACAAGTCATCTGCGATACCACCAGTGGTATTTGGCAAACAACTGTACTGCGCTTTTCCGTCTTCTAATAAAGAAGCATCATTGCTTGTCACACGCTGAATTAAATCCAATGCGTTTTCTCCTTTTAAAACAAACTCGCCCATATGACTCACATCAAACACGCCAGCGCTATTTCTTACAGCGGCATGTTCATCATTGATCCCTGTATAACTAATTGGCATGTTGTAGCCAGCAAACGCTGCCATTTTTGCACCCAATGCGATATGCTTATGGGTAAATGGGGTATTTAGTATTGCACTCATCTTGAATAAATTTGGATAAAGTTAACTAATAAATACAAACGCCCTTCTAGAAAGAAGGGCGTTTTATCATCACAAATCTACACAAAAACCAATTAATAGGTAAAGCGCTGTATCAATAAGTGCAAGTCCTCTGCTTTTTTAGCAACAGCCGCAACCTTGCTTAAACCAGTCGGTGGCTGAATAGCTATTTGCTGCTTTTTTTTGATATCGGATGGGTTTTGTTTTACCCCATTCTTTTCTGCTTTCTTTTCTTCTAAAGCACGATCAATCTTTTCTAATTCTTGGATTTTCCGAGCCCTCGTTTTTTCCAAATTTTGTTCTAAATCTTCTCTGTCTTTTTTCAATTTTTGCAATTGTTCTTCCATCTCGTCAATGGATTCATTATCATTATTATCATCAGAGTTGTCAGACTTATCAAAATCAGATTTGATCTTTTCTAAACCATCCGCTGTCATCCTATACTCCACGCCTCTATCATAAGAGAAAGATTCACTGTCCCAATTTTCATTCCATTCATCCACCCATGTATCATCACCAAAATCATTGATAGTTTCTGTTCGAATACCACGATGGTTCATATTAATCGTAGTTTGAGACCAACCTTTATTGGTGATCTTAAATCGCTTCCCTAGAGGCACAGCAATCGTCATAATCACATGCTGGTTTCTGAATTTATCTTTGTTTGTAATAGCAATACCTCTGTCTAAGTATAAACTACTATCCTGTTGTAAGATAGAAAAATCGATTTTTTCTGCAAGCAAATTTGCTTCACTAATCGACTTACCATTGCTCATGGTCACATACTTTACTTCAAAACTATCTGTCTTAGATTGTACGATTCTTATCTTTAAATTACGTACACGAACCGTGTCATCATTGTACACTTGGAATGGTTCGATATTAAACCATCTTTGTTCATAGTATTTCATTTTTGGCGAAGCGGTCACTTCTAAATAATCTACAGCTGGATTTACTAAAGCAATGCCCTTTTCAATAGGTTGATTGTGCTTAGAAAAACTATTGCCTAAGCTGCTAAAAAAATAAGATATACAAACCCATCCAAGAACCCATAAAGCAATAAAGCTAGATCTCACCCAAATATTGGATTTCTTGAACCCGGCGATTTTGCGAATAATAGACGCCACAATTGCAATCACGGGTACCCATATAAAAAATAAGATCGTACCTATAAATGCCCAAGACTGCAAACCATCTTCTAAAATGAATTTCTTCAATGGCAATAAACCAGTAGTTGCAACTCCAACACCAAATAAAGCAGCAAGTACTGAAATGGTAATGATACCAAGGATAAAGTATACGAATGCTTTCATCAAAATAGTAATGGTTCTGCCAAAGAAATGTAAACAACCCTTTCTTTGATCTAAGCCGCCTGCCTCACTATTCACACTATTAGCGTTAGTGCTTGTAGTATTGGTTTTTTCTGCAGAAGATGTTTGCTTTTTCTCAAAGCTAGTTCCCCAAGTTTTAGCTCTTTTACCAAATCCTTCCAAATCTGTTTGAATCGCATTCTTGATACTATTGATATCCACTTTCTCCCCCATCATTTCTAATTTGTCAGCACTGGTTCTTGCTTCTGGCAATACCAACCATAAAACGATGTAGACAAAAATGGCACCTGGCATAAAGGTCACATCAAAAAAGTTATTGAAATCGTCAAACTCCCAAAATTGAAATAAATGAAAATGATTCCAATTCACAATCAATAAAATAGTAGGTAATAAAAATAAAACTCTTATGATACTTACTTGCACACCAAAGTATTTAGACATCCCTGCGCATACGCCACCAATGACTTTTTTGTCAAGATCTCTAAATAATCTTTTACGAATACCGCCCACTTCTTTTACAGATGTGCTTGGGACGGCAATCCATAACAATAGGTAAGCAAAAAATGAGATACCAAAAAGTAGGATCCACAAAACTCGAACAAGGATTGGATCCAAGTTTAAATAATTCGCAATACCAGCACAAACTCCACCCAAGACTTTGTTCTGCTCGTCTCTGTATAATCTTTTTTGATAAGTTTGACCATCCGCATTTTGAGCATTTGTTTGTGCTTGATTGGTTCCTGTATTGCTTGTGGTATTGCTTGTGGCATTGGCTTCAAAGCCGTCCTGTGCTTCAAAATCAGCAGGACGACCAATACTTGTAATGATTAAATCAATGTCTTGTTCTGTAATGCATACGGCGCCTTTTTTAAGACGGTCTTCGCATAATTCAGCCACACGACATTCTATGTCATTGATGATTTCGTCCTTACCTTCTTCTTGTTCAAAATAGGTTCTTAGACTTTCTATATATTGTTTCAAATTTTCGTACGCCAATTCTTCGATTGGAAGAATACGTCCTTGGAAATTGATATTGATTACTTTTTTCATGGTCATATATTTATTGAGCAGCATCTGCTTGGTGATCAATTGGGTTTGCATTTGGTGTGATGATGGTATTCACCGAGGTGGCCATTTCATTCCAAGTTTTTTGTAAGATCTCATATGCTTCTTGACCTGCATCCGTCATTACAAAATATTTTCTTGGCGGACCGCTAATACTTTCTACCCAACGATAATTTAATAGGCCCGCATTTTTTAAACGCGTTAACAAAGGATACAATGTACCTTCTAGAATATGCAGATTGGCCGCTTTCATTTGCTCAACAATATCACTTGGATAAACCTCCCCTTGTTGAATGATGGACAATATGCAAAACTCCAAAACGCCCTTGCGCATCTGACTTTGTGTGTTTTGAATATCCATAATTGTAATTTATCCCACAAAACTAAGGTTAATTAAGGTACTATGCATCACATAGTACCAAGTTTCTTAAGGTACTGTAAAAACAAAAACGCTAAATAGCTGATAATCAGTATTTAGCGTTTTAAATAAATGTATAAAGCCTCCCAAATAAGAGATAGTTGGTTTATAATAGGGATGAAAATTTATACATTCTTATAAAATTAGCGCTATTAATACACTACTAGTTCATAAAAGTCTTCGGGTTGTAGGTATTGATTGGCCAAAGCTTGCAAGTCAGCCGGTTGGATCGCACGTACCGTTTCGATGGTTTTATTGAAATAAGCAATGTCCAAATCATTCAATACATAAGTCTTCCAACGATTCATGATTTGAAATGGCCCATCTAAATCCCCTAGAAGGGCACCCAACATATAATTTTTAACCAATTTCAACTCAGCCTCATCTATCTTTTCATTCCTCAGGATGGCCATCTCTTTATACACTTCTTCAATGGTAGCGCCACAGACATCTTTTCCTGCATCGGTGCTAATCATCCATGCGCATTCCTGTACATGATTCTGTAAAAAACTATGAATGCCATAAGTGTATCCTTTGTCTTCTCTAATATTGCGCATCAATCTTGATCCAAAAAATCCTCCTAAAAGATTATTCAATACTTGTGTTCCAGGAAAATCTGGATGATGACGATTTGGAAATCTTCTTGCCATTCTGATAGACCCTTGCACCGAACTCGCATCATTGACAATCGAATATTTTTTTGTGGTCGCAGAAATAATTGGATGATCAAAAACAGGCATTGCTTTTTGGTTCAATGGCAAGCTTCCAATGTACTTGTTCATCAAGCTTTGCATGTTTTTAGGAAACTTACCGGCCATGAATATGACGGCTTTACCATGCTTGTAAAAACGATCATAAAAATTGACAAGATCTTCGCGCGTCAAGTTATTAAAGGCAGCTTCTGTTGAATAAGTTCCATAAGGATGGTTGATGCCAAACAAATATTCATCAATCAATCTATTGGCAATAAAATCACTCTTCTTTAAATTCAATGTCAATCTTTGAAGTTGGTTTTGTTGGTAGATTTTTAATTCTTCTTCCGAAAAATTGGACTCGGTCACCAATTCACTCACCACAGGCAAGAGTGCTTCAAAATGTTTGGTGAGGGTATGTAGATTGATGGTAGCAGTTTCATTGTAACAGGTTCTATTCACATAAGCTCCATAAAATTCAAAATAATCATTCAACTCAAAAGCGGTTTTTTGATGGGTGCCATTTTTTAATAAAAAATTAGTAGCTGCTGCAACCCAGTTTTTTTCTTCGTAACAATTACCAGCAAAAAAAACCAAGTCCATCATCATCACTTCCTCTGCGCCTCCTTCGTAACTGTATACTTCTACTCCGTTGTCTAAAGTAAAATGCTGGTAGGGTTTTAATTGAATATCAAAATCAACGGCATCCTTAATCATCGGTGCTTTAATTCTATCTAATGCCATTTTTTAATTTTTACTGTAATAATATAAAGTGTTTCTGTTCTGATCTTGGAAGATCGCATTTGCAGTAGCTTGTATCCTTTCTGGCGTAACCGCTTGATACTTCTCCAATTCTTGATTCATCATCTCTGCATCGCCCAATAATTCATAATACGCCAAACTATGCGCACGGTTCATGATACTCATATCCTCAAAACAAATGATACTTTCTGTTTTATTAATTACTTTTTGTACTTCCTTTTGTGGGAGTAATTCTTTTTTAATTTTTTCTACTTCTTCTAAGACCGCCTGCTCTGCAACAGACATGCTCACGCCTTTTACCAATTTGCCTTCAATCACCAATAAGCCTGGATCCACCGTACCAAAATGATAACAATCGATCGACGAAAACAATTGTTTCACTTTAATCAATTGCTCATACAATCTTGCAGAAGCGCCTCCCCCTAATACTTCGGTAATCAAGTCTGTCTCATGGTAGCCAGCATCAAATCTGCCACCCATATGCCAGGTCATCATCAACATATCCATGGGCACATCTGCATGCACTTCCAATGACCTCTTTTTTTCTTGTACAGGTTCTTGTGGTAAATTTCTGTTGTATGCTTCGCCTGCAGGAATCGGACCAAACCATTTCTCCGCCAACGCTTTTACTTGTTCAGTGGTGGTATTTCCAGTCACGACAAGGATCGCATTATTGGGTCTATAAAATTTAAAAAAGAAATCTTTTACGTCTTGTATTTTCGCATTTTCTACATGGGATAGTTCAGCACCAATCGTCATCCATCTATACGGATGATTGGTATACGCTAATGCGCGCATTTTATGCCATGCATCACCATAAGGCTTGTTGATATAGTGCTCCTTAAATTCTTCGCAGACCACTTTTCTTTGTACTTCTAAACTCTTCTCACTAAATGCAAGTGATAACATACGATCACTCTCTAACCAAAAAGCAGTCTCTATATTTTCCGCTGGTATTTGACAATAATAATTGGTCAAGTCATTGGTGGTATAAGCGTTGTTTTCGCCACCTGCCCTTTGTAAAGGCTCGTCATATACAGGAATATTGACGCTACCGCCAAACATCAAGTGCTCAAAAAGATGCGCGAAACCAGTTTGAGCAGGATTTTCATCCTTGGCACCAATATTATAAAGGACATTGACTACCGCCATTGGGGTACTCGTATCTTGGTGCACCAGCACCTTCAATCCATTGGCTAATTGAAATTTTTCAAATTGTATCATAAGGACCACAAAAATAAGCTTAAAACCTACAACCATTTGACGTAAAGGTTGTTTAATTAGTAACTTCGCACCATTAATTGAAAACTATGCAATTAGAGCAACTTTATCAGAAAGCACTGAATTTTGAGTACTTAACTAAAGAAGAGGGGATGTTCCTTTTCGAAAACGCCCCATTGGCGGAATTAAGCTATGTGGCAGATACCCTAAGAAAGAAACAAGTACCGCATGGTAAAGTGACTTGGCAGATAGACCGTAATTTGAATACGACCAATGTTTGTATTGCTAATTGCAAATTTTGTAATTTTTACCGCATTCCAGGACATCCAGAATCCTATATCACCGATATGGATACTTATAGAGTTAAGATCAAGGAAACCATTGCTTGGGGTGGAGATCAATTGCTATTACAAGGTGGTCACCATCCAGAACTTGGATTGGATTTTTATGCCAACTTATTTAAACAAATTAAATCCGAATTTCCAACCATAAAATTGCACACACTAGGGCCCCCAGAGATTGCGCATATTGCTAAAATAGGTGGACATACACATACCCATGTATTAAAAACTTTGCAAGAAGCTGGTATGAACTCCTTACCAGGCGCAGGTGCAGAGATATTAGTAGATAGAGTAAGAAAATTAGTGTCTAATGGAAAATGTGGTGCACAAGAATGGTTGGATGTGATGGCAGCCGCACATCAATTGAATATCACTTCAAGTGCGACCATGATGTTTGGGCACGTGGAAACTTTGGAAGAAAGATTCATCCACTTAATTAAAATCAGAGAAGTACAGGACATGAAACCTGAAGGTGCCAACGGATTTTTAGCTTTCATTCCATGGACTTTCCAAGATGTAGATACATTATTAACTAAGATTAGAGGGGTACATAATTTAACCACGACCGAAGAATATATTCGTATGATTGCGATCAGTCGTATCATGTTGCCTAATATTAAAAATATTCAAGCCAGCTGGCTGACCGTAGGTAAAGCAACCGCTCAGGTTTGTTTAGAAGCAGGTGCCAATGATTTTGGTAGCATTATGCTTGAGGAAAACGTGGTAAGTGCTGCAGGTGCACCTCATAGATTCACTTATAAGAGTATTCAAGAAGCTATCAAAGAAGCTGGATTTGAACCACAATTAAGGAATCAGCATTACGAATGGCGTGAATTACCAGAGGGTATCCAGGAGCAGGTCATTGATTATTAGCAGCTAAAAACAGCGTTTTCGCTGTAACTTTTTACCTTTGCCAGCGTTTAACCTATCAAACAAGGATTAAACAATAGAGATGACGGATAAAGCGTACAATGATTGTGTAGATAATTTTGCCGACGGCGTATATCGATTTATTGTAAAAAATATTCGACATACCGAAGATGCACAGGATATTGTCCAATCCGCTTTTGAAAAATTATGGGTGAATCGAGCGCAGGTCCTTCCAGAAAAAGCAAAGTCATATTTATTTACAGTGGCCTATCATCAAATGATTGATCATATTCGTACATCCAATAAAATGCCTTTGTCAGAAGATACTGCCATTCCACATCAACAGATTGTGCAGCATAACTCAGAACTCAAGCAAGTTTTAATGCGTGCAGTCAATGAATTAAATCCAACCCAAAAGAGCCTTGTTTTATTGAAAGATTATGAAGGGTATAGTTACCAAGAGATTGCAGAGATCATGAACTTGTCTGATAGTCAAGTAAAAGTATATTTACATAGGGCTCGATTGATATTAAAAAACAAATTATCCGCTTACGCGCCAACCGCATCTTAATGCAGCTAAACGAATCTACATATGAAACCATTTTCTTGTTGTACATCGACAATGAGTTAAGCCCTAAAGAAAGATTGGAGGTAGAGGCCTTTATTCTAGACAATCCAAGCTATGCATTAGAAATGGAGGAATTAAAAGCAACCGTAATTAGTTCAGAGCAGCTACAATATCCATTTAAGGAAAATTTAAAGCAGCAAGATTGGGAAGCAACTTATTCAACTATTTTGAAAACCAACATGGAGGAGATTCCAGGACTGTCTACCCCATTTAAAAATGGTTTGAAAAAAGAGGCAGCTAAAGAAGGCATTGTTCTAAAGCCATTTGGATTCAGTCAACAAAAATTCACTTATGCAGCGATTGCTGCTTGTTTGATTGTTTTTATTGGTTATCAGCAATTGACAAAAACGCCAGTATCAAATTCAATAGTATCAAATAGTCTTGCAAACAAATCAAATAAAGTATTGGTTCCAAATATTTCAACAGAGTCAACAAAGTCAGATGCAACTGTTATAAGTAATTCAAACAAGCAAGAACTCGTAAATAATATTAAACCCATTACAAAAACGAAAAAAGAAATTTTAATTCAAGAAAAATTGAATACTAGTGAACTAGAAATTGCTAAGACGAATAAAAATGTATCTATCGCAATCGCTGAACCAACTCGAAACAATAGCATCTTAAATAACCAAGCTATTATCACGAAATTGCCTAGCAGTTATAACAATCCAGTGACCATTGATGCATTAGCAACCGAAACCAGTTCAGTTGATAAGAATACTGATTTAATTAGAGACGAAAAAGTAACAACCAGTTATGAATTGATTGATACAGAAGATCCAAACAGAGCAATATTCATTGCCAATTTCGAAATCGATGGCGCAGCCTTTAGAGGCATTACTAGAAGGGTTTCGGCTTTACTAAAAAGAAATAAATCAGAAAAAGAAAAATAGACATGAAAAAAGCATTATTACTATTAATAGTATCCATTCTAATGGGCTTTAGCCTTAAAGCTTTGGCACAAAATGATAGTTCAAGATCCAGTCCTAAAGTAAAAGAATTATCAGATAGTATTCAAATTGAAAGTGATACGATCACCATTGGCAATATGCTAATTATAAAAAAGCAGGGCGAACAAAATTACAATTCCAATAAATCAAGAAGAAGTATTACTATTGGCAATGTAGTTATTGTAAAAAAACAAGGCGAACAAAATTATAATTATAATAGAAAAATTAGGAAGCCTTATGGCACCACTATAAATATTATAGATGGAAAAATAACAAAGGATACTTTCTTATCGGTGAATGAGGATACCGTTAGATTAGGTAGCTTGCAAATTATTAAATCACAAGACAGTAACTATAAGAAAGATTGGGTATCGATGATTGAAGAGGGTAACTTTGATAATACCAATTTTACGATCAAACGCGCTCCTAAAAAATTAAAAAATATCGAAACCAATTGGTTCATTTTTGATCTTGGTTTTGCGAATTTTGTTGACAAAAGCCCTACACTTTATTGGCTAGCAGCAAACCCTAACAGCCTTCCATTTTATCCAGGACCAGTCATGTCTCCAGAGAATTTTACATTGAATAATAAAAAATCGACCAATATCAATATATGGGTGGTGACTCAAAAATTAAATCTATACCAACATAAGATTAATTTAAAATATGGCTTAGGTTTAGAAATGTTCAATTTTAGATTCGATAAACCCATTAGCTTCAGAGAAGATATTGTTACCAATATAAAAATGGATGTGGTCTCTTTTAAAAAAAATAAATTGTTGGTTAGGTATTTAACTGTTCCAGTTCAAATCAACTTTTCACCTAACCCGACCAATAGAAAAGCTTTATATGCGAGTATGGGTATGAGTGTAGGGTATTTATGGAATGCTAAAAACAAACAAATTAGTGGAGAGCGTGGTAAAGAAATGTTTCGTGGTAATTTTAATTTAAATGATTGGCGTTTTGCTACTATTGGTGAACTTGGCGTAGGAGCTGTCCGCCTTTATGGTTCATTTGCAAACAGTAATTTATTCAATAAAAATCAAAGTTTCATAGACATGCAACCATTTGCAATTGGATTGAGATTTAGTAGATTTTAAAACAAACTTACAAAGCTTTTAAATAAAAAATGCCCCAATAGCTATTGGGGCATTTTTAGTATCATAACTATTTTATTTATATCAATTGCTTCGCACCAAAATAAGGTGCTAATACCTCAGGTAAATCAATCCCTGTTTCGGTTTGGTAGTTCTCTACAATCGCAGCGTAAATTCTTGGTAAAGCCAATGAGCTACCATTCAATGAATGCGCGAATTGCGTCTTCCCTTCCTGGTCTTTGAATCTGCACTTCATTCTGTAAGTTTGGTAATTGTTGAAATTAGACACACTACTTACTTCCAACCATTTTTCTTGCGCTGCACTATATACTTCAAAATCATAGGTAATGGCAGCAGCAAAGCCCATATCTCCGCCGCATAATCTTAGAATACGGTATTGCAATCCTAAACTAATTAATAAGTTTTCGACATGCGCCACCATCTCGTTCAATATTTCATCACTTTTATCTGGATGTACAATTTGTATGATCTCTACTTTTTCAAATTGGTGCACTCTATTCAATCCCCTTACTTCTTTACCAAAGCTTCCAGCTTCTCTTCTAAAACATGGAGAATAAGCCGTCATCTTAATTGGCAAATCTGTGTCTTTCAAAATCGTATCTCTATATACATTCGTTACAGGCACTTCGGCTGTTGGAATTAAATAAAAGTCATCTTCGGTCGCATGGTACATCTGGCCTTCTTTGTCTGGCAATTGTCCTGTTGCAAAAGCAGAAGCTGCATTCACCATATATGGAGGAATGTATTCTGTATACCCTGCTGCAGTATTAAAATCTAAAAAGTATTGCGTGAGTGCTCTTTGAAATTTTGCACCCTTGCCTATGTATAAAGGAAAGCCACTTCCTGTAATTTTAGCACCTGTTTCAAAGTCTACTAAATTGTATTTTTTAATCAAGTCCCAATGCGCCATTGCACCTGTTGGTAAAACCGGTGTGGTACCCGCTTCTTTCACCAGTTCATTTTCTTCGGGTGTTTTTCCTTTAGGCACTAAATCATGTGGCAGGTTCGGCAATTGCACAATCAAATTTTGAAGCTGTTGTTCTACCTCTGTCATCTCTATTTTCAAAGGATCTAATGCCAATTTCCAAGCGCCTACATTTTGCTTGATCGCTTCTGCCTGTTCTTTCTCCCCCTTCGCCATATGGTTGCCAATCTCTTTAGAAGCTGTATTCACTTTGGACTGCAATTCATCAAAACTGGCTTGCAAACGCTTTCTTTGGTCGTCTACAGCAATCACCTGGTCTACTAGATCAAGATTTGAAAAATGCTTGATGGCTAGTTTATCTTTCGCTAATTGGGTATGTTGTCTTAAATAGGTCACCTGTAACATATCGAGAAATTTGAGCAAAGATAATCAAACCATCCTACCAAGTACAGATATCCCCTACCTTTGCAACATAAATTGAACAAATCTATGGCAACTATAGGGGACGATTTCCAAACCAGGTGGTGGGACTTAGAACGAAAATTGATGGACAAATTTGGCAAAAAGCCAGATCTAGAGTCCATTCTGTTTTTGATAGGCTTACAAGAAACTGGTTTTATACAAGAAAAAATTAGCAAAGAACAAAAGCAGGACTTGATGCATGTGGCTATCTGTAGCATACTCATGTCAAGTGGTTTTTATATGATTGAAGGCAAGGATGGCGATGGCTGGCCCCATTTTAAACAACTCAAAAACTTACCTGTGATGGACTTAATAGAGCAGGAGGTTTTCCTAAAAGACCATGTTTTACTTTATTTTGATAACAATCAGTTCTAGACCATTGGTTTTTTACCAATTTTTATGAATATTTGCACTAATAAAAAAATAACCTATGCAATTCCCAGCAGACTTACGTTACACAAAAGACCACG
>CAMAQL010000016.1 GCA_945860605.1 Chitinophaga pinensis
AGGGAAGGGGCCGCTACCCACTCTTGTACAATAGGCTTTTGAAATGCCAAATACTTCCCCAATTAGTTTTGGAGAAACACCTAACCCAGTACAAACTCCAGCAGAAATAGTATTGCTTGAAGTCACAAATGGGAAAGTGCCAAAGTCAATATCTAGCATGGATCCTTGCGCGCCTTCTGCTAATACTTTCTTACCCTTACTAATTTGATCATTGATAAAGTATTCGCAATTAATAATATTCATTGTCTTTAAATACTCAATGGCTTCAAAAAATTCGGTTTCCATTTCAGAAATATCCTCATTGAAATTATAGCTATCCAAAATCTTTTGATGCTTCATTCTTAAAGCAATGTATTTGCTGATAAATTTCTTATCTAATAAATCACCCACTCTTAAAGCGTTTCTGCCAGTCTTATCCATATAAGCTGGGCCAATGCCTTTTAATGTAGAACCAATTTTAGCTTCTCCTTTAGACAATTCAGAGGCCTTGTCTAAAGCTCTATGGCTAGGTATAATGATATTAGTACGCTCAGATATAAAAAGATTTTTTTTCACATCAATGCCCATGGTTGCCACTGCATCACATTCTTTTTTCAAAGTCACTGGATCTAAAACCACACCATTGCCAATTATATTGATTTTATCTTGATGGAAAATTCCTGATGGGATTTGGTGCAAGACCATTTTAGTGCCATTCACATATAAAGTATGTCCAGCATTTGGGCCACCTTGAAAACGAGCAATGACATCGTAGTTGGGTGCAAAATAATCCACTATCTTCCCTTTACCTTCATCACCCCATTGAAGTCCTAAAATAACGTCTACCATAAATTTGAATTTGAGTAGCAAAAATATGTCGAGAAATGGGGATTACCTATTTAAGCATGGAATAATAAGAAATGTTTTCACACATATTTTTCCTATGGTGTTGATTACTTGACTTTAGATAAGGTCTGTATCAAAACGAATCACTTTTTGAATGCCATTTAAGCCTTGAATGCTGTTCACCAATTCCTCTAATTCATCTTTATCGTGCACAAAGACCTTAATGGTACCTTCGAACATCCCATCTTTGGATTCAATGGTGAGTGCTGCAATATTGATTTTGAGGTCCCCGCTAATAATGGTCGTTATTTTATTGACCACGCCAACATCGTCTAATCCAATGATACTAAGTCCTGTAAGGAAGGATATTTCTTTATTTTTAGCCCACTTGGTTTTGACAACTCGATGACCATAATTGGCTAATAGTTGTGTGGCATTGGGACAGCTGGTTCTATGAATAATCAAACCTTTTCCAGTACTCACAAATCCAAATACATCATCTCCAGGAATAGGATTACAACATTTTGCCAGATTGTATTTGATTTTGTCACTTGATTCCCCAAAAATGATTAATTCTGAATCTCCTTTTTTAGGGAGTGGCTTGTAAACATGGGGTTCAATATTCGGGTCTGGTATAGCCAGAATAGGCTTTGGCGCTTCTATTTTATCACCTATGACATGAAAACTTTTAAGTTCTTTTAGATCAATGGATTTAGTTGCGATTTTATACAATAAATCTAAATGACTTTGTAGTTTATAAAAGTGCATTAATTGATCCAAGTTATGTGTATTGTAGACTGCGCCTATCCCCTCAAGTTTTCGTTGTGCTGTATATTTTCCTTCTTCTGAAATGATTTTCTTTTCCTCTCTTAAGGCATCTTTAATACTATTTTTAGCCTTTGCTGTCACCACATTATTTAACCAGTCTTCGGTAGGTTTTTGTTTATTACTTGTGATGATCTCTATCTGGTCGCCACTTCTTAAAGTATGGCTAATGGGAACCAATTTATGGTTGACTTTTGCGCCTATACATTTTGATCCAATTGCAGTATGGATATAAAAAGCAAAATCAAGCGCAGAACTATTCACCGGTAACATTTTCACCTCACCTTTTGGCGTATACACATAAATTTCTTCTGCTAAAAAAGAGGTCTTAAAGTCTTGTAAGAAATCAATACCTTCTTCCTCTTGATTGCTCAAGGCTTCTCTAATCTGTATGAACCATTTATCAAATCGGTCTTCACTTTGTGATGTCTCTTCTTTATATTTAAAATGGGCAGCCAACCCTTTTTCTGCAATTTCATTCATTCTTTTACTTCGGATCTGAACTTCTACCCATTTACCATCTGGTCCCATTACGGTGGTGTGCAATGCTTCGTAGCCATTGCTCTTAGGGTTACTTAACCAATCCCTTAATCTTTCCGGGGAGGGGAGGTATTCATCTGTGACGATGGAATACACTTTCCAGCAGGCTTCTTTTTCTTTTTCTAAAGGGGCATCAAGAATGATACGGATCGCAAAAAGATCATAGACTTCTTCAAAACTTACCCCTTTCTTTTTTATTTTATGCCAAATAGAATGAATGCTTTTTGGACGACCAAAAATATCAAATTGCAATTCGGTTTGACTTAATTTCTCCTTTAATGGTTTAACAAACTCATTGATATATTTTGTTCTTTCTCTTTTTGTTTCTGCTAATTTTTTTGCAATCTCATGGTAGGTAGCTGGTTCCATATATTTCATGGCCAGATCCTCTAATTCGGTCTTCATGTTGTACAAGCCCATACGGTGTGCGAGTGGGGCGTATACCCAGATGGTTTCAGAGGCAATTTTTAATTGCTTCTCTTGCTTCATCGAGTCCATTGTACGCATGTTATGGAGTCTATCCGAAAGTTTAATCAGAATGACTCTCGGATCATCCGTCAAAGTGAGTAAGATTTTTTTGAAATTCTCTGCTTGTTGACTGCTATTAGTGTCCATCACTGTTGCAATTTTTGTCAAGCCATCTACAATCTTTGCAATCTCATTTCCAAATTCTCTTTTGATATCATCTAAGGTGATGTCGGTGTCCTCTACCGTATCATGTAATAAAGCGCAGATGGTGCTTCGAACACCCAATCCAATTTCATCTGCTGCAATCATCGCTACAGCAATTGGGTGCAGGATATAAGGCTCGCCACTTTTACGACGCATTGTTTTATGTGCTTCTGTAGCCATTTCAAATGCGGTTCTAAGTAATTCCCGATCGCCCTTTTTAAGTTTAGTTCTTAGGGTTCTAAGCAATGCACGGTAGTGGCGAACAATTTCTTTTTTCTCTTGTTCGTCGGTCAAGTTGTAAGGTGTTACAACTGCATTCAATAATTCTTGATCGGTACTTTCCATGCTTATACGAAAATACGTAAAAGCGGTGTAACTTTACTTCGCTATGTCATCTACCCAGCCTAAACCCATATTCAAATCAGCTATCTTAAGTAGGGTATTTTCTTTTGTTGGGCCTTATCGATTTATTTTTTGGATCAATGTCTTCTTAGGCATCTTTTTAGCGTTCGCTACGCCCATCCGACCTTATTTGATTCAAGTAACTGTGAACTTAGCAATAGGCAAGCTGGTCGTACTGCCTCCATGGGTGCATTCAGTATTGCCTTCTGAAGCTTTTAATTCGGTCCTACAATTGATCCTTGCTATCTCCTTATTTCAGGTGGCTTTTATCATCCTTGAAACAGTATTTCGTTTTTGTTTCACCTATGGGATGTCTTGGTTAGGTCAACAAGTGATTAGAGATTTAAGAAATAAAGTATACCAAAAAATTATGTACTGGGAGATGCGTCAATTTGATAAAACACCCATTGGCACATTGACCACCAGGACAATCAATGATATTGAAAGCATTAATGATATTTTTTCAGATGGATTGATTCCTATCATCGCAGATATGTTGACAATTATAGTCACCTTAATCACCATGTTTTTTATCAATTGGGAGTTAACTCTAATTTGTTTAATTCCATTTCCTATTATGATTGTAGCCACTTATTTTTTCAAAGAAAGTGTGAATAAAAGTTTTGATCAGGTGCGCAATGCTGTGGCAGCACTCAATGCATTTGTACAAGAACATATCTCTGGCATGCAAGTGGTGCAAGCTTTTGCTGCAGAAGAGCAAGAGATGAAAAAATTTGATCAAATAAATGTGCATCATAAAAATGCGAACATCAAAGCCATTTTTGCCTACTCTGTATTTTTTCCAGTAGTGGAGGTTGTGTTGGCTTTAAGTATTGGCTTAATTGTTTGGTGGGTGGCGGGCCAAAGCCTAGATGCAGGAATGCTGGTAGCGTTTATTTTATTTTTAAATCAGATTTTTAGACCGCTTCGTATGATTGCAGATAAATTCAATGTCTTACAAATGGGCATGGTTGCCGCAGAACGTGTTTTTAAGATTTTAGACAACGAAGATATCACGCTAGATCAAGGTGCATTTGCACCAACTCAAATTCAAGGAGCGATTGAATTTAAAAATGTACAATTTGCATATCAAGCCCCCAACTGGATTTTAAATGATTTAAATTTTACGGTGGAAGCTGGTGCAACAGTGGCATTGGTGGGACCAACAGGAAGTGGAAAAACCTCTGTCATTAGTATTTTGAATCGCTTATATCCTTATCAAGCAGGGCAAATTTTATTAGACGGTGTCTTAATCGAGGAGTATGCACTTGATCGATTGAGGGCATCCATCGGAGTCGTTTTACAAGATGTATTTTTATTTTCTGGCTCTGTTTATGACAATATCACTTTACGCAATCCTTTAATTCGTCCCGAACAAGTGGAGGAAGCAGCAAAGATGATTGGCATGCATGAATTTATTATGCAACTTCCGGGAGGATATCAATACCATGTGATGGAAAGAGGTGCTACATTAAGCTTGGGACAAAGACAACTCTTGAGTTTTATTAGAGCATTATTATACAATCCGAGTATTTTAATTTTAGACGAAGCCACTTCATCCATCGATACGGAAAGCGAGCAACTCATTGAAAAAGCCATTGAAACATTGATAAAGGGTAGGACATCTATCGTGATTGCGCATCGATTGTCTACCATCCGAAAGGCCAACCAGATCCTTGTGCTGGAGCAGGGAAAAATCATTGAAAAAGGCACGCATGAGTCCTTAATGGAGCAGGGTGGATTCTATAAGGCCCTTAACGAAATGCAATTTGATCCTAAAAAGAGTACAAAAATTCTTAAATAGTTGTAAATCAATGATTTAAGAGAATGTAAAACATTTTCTCAGACGCTATATTTCTGTTAAATATTATGACTTTTCAGCAGCATTATCCCTATCTTTGCCGCAAATTTTGAGATCACTATGGCATCTAGACCTATTAAATCTTTACTGGTATTGTGTTTGAGCTTGGTAACAATGTGTTTTTCTGGCAATGTATTTGCCAATGAAAAAGCGGGTAGTCATGAAGTAAAAACAGAAGGACATGAAGCAAAAGCATTCAATGTTACGGAGACCATCTTAGAGCACATTAAAGATGATCATAGCTGGCATTTATGGGGACAAACTTCACTTTCTTTACCAGTGATTTTGTATACGCCAAAAGGATTTGAAGTTTTCTCTTCCGCAAAGTTCATGAACGAACACCATGAGCATATTGCATACAAGGGCAACTATGAGTATAAAATTATCGAAGGAAAAGTGAAGATTGTGAAGTTAGTGGATGCAACAGAAGCAGTTGACATTGAGGCATCAAAAGCTTTATGGGATTTCTCAATCACTAAAAACGTAGCCTCTTTATTTGTATCCGTATTGATTCTTTTAGTGGTGCTTCTTACAGCTGCTGGTGCTTATAAAAAAACAGGGGTCACTTCTGCGCCAAAAGGGGTTCAATCTTTTATGGAGCCAATTGTTTTATTTGTAAGAGATGAGGTAGCTATTCCAAATATTGGTAAAAAGAAGTTTGCAAAATACATGCCTTTTTTATTAACTATTTTCTTTTTAGTTTTAACGAATAACTTTTTAGGATTAATTCCTTTTTTCCCAGGTGGCGCTAACGTAAGTGGTAATATTGCATTTACAATGACCTTAGCAGTATGTGTATTTATAGTGGTTAATTTAAGTGCAAATAAAAGTTATTGGGAGCATATTTTTTGGATGCCAGGTATGCATTGGAGCATGAAGTTATTCTTAGCACCCATTGAATTAATTGGGGTCTTCACTAAGCCTATCTCTTTAATGATTCGATTGTTCGCAAACATTACAGCAGGGCATATTCTAGTATTAAGTTTGATTTGTTTAATTTTTATATTCAAAACAGTCTATGCTTCTGCTATTGCAGTTCCATTTGCTGTGTTCATTGGGTTGATTGAATTGTTGGTGGCTTTTTTACAAGCCTATATCTTCACTATGTTGAGTGCCATGTATATTGGTATGGCAACAGAAGAACATCATCATGAAGCGCATGAACATGAAGGGCATAAAAATGTAGCACATCATTAAATTTTATTTAACTCTTTTTTCAATAACAATTAAAACGTAAAAAAATGGTAGTAGGAAGTGTTGCCGCAATTGGCGCTGGATTAGCAGCTATCGGTGCTGGAATTGGTATCGGTATGATTGGTAAGGGTGCTGTTGAAGGTATTGCTCGTCAGCCAGAAGCTGCTAACGAAATCCGTTCTAACATGATTGTTGCTGCTGCGTTCGTAGAGGCTGTTGCCTTGTTCGCTGTGGTGGTTGCCCTTTTGGGTAACGGGTAATCTGTTAAGGATTTTTTTAAAGAATTAAATAGGCCCTAGCACAGGGCGAAAGGCCTATTTTTTATTAGATTCATTCATTAAGATAAACGAATAGTATGTTTTTATTAGAAGTAAACCCTCTTGTGTTGCCAGATATCGGTTTGGTATTTTGGAACACCATTGCGTTTTTGATACTCTTGATAGTGTTAGGCAAGTTCGCTTGGAAGCCAATGTTAAAAGCAATTGCTGAGCGTGAAAGCGGTATCGAAGAAGCATTATTGCGTGCCGATAAGATGAAAGCAGAAATTGCTGCAATGCAAAATGAAAATGAAGCATTGTTGGCAAAAGCACGTGAAGAAAGAGCTGGCATGATTAAAGATGCAAAAGATACGGCCGATAAAATGGTTTCTGATGCAAAAGATAAAGCGAAGCAAGAGTATGAGCGCATTATTAGTGATGCACAATTAGCGATTACGCAACAAAAAAATGCTGCCTTGACTGAAGTGAAAAATCAGGTAGGCTCATTAGTAGTTGAAGTCGCTGAGAAAATATTAAGAAAAGAGTTGTCTAATAAAGCAGAACAAGAAAGCTATATTAAACAAATTGCTGAAGGAGTTAAGTTAAATTAAAAAGTAAGAAATGCCCAACGTACGTTTAGCAGGAAGATACGCAAAGAGCTTACTCGACTTAGCCATTGAACAAAATCAATTGGATAAAGTACATGCTGATATGAAATATTTTCAGGCAGTTTGTGCGCAAAGCCCCGATTTTGCAAATGTCTTAAGAAGCCCAATCATTAAAGCGGATCAGAAAAATGCCATTGTACTTGCTGTGATTAAAGATGCAGTGAGCGCATTGTCTTTGTCTTTTGTTGTTTTATTGGTTAAAAAAAGTAGAGAAAGCGCGTTGCCAGAAATAGCGACTGAATTCATTGAACAATACAATGCATTAAAAGGTATACATCAAGTTAGCTTGACGACTGCTGTAGCAATTAGCGACACATTAAAACAAGCCATTGAAGCAAAAATTAAAGCAGAAACTCAATTCGGAATTATTGAATTAACAACACATACCAACGAAGACTTAATTGGTGGTTTTGTATTGTCATTCGATAACAACTTAGTTGACGCAAGTATTAAAAGAGATTTATTAGATATCAAAAAACAATTTTTATCTAACGAATTTGTATCAAAATTATAATTAACATAACAATCATACATTAAATAAGTATTTATGGTGGACATTAAACCTGATGAAATATCTGCAATTCTTAGACAGCAATTAAGCAATTTTAATGCTTCTGCTGATTTAGAAGAAGTAGGAACTGTATTACAAGTTGGTGATGGTATCGCTCGTATATATGGTTTGAACGGTGTTAGTAGTGGTGAGCTAGTTGAATTTGAGAATGGCACCAAGGCTATTGCATTGAACCTAGAGGAAGACAATGTGGGTGTGGTAATGATGGGTCTTAGCAAGGGCATTAAAGAAGGTGACAAAGTAAAGCGTACTGGTCAAATCGCTTCTATTAAAGTAGGAGATGGTTTAGTAGGTCGTGTAATCAATATGTTGGGTGAGCCAATTGATGGCAAGGGTCCAATTAAAGGCGAATTGTATGAGATGCCATTGGAGCGAAAAGCGCCAGGTGTGATCTTCCGTGAGCCTGTAAAAGAGCCATTGCAAACTGGTATCAAAGCGATTGACGCAATGATTCCTATTGGTCGTGGTCAACGTGAATTGGTGATTGGTGACCGTCAAACTGGTAAGACTGCCATTTGTGTGGATACCATTATCAATCAAAAAGAATTTTATGATGCTGGTGAACCAGTGTATTGTATCTATGTAGCGATTGGTCAAAAAGCATCTACGATTGCAGGTGTGATGAAGACTTTAGAAGAGAACGGTGCAATGGCTTATACCATTATTGTTGCTGCTTCTGCTGCAGATCCGGCACCTCAACAATTCTACGCTCCATTTGCGGGTGCAGCAGTTGGTGAGTTCTTCCGTGATTGTGGTAAACCAGCATTGATTGTATTTGATGATTTATCAAAGCAAGCGGTCGCTTATCGTGAGGTTTCATTGTTATTACGTCGCCCACCAGGACGTGAGGCTTATCCAGGTGATGTATTCTACTTGCATAGCCGTTTATTAGAGCGTGCTGCGAAAGTCATTGCAAACGATGAGATTGCTAAAAACATGAATGACTTACCAGCTTCTATCAAGCATTTGGTGAAAGGTGGTGGTTCATTGACAGCATTACCAATTATTGAAACACAAGCAGGTGACGTATCTGCCTATATCCCAACCAACGTAATTTCAATTACAGACGGTCAGATTTTCTTAGAAGGTAACTTGTTCAACGCAGGTATTCGTCCAGCCATCAACGTAGGTATTTCTGTAAGTCGTGTGGGTGGTAACGCGCAGATCAAATCAATGAAAAAAGTTTCTGGTACATTGAAATTAGACCAAGCTTTATACAGAGAATTAGAAGCCTTCTCTAAATTTGGAGGTGACTTAGACCCTGCAACAAAGAATGTAATTGACAAAGGTGCAAGAAACGTAGAGATCTTAAAACAAGCGCAGTACACGCCTTTTACGGTTGAAAAACAAGTAGCCATTATTTACTTAGGTACACAAGGTTTGTTAAAAGAAGTAGCGGTTAAAAACATGAAAGATTTTGAGGCACATTTCTTGTTAGAGATGTCCAATAAATTACCAAATGTATTGGCTGAATTCAAAAAAGGTAATTTACCTGAAGATGGATTAAAGCAATTGGTTGAATTGGCGAATAGCTTAATTCCTCAATACAAATAAGTGACTACTCGAATATAAAAAACCCCGAAAATTCGGGGTTTTTTTGTGAATAGGGAATGGATTCGCAACAAATAATTCAAATGATTGTTATACTAATATGTCAGTGATTAAAGTACAAGCATTAAGTAAAAACTTTGGGGCCATAAAAGCCGTAGACCAGCTTTCTTTTGAAGTAGCAGCGGGTCAGGTATATGGTTTTTTAGGACAAAATGGGTCTGGGAAAAGCACCACCATTCGGATGTTACTTTCCTTAATCCATCCCTCTGAAGGGCATATTGAAATCTTTGGCCAATCTTTAACAGACAATCGATCTGCTATTTTAGAACAGGTTGGTGCTGTGATAGAGCGTCCAGACTCATATCCTTATTTAACTGCGCAAGAGCATCTAAGTTTATTTGCTAAATTACGTAAGCAAAAAATTACTGCCGCAAAAATTGAATCGACTTTGTCGCAAGTAGGACTGCTTGCAAGGGCCAATGACAAAGTACAGACCTATTCATTGGGAATGAAACAAAGATTAGGGATTGGTATTGCATTACTACATGACCCTCAATTGATCATTTTAGATGAACCAACCAATGGGTTAGATCCTCAAGGCATTGCAGACATTCGCCAATTGATTCAGTCCCTTTCCAAAGAAGAGGGTAAAACGGTATTGGTGTCCTCGCATTTACTTTCAGAAATTGAACAAATAGCAAGCCATATCTTAATCATCCACCAAGGTAAAAAAATGGCAGAAGGGCCTACCTCAAGTTTATTGGATCCCAATAAAACCATTGTTCAGATCAAAACCTTGGATGACTTGGGTGCAAAGCAAAAATTAATCGCTTCTGTATATCATTCTAATTTATTAGAAAGAGCTGAGGGACTTTACCTTCGTATTCCTAAATTAGAGATCCCTGCGTTGAATGCTTTTTTAGTGGCATCTAATATTGACCTAGTATCCTTAGAGGCAAAAAATTCTTTGGAAGATTATTTTTTACAACTTACCTCAACTTATTAATATGTGGCCCATTATACAAATCGAACTTTTTAAAATCTACAAAAGGCCTAGAACGTATATTGCTTTTGGTGCGATCGCTGCATTGATTTTAGTGATTCAAATGGGATTAAAAATTGACGGAGAAGCCTACGCTGGATTTTTGATGAAGGATATCAACGACACTTTAACGGTGGATGGTAAAGTATTAAATGGCTATTTGATCTGTTATATTTTATTGCAATTATTACTAGTGCATGTGCCTTTATTGGTAGCCTTAATTGCGGCTGATATGCTCTCTGGGGAAGCCAATTTAGGGACTTTGAGGTTGCTATTTACTACACCTTATAGCAGAACGCAGTGGGTCTTGGCCAAATTTATAGCCGCTAGTTTATACACTATTTTGTTATTAATTTGGTTAGCCTTTCTTGCACTATTTCTAAGCATGTGGATTTTTGGCACGGACGATTTATTCCTGATGAAATCTAATTACGTGGTTTTAATACAAGAACAGGATGTTTTTTGGAGGTATATAGGTGCATTTATTTTTGCTAGTTTCTCCTTGTTAACGGTAGCGGCTTTAGGTTTCTTGATGTCAAGTTTAGCCAATAATTCAATTGGTCCAATTGTAGCAACCATTAGCGCGATTGTTTTCTTCACCATCCTAAGCACCTTGAATATCCCTTTATTCAATGTAGTGAAGCCCTATTTATTCACTACCCATATGAACAATTGGAAAGAATTTTTTGATATACAAGTCGATGAATCTAATGATGCCATTACTGGTAGTGTATTGAATATGGCAAAAATTAAAAATTCAATCATTATACTGACAGTGCATATTGGATTGTTCGTAGGAGCTTCTATTTGGATTATGAAAAAGAAAGATATTTTAAGCTAAGCTTGAATTAAAAATATAATTTGTGGAGTATGAAAAAATTGACTGTATTTATAGTAGGACTATTGCTTATTCAGTTTTCAGTCAATGCGCAATCCAATGCCTTGATTGAAAGAGTGACTAAGAAATTGAATTTAGTCAATGACTATGTCGCAACAGGCGTAATGAAAACGGATGTTGCATTTATTAAAGCTTCATTGGGCAAGGTCAAAGTCTATTTTAAGAAACCTAATTTACTAAAAGTTAAAAAAGAAGGGGGCATCTCTTTGCTTCCTAAAGGCGGGGTGTCTGTAACTATTAATTCCTTATTAAATAACAAACAATATATCGCTATAGAATCGGGTGTACAAGTCTATAAAGGCAAATCATTGCAAGCAATAAAATTGATACCTACCGATGATAAATTGGATTGGGTGATTTCTACACTATGGATTGATCCGGTGGACGCGTTGGTCTATAAGACCTTTACCACCACTAAAGAAAATGGTACTTATGAGATTACCATGGAATACGGCCAATATGCTAATTTTGGTTTGCCAAGTAAGGTTATTTTTGGTTTTAATACCAAGGATTATAAATTGCCAAACGGAATTACTTTAGAATTTGGAGACGAGGACCCTGCAGCAAAACAAAAAGTATTGAAGCAAAAAAAAGGCACTATCGAAATTACTTATGCCAGCTATATAATTAATCAAGGAGTTTCCAATTCCATGTTTTAAATTGTGAAAGATGAAAAATTTATTTATCTTTTTTATTTTACTTGTGCAGTTGCAAGTTCAAGCACAGGCAACCAACCAATCTAAAGCTTTAGAGGCTGCTGTTATGCAATTCAATCAGGCTACTAAAAACCAAGCCTATCAAGAATTGTATCTACAATTTGAACAGCTTTATGCTGTTAATAAATCCAATTGGTTAATTCCTTATTATGCTGGAATGACTAGATCAATCATGTGTCTTTTGAAAATGGGCGATAGAGATGCGCTAGCCAATGATGCTTTATTATGGGTTGGAAGGGCAAAATCTATCATGGCGAATGACGAAGTGTATTGCGCAGAAAGTTTGGCCTATACTGCAAAGATGTCAGTGAATCCTGCATTAAGATGGTTTTCCTATGAAGGTAAAATCAAAAAAGCTTTAAGCTTTGCTAAGAAGTTGAATCCAAGTAATCCAAGGGCCTATGTTTTGGAAGCCAATATCCAACAAAAAATACCTTTTATATTTGGTGGTGGATGTAAGTCAGTAAAGCCATTGATTCAAAAAGCTGAATTATGTTTTAATGCTCAAACTAAAGTGAATTCAGTAGAACCATCTTGGGGTTTTCAATCCTTAGTGCAATTGAAAAAAGCATGTCCTTTTTAAATGCATTTAAAAAATAGGATCAATTTTCGTCTAATCTTTCGTCAACTGCACCTGCAAACATTCTTGCACTAATTTTTTTCAAAGGATTTAAGCGCATATCTCGATAGCCTTGTCTTGCATGAATGATTCTTATACATTCAAAAATACTTGCAGTAAATGAACCTGCATCTGCCTTGTCTTTGCCCGCAATATCAAAAGCGGTGCCATGGTCTGGACTTGTTCTAACAATAGGTAAGCCTGCAGTGAAATTCACGCCTTCACCAAAAGCCAAAGACTTAAATGGAATCATGCCTTGGTCGTGGTACATCGCCAATACGGCATCAAATTTTTCATGTTGTCCTCTTGCAAAAAACGCATCTGCAGAATAAGGTCCATAGACCAGCATCTGTTGCTTTGCTTCTTTAATTGCAGGAGCAATGATTTCTATTTCTTCTTTACCAATTAAGCCATCGTCACCTGCATGTGGGTTCAATGCTAACACAGCAATACGGGGTTTGTCTACACCAAAATCTTTTTGTAAGCTTCTTTGTAGGATTTGTAATTTCTGTTTGATTTTATCCTTGGTAATATGTTGTGCAATATCTTGAATCGTCAGGTGCTCAGTGACCAAGGCCATTTTTAAATTTTCAGCTACCAATAGCATTAGGTTTTCTACATTCCCAAATGCGTGTTGCAAATAAGGAGTGTGACCACTAAAATTGAAGTTAGGTGACTGGATATTTTTTTTATGGATTGGTGCGGTTACTAAGCCGTCAATTTTTTTATTTTTTAAAGCATCTACTGCTTTTTCTAACGAGATCAATGCATATTTTCCACCCACATCGGTAAGTGCGCCTGGTTCAATTGTCGCCTCCTCTTCCCAGCATTGAATCAAGTTCACTTGTTTTGGATTCAGTTTGTCCAAATCTGGTGCGGTTGAAAAAGGCATTTGGAAATCAGGGATACCTTTACTGTAAAAATTGATTGCTTTAGGATGCGCAAAAATAACCGGCACCATAAATTCGAGTAGGCGGATGTCAGACAATGATTTGATGATTAATTCAAGTCCTACGCCGTTTAAATCTCCGCAAGTAAAGCCTATAATTGGTTTTCTGATGTCTTGGTTCATATCCTTTGATTAGGGTGTAAAAGTACGCACAAAAACCTAACTTTGCTTCATGCAATACACCCTTAAAAAGTCATTGGGTCAACACTTTCTAAATGATGTCCAAATTTGTCTACAAATCAAAGCTACACTATCAGAGGCGCCTATCGACCAGCTATTGGAAATTGGTCCAGGTGCAGGTGCTTTAACGCAGCATATTTTGGACCTGCCTTTGCATACATTTAAAGCGGTGGAATTAGATCGTGAAAAAGTGGCCTATCTCTTACATGCCTATCCGCAATTAGAAGGTAAATTAATTAACGAAGATTTTTTAGAAACTGCAATTCCTTTCGAAGGCCAATTTACGCTTGTAGGAAATTTTCCTTATAATATTTCTACACAAATTGTGTTTAGAGTATTGGATTGGAAAGAACAAGTACCTGTCATGATTGGTATGTTTCAAAAAGAAGTAGCAGAAAGAATTGCAGCCAAGCCACATTCAAAAGCCTATGGTATATTGAGTGTATTGACACAAGCATTTTATGAGGTGGACTATTTATTTGATGTGCCACCTTCTGCATTTACGCCACCTCCAAATGTCATGAGTGGGGTCATTCGTTTAAAACGCAAAACAACATTCCCTGAATTTAGCTCGATAAAAAGTTTCTATCATATTGTTAAAATGGCTTTTGGTCAAAGACGAAAAATGTTACGAAATCCATTGAAGCCTTATTTTACGACGGAACAATTACAAGACCCCATTTTTACTAAGAGAGCCGAGAACTTGACCTATCAAGACTTTGCGGATCTTACATTTAAAATGCACAATCCTTAATCTATGTCTAAAAAAGTTATTGTAACGGCAGCGGTGCATCCTTTTTTGTTAGCAACGCTAGAACAAAAAGGTTTTGAAATTTGTTTCGAACCAACGATTACTTATGATCAATTAAGCCATCAAATTTCAGATGCTGTTGGATTGATTGTGACTACAAGATTATCTATTGATGCAAAAATTATCGAAGCAGCAAAGGTATTAAAATGGATTGGTCGCTTAGGAAGTGGGATGGAATTAATTGACACAGACCTTGCACAATCTAAAGGCATTCTATGTGTGAGTAGTCCAGAGGGAAATTGTACTGCAGTTGGTGAACATAGTTTGGGCTTGTTATTGAATTTAATGCATCGCATCCACCACGCATTTGGTGAAATCAAAATGGGTCAATGGGTTAGGGAGGGAAATCGTGGAGATGAACTTACTGGGAAAAAAGTAGGCATCATTGGATTTGGACATACTGGAACAGCCTTTGCAAAAGTATTGACTGGATTTGATGTCGAGCTCTTAGCCCATGATATCCACCCTAGGGCTTTTGGAAGTCAACTATTACCAGAAGTAAAAATGGTCCAATTGGAAACCATCCAAGCCCAAGCGGAAGTGATTAGCTTACACCTTCCATTAACCAATATGACGCAGCATTTTGCCAATACCCGTTTTTTTGAAGCACTACAGCAGCAACCCTATTTTTTGAGTACTTGCAGGGGTGGGGTCACATCTACCCACGCATTGCTTGAAGCGCTTCAGCATCAACAAATTAGAGGGGCTGGATTAGACGTCCTAGAAAATGAACAGCTAGATACCTATAATCAAGTCGAAAAGGCCAATTTAGCAGCCTTAATGGCCTTGCCGAACTTCATTTTAACCCCCCATATTGCAGGCTATAGCCAAGAGGCTTATTTTAAGATGTCCAAGATCCTATTAGAAAAATTAGGGATCATTTGACCCTAATATGATATCTTTGTCTCATGCAACGCTCCAATCAGGTGGCGTTGTATTTTTTTTATAAAAACTGAAGGTATGAGCGAAACAAACGTATATGTAACCCAAGAGACTTTTGATAAAATGCGTGAGGAATTACAACGCATGAAATCTCATGATCGTCCAGCGGCATCAAGAGCGATTGGAGAAGCAAGAGAAAAAGGGGATTTAAAGGAAAATGCCGAATATGATGCAGCGAAAGAAGCACAGGGCATGTTAGAGTCTAAAATCAAGCAATTAGAGGTCGCCGTTTCGAATGCAAAGATTGTAGACACCAGTACCATTGATACAAGCAAAGTGACCATATTGACCAAGGTGACGATCACCAATTTGGCTACAAAAAAGACAGTTACGTATCAATTAGTAGGAGAGAAGGAAGCAGATTTAAAAGCAGGTAAAATTTCCGCATCTTCTCCAATTGGGAAAGGATTGATCGGTAAAAAAATTGGTGAAACTGCAGAGGTTCAAGCGCCCAATGGTGTGATGAAATTCAGCATTGAGAATATTACCATTTAAGAGAACGATCCAATTTGCAATGACTATTTTTTCAAAAATAATACAAGGTGAAATACCTGCCTACAAGATTGCAGAGAATGAGCTATTCTTTGCTTTCTTGGATATTTTTCCTTTGCAGAAAGGACATGTATTGGTGGTGCCTAAAATAGAAGTAGATAAAGTGTTTGAACTGCCAGACAGTTACCTTTCTGAATTATTAGTTTTTGCAAAGCCCATTGCAAAAGCTATAGAGGATAGTTTCCCATGTAATCGTATTGGCATGGTGACTGTTGGATTAGAAGTGCCTCATGCGCACCTGCATCTAATTCCAATCAACCAAGCAGAAGACCTTAATTTTTCCAATCCAAAATTACAGTTGTCTAAAGAAGAATTGATTGCAATACAAGAAGCGATTATTGCTAAATTAGCTTGATCATTTTAGAGTAATGTATCACTATAGCGATTCTTATTGTTATTGCGATTACTTTGAAACAGATAGCATCTTTTAAATTTGGCTTCCTTCTTTAAATTTTTCTTATTTTTTTAAACGGGCAGGATTTTTTTGAATAAAATCATCCCAACCTTTCAAACCCTTTCCAGTACTAATCACTGGTCGATTGATTTGATGCCAATGACATAATGCTACTGCTAGCGCATCTGTGGCATCGTAGTGCTTAGGTTTTTCTTTTACATTCAACACACGCTCTAGCATTTTCCAAACCATCTCTTTATCCGCATTGCCGTTTCCTGTAATGGATTGCTTCACTTTTTTGGGTGCATATTCTGTCACTGGTGTGTTGTAGTGCATGGCAGCTGCAATGGCAACACCTTGCGCTCTTCCTAGCTTTAACATACTCTGTACATTCTTCCCAAAAAAGGGGGCTTCGATTGCAAAATGCGCTGGATGGTAAGTTTCCATCAATTCAATGATCTTAGCATGAATCATCTGTAAGCGGGCGTAGATATCCTTTTCTTTGGTCAATTTAAGCACATCCATCATAATGATTTTTGGCTCAACACCACCTTGTAAAACAGCATAGCCTAGTATTTGTGTTCCAGGATCAATCCCTAAAATAATGGGTGTTTTTGACATAGGCATAAAGTTACAGATATCCCTTCAAAATACGATCTTTACAAAATATGAATTCGAGTAAACTAAAGCCATTACTTTCTCTTGGAAATAAATTGATTGGTTTCATCTTATTTGTGATTTGTGCTATTGCGATCTACAATAAGGTCTTGCAAAATGAAAATCTGAATCAATATGGGGCAGATTTAAAAATACAATTGGCCAAAATTCATTGGACAGCTTGGTTGCTTATGGGTTGTTTATTGACGTTGAATTATACCATCGAAGCCATCAAATGGAAATCTGTGATCGCATCTACAAATACATTTAACACATGGCAGGCACTTAGGGCAGTATTGGTAGGGCAGGCTTTTTCATTTTTTACACCAGCAAGGTCTGGCGACTATGTGGGCAGAACTTTATTTTTAGCCCCTGGAACAAAATTGAAAGGTATTACACAAATGGCATGGGCTTCCTATGCACAAATTTTAATGACAATCTGTTTTGGATGCTTTGCCTTATTTTGGAACCTTCCTTTTCTCCCATGGTTAAAATGGATTGCGCCATTAGGTGGAATCATTGCATTGTTTTTATTTTTTTACAATCAGCCTTTAAAAGGTTGGTTATCCAAAATAAATCTCTTGCAAATTGATACTGCTTTAAAATGGAAACTACTTGCGCTTGCATTAGCACGCTATAGCATCTACCTCATGCAGTATAATTGGGCAGCACAAATGCTTTCGATACCTGTGGACTGGATGGATTTTAGCATTGCTATTATGGCTTTATTATTTTTCCTGAGTATGATACCTGCAATTAGTTTGACTGATTTAGTGATTCGAGGTCAATTGTTTTTATTATTAATGGCGCCATTCTACCAGAACGATATCATGCTCATAGCATTAACCACCTTAATTTGGATTGTCAATTTTTTAATACCATCTATCTTAGGTGCTATTTTATTGCTTGGTTTTAGATTAAAGCAATAAATTTATAGTCCATATCCTAACTCATGTTTTTATACCTCTTTCATATTTGGATGGCTACTATTTTAGCTGTGATGCCAAAGCAGACCAAGGAGCTATGTAGTCAGTCCAATACATCATTTATGATTGGTGAAAAAATTACTTACACCATTTTTTATAATGTGATAGGCTTGTATGTGAATGCAGGTACCGCTCAATTTACTGTAACGCCGACTAAATGGGAAGGGGATGCTGCTTTTGCTTTTACTGCCACTGGTTATTCCAATCGCAGTTATGATTGGATCTTCAAAGTGCGAGACAAATATGAGTCCATCGTAGATAGTAAAACTTTATTACCTTATTTTTTTAGTAGAAGCATCAATGAGGGTTCATTCCATCAAAATCAAACCCTAACCTTTAATCAAAAGTCCAACGAAGTCAATACCCATAAAGGCGAATCGTTTAAAGCGGCAGATTGTACATTTGATGTCATAAGTGCTGTGTATGCCGTAAGGAATTTAGATTTTAGTAATCTGCAAGTCAATGAGAAAGTGTACTTAAATTTTTTCCTTGACAACGAATTATTCCCTTCTTATTTTAAATATTTAGGTAAAGAAATAATTCAAACCAGATTTGGTAAATTCAATGCCATTAAGATTGCCCCTTTACTTGTGAAGGGATCGATGTTTGATGGCGGAGAGCGCATGATTATCTGGGTTACAGACGATGACAACCATATCCCCATTAGAATTGAAACACCTATCATTGTAGGCAGTATCAAAGTGGACATGAATAGCTATGAAGGGTTAAGACATCCTTTGAATGCCATGATAGAATAAGCGTAGTTCCTAAAAAAACATTTATTTTTTACTTGAGGTCAGCTTGTTTGATTCTAATTAAGCTTTATTTTTTTAAGCTATCTAAGCTAAAGCAACTTTTTGCTCTAATCCCTTTTTCAGTCATATGTAAATCACAGCATTCATTGACTGAGTCATGTTCAAAAAATAAAGTATAGTTTTTGGTACATGCTTCGTTTAAGAAGATTTCTTTTTCGTTGAGTGTAAACAGTGGTTGCATATCATAGCCCATTACAAAGGGGATTGGCAAATGTCCAACAGAGGGCAATAAGTCTGCCATAAATACAATTTGATGATTCCCATATTGAATTTTAGGCAGGAGCATGCCCTGTGTATGTCCATTGACAACAATACAAGTGATATTGTCTGCAAAATGAATTTCTTGTAAACTGGTATCGCTTTTAAATGGAGGAATCTCAATGAATTTCAATTTTCCACTCTCCATTAAGGGCATGATATTTTCTTTTAAAAAGCTTGCTTTCTCTCTTCTGTTTGGATTTGTTGCGGTTTCCCAGTGTGGTGCACTTACCCAATAAGTAGCATTAGGTAAAGCCAATTGAAGGATGCCGTTATCGTGATTCACTGCACCTCCTACGTGGTCAAAGTGTACATGCGTTAATAGTACATCGGTGATATCTTCTGGCTTAAAACCGTGTTGGGCCAAAGCCTCGGCAATTGTTTTGGTTTTTGTGGGTTGGTAATGGCTAAAAAATTTGGCATCTTGTTTATTACCCATGCCTGTATCAATTAAAATGGTGCGATCTCCTGATACAACTATCATACACCTTAAGGCCCAAGTACAAAGGTTGTTTTCGTCTGCTGGGTTAGTCTTATTCCAAATAGATTTTGGTACCACACCAAACATGGCACCACCATCGAGTTTGAAATTACCAGTATGGACGCTATAAATTTGCATACTTATTTTTTAGTGAAGCTCTATATAATAATATTAAACCAATGATAAAAAATACACCTAATCCAAGGACTGCATTTTTTTGAGAGCCTGTTAATTCAATGATAAAACCAAAACTAAACATACCTATTACAATTGCTACTTTTTCAGTGACGTCAAAAAAACTAAAGAAGGAAGTCGTGTCTTTTGTTTCTGGCATTAGTTTTGCATAAGTACTCCTGCTCACAGATTGGATGCCTCCCATCACAAAACCAACCATCGTAGCTAAACAATAGAATTCGGTAATGCCATTTCTTGGAACAAAATAACCAATAATACAAATGGCAATCCAAAAGGAAACTGCAATCATTAAAGTATTAAAATTCCCTATTTTAACTGCCATTTTACTCATGAGCATCGCGCCTGGGATAGCCACCAATTGAATGATTAAAATTGCAATGATTAAGTTGGTAGTGGGAATATTTAATTCACTCTTCCCGTAAAGCGTGGCTGCCAGCATCACTGTTTGCACACCCATATTATAAAAGAAAAAAGCGCCTAAAAAACGATCCAAAGTCGGTAATTTTCTAAGTTGCAACCAAACTTTATGCAATTCCTTATATCCTCCAACAAAAACATTATCCGATTGATCTGTCTTTGTGTTTTTAATGCTTGCAGGTAAATTAGTGATAGACCAATGTCCAAAACCAAACCACCAAATACCGGCTAATAAAAAAGAGATTTGAGAAGCTTTGCCAACTGTTATGCCAAATAAGTCTGGTTTTAATACAAAGACAAAACAGATTAATTGTAAGATGACAGCGCCAATATAGCCCATCATAAATCCTTTTGCACTCACACGGTCTTGGTCTGCTGGTGCAGCAATTTCTGGCAAATAGGAATTGTAAAATACCAGACTGCTCCAAAAGCCTATACAAGCAATGATCATAGAAATTAATCCCAAACCTATTCGTGAAGCATCAAAAAAGTAGAAACTACAACAAGCGAAACTACCAAGGGTACAGAAAAATCTAAGAAATTGTTTTTTATTGCCTTTGAAATCCGCAATAGAAGAAAGGAGCGGAGATAAAAGAGCAACTATTATGAATGCAATGGCCAATACATAATTGTATAGTGCTGTATTAATGAATGTAAATGAGCCGATTGTAACTTTGTCAATTAAAGTTGCCTCATTGCCGTCGCCAGTCACAGCCTCATAAAATGCAGGGAAAATGGTAGAAGAAATAACAAGACTGTATACGCTGTTGGCCCAATCATACATGGCCCAACTATTGATGACTTTTTTAGAAGCAGTTTGCATATTGCAAGGGTTTACACCCAAAATACGAATAATTGCGAATCTATCTTTAAATCCATTAAGCTTTTTGAAGGAAGAGCCAGGTAAGCATCGCTAATCCTAACGCAATGCGGTACCAACCAAATATAGAGAAGCCTCTTTTTTGGACAAATTGAATAAAGAATTTAACACTGACTAATGCTACAAAAAATGCAACCAATCCGCCAAGCAATAGATTCATTAGATTATCTGCAACAAATACTTCTGGGTGGTCTTGGTAGACATCTAATGTGCTTTTGGCAGAGGCAGCGAGCATAGTAGGCACCGCAAGAAAAAATGAAAATTCTGCCGCAGCTTTTTTACTTAGTTTTTGACTTAAACCTCCAATGATGGTAGCGGCACTTCGGCTAAGTCCTGGAAATACAATCGCCAATACCTGAAAGCAACCAACCCAAAATGCTTGTTTAAATTGAATGGGTGCATGGTCTATAGGTGCTACTTGCTTTTTAAAATAACGATCTATAAAAATCAAAGCAATACCGCCCAATACCATGACTGTTGCAATTACCCATAAATTATCTAACACAGCATCGATGTATTTTTTTAGTAGGGCGCCAAAAAGCAATGCTGGCAGCACTGCTAAAAGTAGTTTTAAATAAAAATGGTAGTCTTTGAAATTGAAGAATTCCTTACGATAAATTACCACGACGGAAAGGATGGCAGCAAATTGTATCACAATTTCATAGAGGTCTACAAAAGGGCTATCTGCAATCCCCAAAAATGGATTAGCAAATTTCATATGCGCTGTGCTCGAGATTGGTAAAAATTCCGTGATACCCTCAATGATGGCAATGATAATAGTTTGTATTGTATTCATAGTCTGAATTAAAAAAAAGAGCGATGCCTGCATCGCTCTTAATAGGTATAAATAAGTTTAAGCTTTTTTAAACAAAGCATATATTTCTACAATGAAACCAGCAATAATCAACAATGGTGCAAGCGTGATTCTTCTAAAACTATAGACTTCGTTTTCATTGAATACATTAGGGTCGGCACTTTTACCACCAGCCATCAATAGCATGCCTGCAATAATCAAAACGGCGCCAACCATCATCCAAGTATAATTGGATTTTCCAAATAGGTCTAAAGATCTTTTTGTATTTTTTTCTTTCATAATAAATAGGTTAATATAGTTCGTCTAATTTCATTTTTAAATATTTCACTACACTACGATAAGTGCTTAAAACAGAGATGCCAATACCAATAAGGATCAGCCCTCCGAATAGTAGTAAGCTATTTTCAATTCCTTGTAAGGTTCGAAGTTGAGGAAATTGTGAACTGGCCCACTGAATCAATCCAAATAACAAAAAGATAGCAATTAATGCGCTGATTAAGCCATTTATTAAGGCACGTATCACAAGTGGTTTTGAAATAAAGCTTCTTGTTGCGCCAACCATTTGCATGGTCTTAATTAAAAAACGATTGCTAAACATGGCCAAGCGAATGGTGTTGTCAATACTTATAATTACAATGGCACATAAAATAACAGACATCACTAAAAAGATGAAGCCAATTTTAGTAGCACGCTCGTTTAAGTTAGTGACTAAACTTTTAGGGTATTGAATATCCGCTACATCTTCTTTAAAATTACTAGCAATGCTTGTGCTGATTCTAGCTAAACTATCTGGATTCACATAGTCTGCTTTAGCAAAAAAATCAATGCTTTCAGGCAATGGATTGACAGCTAAAATCTTTGACCAATCCTCGTTATTTTCCTTATTCCAAATTGCTTTTGCTTTTTCTTTGTCAACATACTCTACGTTTTTAGCGAAGGGTGCAGCGGCAATAAAGGCTTGAATTTTACCCACCGTATTTTTGTCGGCAGTTCTTAGGTAAACGCTAATTCTGATATCCTCTTTGAAATTGTCCCCAATAGCATGGAGGTTTAAGAAAAACCAACCCATAATCCCCATAATGAACAACACAATGGCTACGCCAACAATGCTGTAGATATAGTTTGGTTTGCTTCTCTTTAAAGATCCATTTCCGGATACTGCCATGGCATTAAAATTTTACTTGTTCGCACTGCAAATGTAGGGTTTTGAACGCTAAACACTTACATTTGCAGAGGTCGAATTATGCCCATTTTTTGTTAAAAATAGGAGGTATGGTGGGCTGGCAGATTCAAAACCGAATAATTACAGATTTTTAAGAAAATTTAGCAGATGGAGTATCAATTTAGGACAATCGAAAAAAAATGGCAAACGAGCTGGAAAAATCAGAAAGCATATCAGGTTTCCAATCAAAGCAATAAGCCAAAATGTTATGTCTTAGATATGTTTCCTTATCCAAGTGGGGCAGGCTTGCATGTGGGCCATCCTTTAGGCTATATCGCTTCTGATATTTATAGTAGGTATAAAAGATTAAAAGGATTCAATGTATTACATCCAATGGGATACGATGCTTTTGGATTGCCTGCAGAACAATATGCCCTTGAGCATGGGGTACATCCTTCAAAAAGCACCCACAACAATATTGATAATTTTAGAAGTCAATTAGACAATATTGGATTTTGTTATGATTGGGATAGAGAAGTAAGAACCTGCGATGCGACTTACTATAAATGGACGCAATGGATTTTCTTGCAATTGTTTAATAGTTATTTTGATCGCAATTTAAACAAGGCCAATCCAATCATAGCATTGGTGGCAGCATTTGAAAAGGAAGGCAATCTGCATCATGTTTGTCCTACAGATCCAAATTTAAATTTTACTGCAGCCAATTGGAATAGTTGGGATGAAAAAGCGCAACAAGAGTTGTTGATGCAATATCGATTGGCTTTTTGTGGCATTGGTGAAGTGAATTGGTGTGCCGCATTGGGCACTGTCTTAGCGAATGACGAAGTGATCAATGGATATAGTGAAAGAGGTGGACATCCAGTAGAAAAAAAGAAATTACGTCAATGGTATTTGCGCATCACGGAATATGCAGATCGATTATTGGCCGGATTAGACACCATCCAATTTAGTGATGCAATGAAAGAAATGCAATCCAATTGGATAGGTAAAAGTTATGGTGCAGAGATTGATTTCAAAGTAGCGGATCATACGGCAATGGTCACTGTATATACTACAAGGCCTGATACCGTATTTGGTGTAGACTTTTTAGTGTTGGCACCAGAACATGCTTTGATACAAGAGATTACACCTGCATCGCATCAACAAAACGTGAAAGACTATATTACTTATGTAAAAAGTAGGAGCGAGCGTGAGCGAATTGCAGAGAAAAAAATTACAGGATGTTTTACAGGTGCTTATGTAGTGAATCCATTCAACCAACAACGTATTCCAATTTGGATTTCTGAATATGTACTTGCTGGATATGGAACAGGCGCTATCATGGCGGTACCTTGCGGGGATGATCGCGATTTTAAATTTGCGCAACATTTTAATATTCCAATTACCAATATCATTGGAGATGCCTATGATGGCAATGCTGCTAATCCAACCAAGGAAGGTATTTTAAGCAATAGTGATTTTTTAAATGGAATGATTCAAATAGAGGCCATTGCTATTGTGAATGAAAAATTAGAAGCAATGGGTATTGGAAAAAAGAAAGTCAATTTCCGTATGCGTGATGCTGCATTTAGCAGACAACGTTATTGGGGAGAGCCATTTCCAATACAATGGAAAAATGGGATTGCTTATCCTTTATCAGAAAATCAGTTGCCCTTGTTATTGCCTACTGTCGAAAATTACGGACCTGGTCCAGACGGAGAAGGGCCACTAGCGAATATCGAAGACTGGAAGGCCAATCATTATGAAACCAATACCATGCCAGGTTTTGCCGGAAGTAGCTGGTATTTTTTAAGGTATATGGATCCGCATAATACCAGTGCATTTTGTGACCGCAAAGTGAGTGATTATTGGGGTCAGGTAGATTTATATATTGGTGGAACTGAACATGCGGTAGGACATTTATTGTATAGTAGAATGTGGACCAAGGCCTTGTATGATTTGGGGCATATTGGTTTTGATGAACCCTTTAAGAAATTATTGAATCAAGGAATGATTCAAGGAAGTTCCCGTTTTGTATATCGTAAAAGAGGCACACCCGTTTTTGTTTCTGCTGGATTGGCAAAGACCATGGAAGTAGATCAACTGCACGTGGATGTGAATATTGTAGATGGAAATATATTGGATACCGAAGCATTCAAATTATGGAAACCAGATTATGCCAATGCCAGTTTTGAATTAGAAGATGGAAAATATATTTGTGGTGTGGAAGTAGAAAAAATGTCTAAGTCTAAATTCAACACAGTGAATCCAGATGTACTTGTTGAAAAATATGGCGCTGATACTTTTAGAATGTACGAAATGTTCTTAGGACCGGTGGAACAAAGTAAACCATGGGATACCAAAGGCATAGAAGGTGTACACCGTTTCTTGAAAAAATTGTGGAGGTTGTTTTATGACGAAATGAAAGGTCAAATGTGGGTAGATGCGCAAGCAACGCCAGCAGAATTAAAAGTGTTACATAAAACAATTAAAAAAATTGAAGAAGACACCGAACGACATAGTTACAATACTGCGGTGAGTGGTTTTATGATTTGTGTGAATGAATTGTTTGACTTGGGTTGTCATAAAAAAGAAGTCTTAGGGCAGGTGCTTATTTTATTGGCACCTTATGCACCGCATATTAGCGAGGAGCTTTGGTCCCTAACGGGCCATCAAGGATTGGTGATAGATGCGCCTTTCCCAATCTTTGAAGCGCAGTATGTCACCGAGACTTCTAAGGAGTATCCAGTGAGCATTAATGGCAAAGTCAGAGCCAATATTGCGATTGCTTTAGATGCAACAGAAGCGCAGGTGCAGGAGATTGTGCTGAATAATGAATTAATACAAAAATGGATAGAAGAAAAACCAATAAAAAAACTCATATTCGTAAAAGGTAAAATGATCAATGTGGTGATTTAGTAAAAAATTAAATTCTATGAAAAAAACAATCCTAGTTACAGTCGTTTTAAGTTCGGTCTCTTTTTCAGCGATAGCACAAATGCCTCAAAATGGTTTACCTCGTTTTATAAGTTGGGTAGACAATACGCAATTTGTATTGAACACTAAAAGAGGTGAGGATGCTGCTCCTAAAAATTATGTGTACAATCTTGCTACAAAGCAATACAGCATTGCCCCAGCAGAGGTAGTACCTACCGAAAAAACGGTGTTCCTTAAAAAAGGGGATGTCTATTTAAGGGAAAATGGATCAGAAATGCAATTGACTTTTGACGCCACGGAAGAAAAAAATCCAACTTTATCACCCGATGGGAATTATGTTGGCTATACCAAGAACAATAATTTATACACTTTATCCTTAGCGACTAAAAAAGAAGTTGCCATTACCAGTGATGGTGCTACTGGCATCTTAAATGGTTACGCAAGCTGGGTATACTTTGAAGAAATCTTTGGTCGTTCAACACAGTACCGTGCTTTCTGGTGGAGTCCTGATAGTAAGTATATTTCATTTATGCGTTTTGACGAGCGCAAAGTGCCTATGTTCCCAATCTATAATAGTGAAGGACAGCATGGCTTTGTAGAAGAAACAAGGTATCCAAAAGCAGGAGATCAAAATCCAACAGTAAAAATTGGATGGACAACACCCGATGGTGGAAGCATTACATGGGCTGACTTTAATGAAATGGAAGATCAATATTTTGGATGGCCTATTTGGAATCCAAATAACAATAGTATGTGGTTGAGTTGGATGGATCGTGGTCAAAACAACCTGAAAATCTATGAATTGAATATGACGACTGGTGCCAAAAAACCGGTGTACACTGAATACCAAAAAACATGGATTGATTTAGAAGATAGAAACGGAGGTAGAATTAATTTTATCCCAAACAATAAAGGATACATTGCGCAAGCGGATGCAAGTGGATGGAATCAATTGTATATGTATGACATGGAAGGCAAATTGCAATATCCAATTACCAATGGCAAATTTACTATATTAGGTATTCGTCAGATTGATGAAAAAAATAAGACCATTTACTTTACTGCAAGAGGAATAGAAAGTAGTGCTAGAATAGACGTATACTCCATTGGATTTGATGGCAAGAATCAAAAAAGATTAACTGTAGGGGATGTGAACAATGCACAAGTATATTTATCGCCTGATGCAAAAAACTTTGTAACGGTGTATAGCAATATACAAACACCAACGACAATGGCATTGATCAATGCACAAAAGAAAACAGTAGAAGTGTTAGGCACTGCAACTCCATCTAATTTTGATGCAAGCAAATTGGCTAAAACCGAATTGATTCGTATTAAGAGTGCCGATGGTTTATTTGAATTACCAGCCTTGGTGACTTGGCCTAAAAATATGGATCCAAATAAAAAGTATCCATTGTTGGTGAGTATTTATGGTGGACCAAATGCAGGTACAGTGATGGACAGTTGGTCTTCTAACCCAACTAAAGAAGCATGGGCACAAGAAGGTTTAATTCAAGTGGCATTTGATCATAGAGCGAGTGGGCATTTTGGAAAAGAGGGGGTTAATTATATGTACCGTGACTTGGGCCATTGGGAAATGGAAGATTATATGACGATGGCAAAATGGTTTATCGCTAATGGTCAAGCTGACCCTACTAAGATTGCAATGACTGGATTTAGTTATGGTGGTTATATGAGTACTTATGCATTGACTTATGGTGCATCTGTATTCACACATGCTATGGCAGGCGGTAGTGTAACGGCTTGGGAATTATATGATTCACATTATACAGAACGTTTTATGGATACGCCAGCAGAGAATCCAGAAGGGTATAAGTCTAGTAATGTGATGACGCATCTTAAAAACTTTAAAGGTGTATTACAATTAGTGCATGGCACAATGGATGACAATGTGCATATGCAAAATTCTATTCAATTATTGAGTGCATTGCAAGAACAAGGCAAACCAGTTGAATTCATGTTGTACCCTGGAGGTCGTCATGGTTGGGGTGGTGCCAAAGGCAAGCATTTTACGGATTTGAAAAATCAATTTATTTACAAACACTTATTGGAAAAGGCGATGCCTGCTTCAAAATAATTCAACCAATGTCAAACCCAAACTTGGATAGGCCTTTTCAAAATATACCAGCACAGGACAGAGAGTTTGAAAATACAATTCGTCCTGCTGTCATGGATGCTTTTGCGGGTCAGCCACAGTTAATTGAAAATATTAGCATTTTTATTAAGGCTGCAAAGCTAAGGGGAGAAGCATTGGATCATATTTTATTTCATGGACCTCCTGGTTTAGGTAAAACGACATTGAGCAGGATTGTGGCCAATGAGATGGGTGTGCAGATTAAAGAAACCTCTGGTCCTGTCATTGAAAAGCCCAGTGATTTGGCGGGTTTATTGACCAGCTTAGAGCCAAATGATGTCTTATTTATTGACGAGATTCATAGATTGAGCACCGTGGTAGAAGAGTATTTGTATGCTGCCATGGAGGATTACAAGATTGACATATTAATTGATAGTGGACCCAATGCAAGATCAGTACAGATTAATTTGAATCCATTTACATTGGTTGGTGCCACCACTCGAAGTGGATTACTAACAGCACCCTTGTTATCTCGTTTTGGAATTAAATCAAGGTTGGAATATTATCCTGCACCTGTTTTACAAAAAATTATTGAAAGAAGTGCAGGTATCCTAGAAGTAAAAGTAGATTCAAGTGCTGCTGGTGAGATTGCAAGAAGGAGTAGGGGGACACCAAGAATTGCGAATGGTTTATTAAGAAGAGTAAGAGACTTTGCACAAGTCTTAAATGATGGTATTGTTGATTTAGGCATCACCCAACATGCATTGAAAGCATTGAATGTAGATGAGCATGGATTAGATGAAATGGACAATCGTATCTTACTCGCCATTATAGAAAAGTTTAAAGGAGGTCCTGTTGGTATTTCTACTATTGCAACTGCAGTAGGCGAGGAATCGGGTACGATAGAAGAAGTATATGAGCCATTCTTAATTCAAGAAGGGTTCTTGCAAAGAACGCCTAGAGGCAGAGAGGTTACCTTTAAGGCTTACGAACACCTTGGAAAGCATAAGGGACAAGGCTTTGGAGATAATCCAGAACTATTTAGATAGATAATAAGTATACAATAAAACTTATTGTACCACTAATCTAAATCCATTTCCATGAATATTGACAATTTCAATGGTACTATCTTCTTTTAGATATTTTCTCAACTTAGCGATATACACGTCCATGCTTCTTCCATTGAAATAAGTATCGCTACCCCATATTTTTTTCAATGCTTTTTCTCTGGTCAATAAATCATTCTTATATTCTGCAAGCATTTTCAATAACTCATTTTCTTTCGGAGAAAGTACTTGTGTAGTTTCTCTAATTTTTAATTCTCTCAATTTTGGGTTGAAATGATAAGCCCCTAATTCAAATTCAATGTTGTCTGTAATCTTATGGTCTTCCTCGTTGCGTTTGATGATGGCTTTAATTTTATGCATTAACACGTCACTATCAAATGGTTTAGTGATATAATCATCTGCACCAAGTCTGTAACCTTGAAGGATATCTTCTTTTAATGTTTTAGCACTTAAAAAGAACAAAGGCACATCTGGATCAATATCTCTGATTTCTTCGGCCAATGTAAATCCATCTACATTTGGCATCATCACATCTAATAAACAAAGGTCAAATTTTTCGCGTTGAAAAGCGCCAAGCCCTAATCTTCCATCTCTTTCGAGTGTGACATCATAATCGTTTAATTCTAAAAAGTTTTTTAGAACTAAACCTAAGTTGCTATCATCTTCACATAAAAGGATTTTATACTTCTTCTTATCTTCCATAATTAATTGCTTTGTGTAAAGAAACAGATTTTATTTTTTAAACTATAAAATTGGATTCCAATCTTTTGTTAAAAATACAACTAATGGTTATTAGTTGAACAAAGGTCGCATATTCCGCAGTTCTGAGGTGATTTTTCTCCAAAATATTTTGCAAGAAATACGTTTCTACAAGTGACTAATCGACTACCAATATAATCTCTCATTGCTTGAATACGATCTTCGAAAGCTAATTTTCGTGCTTGGTATTCGTCTAAATTAAGGGTCATAAATTCGGCAGATGCCCTGTTCCACTTAAATTGTACAATGGGTTGGTTGGCTTTTTGCTCCAATGAAATCATGCCATATTGTTGGAGTTGTTTTAATTGCAACAGTACGAATTCAATATCACGCTGTAATAATTTTGCAAGCATGCCTTCATTGATATACTGAGGGCTGTCTAA
>CAMAQL010000017.1 GCA_945860605.1 Chitinophaga pinensis
GGTGCCAAAAGTATTGAAGCAGGCAGGCATGAATTTGGATCAGATTGACCTTTTTGAGCTCAATGAAGCCTTTGCTTCTCAGGCCTTAGCTGTAATACGAACCCTAGAATTAGACCAAGCAAAAGTGAATATCAATGGGGGAGCAATTGCCTTAGGCCATCCTTTGGGATGTACTGGATCCAAGTTAACTGTACAGATAATCAATGACTTAGAGCGTTTAAATAAGCGATATGGTATTGTTACAGCCTGTGTTGGCGGTGGCCAGGGAGTGGCCGGAATCATCGAAAAACTCTAATACGACATTCATCCATTTTTTATTGCTTTTTGGGTAAAATGCAATAGCTTAGAACTTCATTATTTTAATCAGAAAATAAGTTCATATGCGTATTATTACCCTTAGCTCTATGCTATTTGCAGCTGTGTTGACAATCGGTCAAGCAAATGCTCAAAAAGTAAAGAAAGCAGCTGCTGCTCCAGTAGCCTCTACAGAAAAAGTAGACATCAATAAAGTTTTTAAAGATTGGAAGCCAAGAAATATTGGACCAGCAAGTATGAGTGGGCGTGTCACGACCATTGATGCGGAAGTGGCAAATCCAAATCATATTTGGATTGGTGCTGCATCTGGTGGTGTTTGGAAAACAAGCAATGCCGGTGTTAGCTGGACGCCAGTTTTTGATGAGCAACCTATTTTAAATATTGGTGCATTGGCTATCCAACAATCTAATCCAAGCGTTGTTTGGGTAGGTACAGGAGAGGGTAATCCAAGAAACTCAATTAGTATTGGAGAAGGTATTTATAAAACAATGGATGCAGGTAGAACTTGGAAGCGCATGGGTTTAGAGCAAACAAGAAATATCCATAGAGTGATCATTGATCCAACGAATCCAAATACAGTATATGCTGGTGCGATTGGTAATCCTTATGGTCAAAGTAAAAATAGAGGCGTTTACAAAACGACCGACGGTGGAGATACATGGAATCAAATCTTATTTACCAACGACACTTCGGGTCCTGGTGATATGATCATGGATCCATCTAATCCAAATAAATTATTTGTGGCGATGTGGCATCACTACCGTAATCCATATCATTTAGAAAGTGGTGGTAAGGGAAGTGGTTTATACATGACCATTGATGGCGGTAAAAATTTCACCAAACTAGGAAAAGAACATGGTTTACCTGATGGCGATTTAGGTCGTGTAGGTATTACGATTAGCCGTTCAAATCCAAATGTGGTGTATGCTTTGATTGAGTCTAAGAAAAGTGGTTTGTATAAGAGTGATGATGGTGGCTATTCTTGGAAATTGGTGAATGGTCAAAAGTCGATTGTGGACAATCGTCCTTTCTATTTCCAAGATGTCATTAGCGACCCATTGAATGAAAATACATTATGGTATATCAGTCAAACAGTTCAAAAAAGTATTGATGGTGGCAAGAATTTTGAAACCATTATTCCTTACAGTGGTATCCACCCAGATCACCATGCATTTTGGATTCATCCAACCGATAATAAATACATCATTGATGGCAATGATGGTGGTATAGGTATCACACGTGATGGTGGTAAGACATGGATGTTTGATGAGAAAATTCCTGTAGGACAGTTCTACCATATTAATGTAGACAATGAAATTCCTTATCATGTGATGGGAGGTATGCAAGACAATGGTTCTTGGAGAGGCCCTGCATATACCACAACACAAGGTGGCATTCGCAATTTTGATTGGGATAATTTATGGGGTGGTGATGGATTTGATGTGATGCCTGATGCAGAAGATGCAAATTGGGTGTATGCAATGAGTCAAGGTGGTAACGTAGGAAGATACAATACTGTAACAGGACAATCTTCTTATATCAAGCCTCCAGCACCGGATGCAAAAACATTATTACGTTTTAACTGGAATGCTGCGATTGCACAAGATCCATTTGATAAAAAAACAATTTATTTCGGTTCTCAATTTTTACATAAGAGTACCAATAAAGGCGCTGCTTGGGAATTGATTTCTCCAGATTTAACAACCAACGATAGTGCTAAAATTGACCAAAGAGACAATGGTGGTTTAAGTATTGATATTACTGGTGCAGAAAACTTTTGTACCATTATTTGTATTGCACCAAGTGCGGTACAAAAAGGATTGATCTACATTGGTACAGACGACGGTAAAGTTCAAATGACAAGCGATGGTGGTGCAACTTGGACCGATTTGACAGCCAATATCACTGGTTTACCTAAAGGTGCTTGGATCCCTCAAATAAGAACTTCTGCATTCAATGCAAACGAAGTATTTGTGGTAGTGAACAATTACAGACAAGGTGATTTCGCTCCATATATTTTCAGATCATCAGATGCTGGAAAAACTTGGACGAATATGGTGGATGCAAAGAAAGTAACAGGTTATGCCTTAACAGTATTACAAGATCCAACTGAACCTAATTTAATTTTTGTAGGAACAGAACAAGGTATGTATGTTAGTTTGGACAATGGTGCTCAGTTCCAACAATGGAAAAATGGCTATCCAGCTGTATCAACTTATGATTTTGCAATTCAAGAAAGAGAAGCAGATTTAGCCATTGCTACTTTTGGACGAAGCTTATGGGTATTGGATGATATTAGACCATTAAGAAAACTAGCTAAAGCACAAACTGCTAAATTCTTTATGAGTGTGCCACCAACTGCAATTAATTTATCTATTAAGAATTCACCTTATGAGTGGAGTACATGGGGTATGTGGGATGCGCCAAACAAACCAACTGGTATGGCTATTTCAATTTACTCTACTGATACTGTGAAGAAAGCAAAAGTGCAAATTAAAGATGCAATGGATAATGTGATTAGAAATTTAAATGTAAAATTAGATTCATCTGGTTTAAATAGAAGCTATTGGGGTTTTGAGCAAAAAGGGAAAAGAGGCGCTGGTGCACCAAAATCTGGTGGCGGTGGATTTGGTAGAAGAATGGCAGAAGGCCCAGCTGATGCAAGCCCTGCAGAAGAAAGAGAATTCACGGGCAGAGATGTATTACCTGGTAAATACAAAGTAGTTGTTACTGCTGGTAATTGGAAAGATTCTGCCATGGTGGATGTAGCAGACGATCCAAGACTTCCAAGTAAAAACGAAGTGGTACTTGCACAGGATAAATTAATAGATCAATTGCAAGTGGTTGCAGACAAATACAATGCTGCACAAGACCAATTAGACGATGCAGATTTAATGTTAACTCAATTAAAGACTGAGTGGAAAGATAAAAAAGATAAAGGCTTGGATAGTTTGAATAAAGTGCACAAAGCCATTACTGAGAAAGTGAAGAACTTAAGAGAAATGATGGTGGGTAAAAGACAAGAAAAGCAAGGATATGGTACGGTAGCGACAATTACGCCAATAGGTATTATCCGCAATGCAAGCATGCTTGTAATGGGTAAGACTTCTATGCCAGGTGCACAAGAAGATCGTGCCATTGCAGAAGCGAATATAGCAGCTGCTGATGTTGTTACGAAAGTGAATGCATTCTTTGCAAAAGATTGGGCAGACTTTAGAAAATTAGTAGAAGCAACACCAATTAAAAAATTCAAAGAAATAGAAGCGATTAAATAATGACGCAGCCCTCCGATTGGAGGGCTCGTTATTTTAACTATTTAAACAAGGATTATTCATTATAAATTTCAATTATGAAAAAACTACTTTTTGTATTTGCAGCATTGGTTGGACTAGTTTCATTGAGTCCTGCACAAGCGCAAAAGAAAAAAACAACTGAAACAATCAAGCCAGTTGAATTGACACAAGACCCAATCATTAAAGCACAAAGTTTTAGACTAGTTGGCCCATTCAGAGGCGGACGTGCAGCAGCAGGTGTTGGTTCGTATACTGATGTAAATACTTTTTACATGGGTGCAACAGGCGGTGGTGTTTGGAAGACAACCGATGCTGGTAATAACTGGAAAAATGTTTCTGATGGCTATTTTGGTGGTACCATTGGCGCCATTGCGATTGCGCCTTCGAATGAATCTATCGTTTATGTTGGCGAAGGGGAGAATTCTATGCGTGGTAATGTAAGTGAAGGTTTAGAGGGCATGTGGAAGTCAACGGATGATGGAAAGACATGGAAGAATATTGGATTAAAAGAAGGTCGTCATATCGTGCGTTTGATTGTGCATCCAAAAAATCCTGACATTGTTTGGGCTGCTGTGATGGGTCATTTATTTGGTCCAAATGAAAACAGAGGTGTGTACAAAAGTATAGATGGTGGCGCTACATGGAAAAGAGTATTGTATGTGAACCCACAAACTGGTGCGAGTGATTTAATCATTGATCCAAGCAACCCAGACATCATGTATGCAGGTACTTGGGAATTGATTCGTACGCCTTATAGTTTAGAAAGTGGTGGTGCTGGTTCAGGTATGTACAAAAGTACCGACGGCGGAAATACCTGGGCGTCTATCAAAAATAATAAAGGATTACCTAAGGGCGTTTGGGGTATTGTAGGTGTTGCAGTTGCAAAATCGAATACCGATAAATTATATGCATTGATTGAAAATGCGAATGGTGGATTGTATGTATCCAATGATGCAGGAAAAACTTGGGAATTAGCAAGTAGTGATAATAATATTCGTCAGCGTGCTTGGTACTATACCAAAGTGTTTGTAGATCCATCAGATGAAAATAAAGTATACTGTCCTAACGTAAACTTTATGGTCTCTTCTGATGGCGGTAAAAGTTTTACATCATTAAGAACACCACATGGTGATCACCATGATTTATGGATTGATCCTAAGAATGGAAAAAGAATGATTGTGTCTGATGATGGTGGTGCGCAAGTGAGTATGGACGCTGGCAGAAACTGGAGTACAATGATGAATCAGCCAACGGTGCAAGTGTATCGTTTGAGTACGGACAATAGTTTCCCTTACCGAATCTTAGCTGCACAACAAGACAATTCTGCTTTCAGGATTAAGTCAAGCACTTATGGTGCATTCATTGGCGAAAACGATTTTGATGTCACTGCAGGTGGCGAAAGTGGTTATATTGTTGCTGATCCATTGAATAGCGATATCGTGTATGGTGGATCTTATGGCGGATTAATTACACGCTATGATCATAAAACGGGAGAGAATAGAGTGATTAATGTATGGCCAGACAATCCAATGGGTGCAGGCGCAGAAGTGATGAAGTATCGTTTCCAATGGAACCATCCCATCTTCTTTTCTCCGCATAATCCAAAGAAATTATACACTGCAGGTAACCATTTGTTTTCTTCAGAAAATGAAGGTGCAAGCTGGAATATGTTATCTCCAGATTTAACGACAGATGATAAAGCAAAACAAAAAAGTTCTGGTGGACCCATTACACAAGACAACACCAGTGTAGAATATTATTGTACGATTTTCACTGCCGCAGAATCACCTGTTGAAAAAGATTTATTATGGACAGGTAGTGATGATGGTCTAATTAATGTGAGTAAAGATGGTGGTAAAACATGGACGAATGTGACACCAAAAGATGCACCAAAATGGATCATGTGGAACAGAGTAGAAGTAGATCCAACAAGAAAAGGAACTGCTTATTTTGCAGGAACAAGGTATAAGCTAGATGACTTTGCGCCTTATATCTACAAGACAACAGACTACGGTGCTACATGGACTAAAATTACCAATGGAATAGATCCAATGCACTTTACAAGAGCGATTGTGGCTAGTCCAAGAAAAGCGGGCGTCTTGTTTGCAGGAACTGAGTATGGATTGTATGTATCTATTAATGATGGTGCATCTTGGGAGCGTTTTCAATTAGACCTTCCAGTAACGCCAATCACTGATTTATTGATAAAGGACCATAACTTAATTGTTGGTACACAAGGAAGAAGTATTTATGTTTTAGATGACTTGTCATTTGTTGAAAACTTCCAACCTGCTCCAACAGCAAGTCAAGTATTCCCAATTGCGAATACCTATCGCGTACCTCCACAAATGGGTGGCAGAAGAGGACGTGGCGTTTCAGTAAGTATGCCAGCAAATGTAGGAACGAATCCTGCTAAAGGCGTGGTGATCAAATACTGGAAAGCAAATACTGATTCTTCTAAAGTTGAAATTGTAATCATGGATGATCAGAAAAAAGTGATTAAAACAATCAATCATTCTGAACCAGGTGGACCAAGCACTGAGGCTGGATTACAAAGCTTTGTTTGGAATATGTATCATAAGGAAGCAGAAAAACCAGAGACTGGTTTGATTCTTTGGAATGGTTCAACAAGCCCAGTATTGGCAGCTCCAGGCAAATACACAGCGAAAGTGACAATCGATAATTCAGTGAGCGAAATGCCATTTACGATTGTGGCCGATCCAAATTATAAAGTATCCGATGCAGACTTAAAAGCGCAGGAGCAATTCTTATTAAAAGTTGCCGGCACTTTCAGCGAGATCATGAAAAATTTAAAGAGCATCAAAGAATTGCGTGCACAAATTGGAATGTTACAGAAGAAGACCAAAGACTCTGCTTTCCAAAAGCAAGCAAAGGAAGTCTTATCTAGTTTAACTTCAATCGAAGAAGCATTGCACCAAACAAAGGCAAAGAGCGGACAAGACGTGTTGAATTTCCCAATTCGTTTAGACGATAAAATTGCTGGTGTATTTGAATCAGCGGCGTCTGGCTATACTGCGCCAACACAACAAGTACAAGGTGTGTATGAATTGTTAAAAGGACAAGTAGATGCTGAATTTAGTAAGCTGGATACATTGAAGAAAACAGGTGTTAAAAAATTAAACGATGCAGTACATCAATTAGCCATTCCAATCATTGGGGGATAATTGATTTGAATCGTTGAATAGATTGATTGCTTATAAAAAAAAGGTCCCGATATTTCGGGACCTTTTTTGATATGTAGTAAAATTAATTTCATTCATTCATTCATTCGCTCGTTCGTTCGTTTGGTTTGATCTTATACTGCCTATTCAAAATCGGTATACAATAAATATTTTTTACGCATTTGCTTGAATGCGGTTAGTCCTGGTTGCCAGCTAGCTCTGATGCTTGCAGCAGATTGACCTGATTTTAATTGCTCCATCAATACTGCGTTACCTGCTAATTTATTAAAGAAGTAGTCGGTGGCTAATTTTGATTTAGGCTCAATAAAAAAACTATCTTTTACAGGGAATGCTTGGTACATCTCGATGATTAAATCTAGATCAATTTTATTAGGTGCTTGTTGCTTGCTTAAATCCCAGCCATAGCAGGTTTGTCCATATAATTTTGAACTCATGGCCCCCGTTCTTGGCCCAGGAATAAAGCTAAAACTTTTGCCTTGAATAATTGGGTGACCAATATGCGCAAATGCATGCGCAGTGCCGCGGCCCTCACTCATCACCGACCCTTCTATTAAACAGGTGGTTGGATACCAATAGATGGCATTCATGTCTGGTAAATTTGGAGACGGCGCAATATTAAAAGTGTACATGGATTTGTGGTCATAATTCTTACATCCAATCACCGTGATTTGAAGCGGACTTGCTGCTTTATTGATATTGCTGTCGGCTGGTGCTGTTAACCATTTTTCCCCTACTAACATTTTAGCATATTCGCCAATAGTCATGCCATATACAGTGGGGATCTGCTTCTTACCAACAAAACTACTAAAGGGTTTTTCTAATACAGGACCATCCACATAGTGCCCATTTGGATTTGGGCGATCTAAAATAACCAAGGGCTTATTATTGGCCCATGCCGCTTCCATATAATATTGTAGCGAGGAGATATAAGTATAAAAACGTGTGCCTACATCTTGTATATCAAACAACAATACATCTACATCCATAAGGTCTGCTTCACTTGGTCCATATTTTTTTCCATAGAGTGAGACAATCTTTACCCCAGTGGCTTCATCTACACCGTCCTTGGTTTTTTCTCCTGCGTCTGCTGTTCCTCTAAGGCCATGTTCTGGTGTAAATACTTTTTGTATTTGAATTCCACTTGCTAGCAAAGTATCTATCAAATGTTTTTTACCTACAGTAGCAGTGTGGTTGGTAAACAAACCCACTCTTTTATTTTTTAAAAGGGGCAAATATTGTGCAGTTTGGTAAGCGCCTGGTAATATAGGTGCTGTTTTTTGTGCCACAGTGTTTAAGCTTAAAAAAAGTAAAACACATGCTAAGCAGATCCAAGTTTTGTTTTTCATATTTTAATTTAAATATTTTCCAACAATAGGCATTCTTCTTCCTACGCCGAATGCTTTTGGCGATATGCGAATGATAGGACAAAATTGATTACGTTTATACTCATTGGTATTCACCATTTTCAGTATACGGTCTACCAATGCTGCATCAAACCCGAGTGCTTTAATGATTGCAGGGTCTGCACGTTTTTCTATGTATTGATATAAAATTTGATCCAACAAGGCATAGTCTGGTAAGCTGTCACTGTCTTTTTGATCTGGTCTTAATTCTGCACTTGGCGCTTTTTCAATAATATTTGTTGGGATGATTTCTTTTACTGAATTAATGTAGTTGGCCAATTCGTACACTTGTAATTTATAACAATCACCCAATACGCCCAATCCTCCTGCCATATCTCCATATAATGTGCCATAGCCTGTTGCCAATTCACTTTTATTTGAGGTGTTCAATAATACATATCCAAATTTATTTGCAATGGCCATGAGTAGATTCCCTCTCGATCTGCTTTGGATATTTTCTTCGGCTAATGAGAAGGGCAGGTCTTTAAAAACAGGTTTCAATGTATGTATAAAACTTTCATAGACATCCTTAATGGCAATGATATCATATGGGTTACCTAAGTTCTTACTTAACTCAACAGCATCCTCTACAGAATGCGGAGTGGAGTAGGGCGAAGGCATTAAAATGGCATACACATTTTCTTTACCTAATGCTTCACAAGCAATGGCAAGGGTTACAGCGGAGTCAATACCGCCAGAAGAGCCTAGGATTGCTTTTTTAAAACCCATCTTATTAAAATAATCCTTCACGCCTAATACCAATGCTTTATATACTTGGTCGATGTTCAATGCGGGCACTAGACTAGCAGGATTCAATTCCTTACTTGGAACAGATGCTGCTGGTTCAAGGATTGGCGCATTGATGGTTCCATCATCATTGCATTCAAAAATTTGCATAGCAGATTCAAACATTGGTAAGGCACCACATAAATTAGCATCCTTATCAAAAACTAAAGAAGCGCCATCAAATACGATTTCTGTTTGACTTCCAATGGCGTTGCAATAGAATAAAGGTTTTTTGTATTTAACTACATTTGATTTAATAGTAGCTTTTCGGTCTTCGTCATGGGTATAATCAAATGGAGAGGCACTTAGATTGAGTAAAATATCTGGAGCCTGTTGCATCATTTGATCCATGGGGCAAACCGTGTACAATGGATTGTCTCCAAGATTCCAAATGTCTTCACAAATGGTGATCGCCAGCTGCTTTCCTTTGAAGGGAACTACTTTCCATTCGCTAGCTGGTTCAAAATATCGATTCTCGTCAAATACATCATAAGTAGGTAATAATGTTTTATGAATCTCTGCTTGTATTTTTTGATCGTATAAAAAAAATGCTGCGTTGTACAAAGGTTTCCCTTTTTCATTGGTATTGTGTGCTGGCGCACCAATTAACACACCAATGGTGTCTGCCACTTTTCTAATGGCATCTACACTAGCATAACATTGATTGATAAAATCATTGAACTCCACAAAGTCTCTAGCAGGATAACCACAGACACTCATTTCGCTAAATAAAATTAAATCAGCACCTTGTTGCTTTGCGCTCTCAATAGCATCCAAAATCTGTTTTGTGTTAGCCTCGAAATTGCCAATATGATAATTCTGTTGGGCGATACAAATTTTCATGGACCAAAGGTCGGTTTTTAAAAGAAATAAACTCGCTTTTTTTGTACTTTCGGGGATGCGATTAACTGCTTTAATTTATGGATGGATTGGCCTTACCCTTGGAGCCTGTAATACGGCACCTCAAGATCCTGCCATATATGCGCCCACACCAACTATCAGAGCAATTCGATTTGACAGTGCCTTCTTTGCCATGGATACCTTGCATTTTGAGTCAGATTTAGCCAAATTAGTCCAAGCGCACCCACAATTTTCTGCAGATTATTTTAACCGAATTCTGATGCTGTCTTCAAAAAAAGAGGCCAAAAAGATATTGGCTTTTTACAAGGCCTATCTCCCAATCTATCAAGCCACAACAAAAGTTCAAGCATCTATAAAAGCAACTCCAGAGATTACAGATGCATTAAAAAGATTTCATTACTATTTTCCAGCATATAATTTACCAACACAAATCATTTATTTTATAGGGCCACTCGAAACTTATGGGAACGTGGTGACTAAAGATGGACTTGCCATTGGTATGCAATTGTATATGGGTGCGGAGTCAAGCTGGTACTACTCGGAACAAATTAATACCATCTACCCAACTTATATTAGTCGTCAATTCGCGCCTGAATATATTGTAGTGAATTCTATACAAAATATATTGAACGATTATGATGTTTTAGAAATGAATGGGAAACAGTTAATTGAACAAATGATTGAAATAGGAAAGCGTCAATATATACTCGGACAATGTATACCAACTGCTTCGGATACACTGTTATTGGGCTACACAGGCAATCAGTTAAAAGCAATCCAAGAAAATAAAGGAGATATTTGGACATTTTTATCAAGCCAAAACAGACTTTTTTCTGTGGACCCGAATTTGACTTCAGCGATTTTAAGAGAAGCGCCGTATAATGATTACTTTGGAGAAGACATACCGGGTAATGTAGGTAAGTATATTGGCTATCTAATTGTAGAATCTTGGATGAACCAACAAAAAGGAAAGTCAAAAAACGATCTCAATCGATTATTGAAAACCCCTGCTAAGACCATCTTTGATCAAGCTCCTGTTGATTTTTAGTCCTAAAAAATAATTTATATATAAAATAAAATATTTTAAGCCTTTCACCGTGTGGCTTAATTTAATTTAACAGGTGCAATCATTTTGAAAGCAGGAATTTTAACCTGGATAGCTTCCCTGTTTTCAATATTTTCCATGTTGTAATAACCTTGCATTTTACCTAATTCGGTTTTTAGATTACAACCACTTACATATTGATACTGCTTTCCGGGCATAATTAAAGGTTGCACGCCCACCACGCCTTCGCCTTCTACCACTCTGTGTTCTCCATTGCTGTCAAATATCTCCCAAAATCTACGTAGTAATTTTACTGGAAATGAGTTGTGGTTTTCGATCGTAATGCGATAAGCAAACATAAAATCTTGCTGTAAAGGGTTGCTATAATCTTTTTGGTAAAAGGTTTCAACACTTACTTCTATGCCTTCAGAAATTGTAGAAATCATGACCGTTATGATCAAAAGTAACTTGCAGAGTATACTGCGGGATAAATTTAGGAAATATTTTACTCAGCTTGCCCAAAAAGTTAGGCTATTTTTTTTTAAGCAGGAGGAACTCACCTAACTTTGCGGAAGCGTTTGCAAAATGTAGGTACAAAACCATTTTTTACTATAAAAACTGACTAAAATGAAGATAGCTGTAGCTAAAGGTGACGGAATCGGTCCAGAGATTATGGAAGCAGTCATTGGCATATTCGATGCAGCTAAATTACCATTAGAGTATCAGTATGTAGATATGGGGAAATGGGTATTTGATAAAGGCTTTAGTATTGGAATGACGCCAGAAGCTAAAGAGGCGATTGAAAAATTGGGCATCCTTTTTAAAGGCCCAATGGAAACCCCAAAGGGTAAGGGCGTTAAAAGTGTCAACGTAACAGCAAGAAAAACATGGAACACTTATGCAAATGATAGAAAATTTCAAACTTTAAGTGGAGTAGATACGGTTTTTAGTAAAGCAGGCATCAATATCGATTTGACCATTGTGCGTGAAAATATTGAAGACACATATGGTGGTATCGAACACATGTTAACTCAAGATGTAGCCATTGCTAGAAGATTCATTACTAGAGGCGGAAGTGAACAGGTGATTCGTTATGCATTTGAAATGGCTCAGAAAAAAGGTGCAAGAAGAGTTACTTGTGGACATAAGGCCAATATCATGAAGTTAACGGATGGTCTATTCTTGGAAGTATTTAATGAGATCGCAAAAGAGTATCCAAATTTAAAATCAGATGATATTATTGTAGATGATTTATGTATGAAACTAGTAAGTCGTCCTGACTTGTTTGATGTAATTGTGTTAACCAATTTACAAGGAGATATAGTGAGTGACTTATGCGCTGGATTAGTTGGTGGACTTGGTTTTGCGCCATCTTCAAATATTGGAGATCATATTTCTATCTTTGAAGCAGTACATGGCACTGCACCAGATATTGCTGGAAAAAATATTGCGAATCCTACCTCTTTATTATTGAGTGGATTGAATATGTTGCGCCATTTAGGTATGATGGAAAAAGCTGTGATGATTGAAAATGCATTATTGTATACATTGGAGTCGGGCGTGCATACTGGTGATTTTGGAGACAAGTCTATTCCCTCAGTGAATACGACTGTTTTTGCACAGACGATCATTGATAATTTTGGCAAACAACCAATACAAAATCCTAAACCAAGTTTACCAGATTTTAATTTTGTACCAACCAATAGTGCCATTACAAAAAACCCTATGTTGCTAAGTTCAAAAAATGAAGCGCATAAAATTGTAGGAGCAGATTTCTTTATTGAAACAACATTACAACCAAATGAGTTGGCTGCTGTAGCAATTAAACAAGAAAAAGACCAATTAAAATTGGTGACAATTTCAAATAGAGGAACACAGGTTTGGCCAACTGGTTCTGTTTTTACCAATCTTGTGAATCAATATCGTATTCGATTTGAAACCGAAGCAACTACTCCGCTTACCCAATCTGATGTCTTAGATTTGTATACCGAACTATCAAAAGATTTTCGGATCAGTTCAGTTGAAATCTTGAGCATGTGGGGTGATAAAAAAGCATATAGTTTAGCGCAAGGACAGTAAGCCATCTAGGATTTATTTTTATCTGCCTTAAATTGACCTTATTTGCTATAAAATTGCCTATTTCGGTGGGAAAAAATACATTTTTAGCGTAATTTCACCACTCAATTACAAATTAGCTTTTTACCTATGGCAGAAGTAATATTAATGCCCCGTTTAAGTGATACCATGACCGAAGGTGTTGTTGCGGCTTGGCACAAGAATGTGGGGGATACCGTAAAAAAAGGCGATTTGTTAGCCGAAATAGAAACGGATAAAGCAACCATGGAATTGGAGAGCTATCAAGACGGTGTTTTATTGCACATAGGAACGCCACGTGGTGGAAAATTACAAGTCAACGATTTATTGGCCATTTTTGGAAAAGCAGGTGAAGACGTGACTGCTTTGGTTGCTCAAAATACAGGTGCTGCAAATGCGCCTATTCCTGTTGAAACTTTAGATGTACCTGCAGCGGCAGCGACTGCTGCTCCAACTGCAGATTTTTCAGCAATGGAAGAAGTGGTATTGATGCCAAGATTGAGTGATACCATGACCGAAGGGGTGATTGCAGGATGGCATAAGCAAATAGGAGATACAGTTAAAAAAGGAGAAGTATTAGCAGACATCGAAACCGATAAGGCAACGATGGAATTGGAATCTTATAAAGACGGAATTTTATTATACCAAGGTGCTCAAGCAGGAGAAAAGATTTTAGTGAATGATTTGCTTTGTATCATTGGACAACAAGGTTTAAACATCGCACCAATTGTAGCTGCATTAAAAGGTGGAGCTGCGCAAGCAACATCTACTCCTCAAGCTGCACCTACGCCTAAAGCGACTCCTGTAAGTCCTGCTTCAGCGCAAGTAGTGAATGAAGGAAGAATTTTTGCTTCTCCCTTAGCTAAAAAAATTGCTAAAGAAAAAGGGATAGATTTAAAATATGTTCAAGGCACTGGTGAGTATGGAAGAATTACAAGAACAGATTTAGAAAATTATACGCCAAGCGATACTGCTAGTGTTGCAAGAGCAGCAGCCCCAAGAAATACTAATTTTGTTGGTCAAGTAAGTTTTGTAGATACACCCGTTTCTCAAATGCGTAAAACCATTGCAAGACGTTTAAGCGAAAGTTTATTTACAGCGCCGCATTTTTATCTAACTATGAAAATTAACATGGATGCGACCATTGCTGCTAGAACAGTCGTGAATGAAACAGCACCAGTTAAAATTAGCTTCAACGATTTTATTGTTAAGGCGGTAGCCCTTGCTTTAAAACAACATCCAAAAGTAAATAGCAGTTGGTTAGGCGATGTGATTCGTGAAAACCACCATGTGAATATTGGTATTGCAGTTGCTGTAGACGAAGGATTACTAGTTCCTGTACTTCGTTTTGCAGACGGACTTTCTTTGGATGAAATAAGTGTATCAGTCAAAGAGTTTGCTAAAAAAGCAAAAGATAAAAAATTACAACCTTCAGATTGGGAAGGAAGTACTTTCACCATTTCTAATTTAGGCATGTTTGGAATAGATTCATTCACGGCAATTATCAACCCACCAGATGCTTGTATCCTAGCGGTAGGTGGCATTGCGCAAGAGCCTGTAGTAAAGAATGGTCAAATAGTACCAGGCAATGTGATGAATGTAACATTAAGTTGTGACCATAGAGTAGTGGATGGTGCAACAGGATCTGCTTTCTTGCAAACTTTAAAGAGCTATTTAGAAGAACCTATAAGAATGTTCGTTTAATAAATAAGCGCTTAAGAAAATTTAAGCGCTTATTTATTTCTACTCTAATGATATTAAAAAAGCCCCGCGAATTTCGCGGGGCTTTTTTTGTTGAATTTTTTGATTTGACATAAAAAATCCCGCATAAAGCGGGATTTATATAAAGCTATTTTAATTAAGCTGTTGGATTGTTATCCGTACCTGGAGTCTCAAAAAGTGAAGGTGTAACAACAGGAGCTACCACTGGGGCTGCAACTGGAGCGACTACTTTCTTAGGAGCTGTCTTCTTTTTAGCAGGTGCCTTCTTCGCTACCGACTTTTTAGCTACTGCCTTCTTTGCTACTGCTTTCTTTGCAACAACCTTTTTAGCAGGTGCTTTTTTCGCTACTGCTTTTTTAGGAGCGGTCTTCTTTTTAGGAGCTGCTTTCTTTTTTGCAGGCGCCTTCTTTGCTACTGCTTTTTTAGGAGCGGTCTTCTTTTTAGGAGCTGCTTTCTTTTTTGCAGGCGCTTTCTTTGCTACTGCTTTTTTAGGAGCGGTCTTCTTTTTAGGAGCTGCTTTCTTTTTCGCAGGTGCCTTCTTAGCTACTGCTTTTTTCGCTACTGCTTTCTTTGCTTTTGCTTTTTTCTTGCTTGCCATAAACGTATGTTTTTTAAGGATTTTTGATTTTTATAAAATTACATTCTTTTATTGTAACAAAATAAAAACAATTTAAATTTTTAATAATAGATTTGCTTTATGCAAACAAGTGTTACCATGGTTTTAGGGGCATCAACTAACCCCGAAAGATACAGTTATATGGCTACGGTGATGCTATTAGAAAAAGGACATGCAGTTTATCCATATGGGATTAAAAAAGGCATGATTCAATCTTTGCCTATTGTGCAAGACTGGCCAAAAACCGGCTCCATAGCGAGTTTGACTTTGTATTTAGGGCCTAATGCACAAGTCGAATATTATGATCAGATTATTGCGCTAAAACCAGATCGGATCATTTTCAATCCAGGAACTGAAAATCCTAGATTAGTTGAATTAGCACATGCGGCAAATATCTCCACGATAGAAGCATGTACTTTAGTGATGCTAAAGACAGGCCAATATTAAGAAAATATTAATAAGCCTGACCCCATGCTGCTCGGTCTAGCATCCTGTATTGAATGGATTCACTAATATGCTGATTTTGAATATCTTTTGACCCGTCTAAATCTGCGATAGTGCGTGCTACTTTGATGATCCGATCATAAGCTCTTGCACTCAGGTGGAATTGTTCCATAGCCATTTTTAATAATTTAGCAGAAGCATCATCTAATTTCGCCCAATTTTTTAATTCATAAGATTGCATTTGTGCATTGGTAATGATAGCTGAACGCTGGATAAATCGTTTTAATTGAATGGTTCTTGCCTTTTGTACCCTTTCTCGAATGGTCACTGAGTTTTCTGGTTTAGCATGGTTGGTGAGCTCCTCGTAACTCACGGGCACCACTTCAATTTGTAAATCAATCCTGTCTAACAAGGGTCCCGAAATTTTATGTAAGTATTTTCTTACAACACTGGGACTGCATATACAGGCTTTTTGTGGATGATTAAAATACCCGCAAGGACAAGGATTCATGGAGGCAAAAAGCATAAATCTACTTGGGAACTCAACAGTTTGTCTAGACCTAGAGATGGTCACAAAACCTGCCTCCATGGGTTGGCGTAAAATTTCGATAGCCGCTCTGCTAAATTCAGGCAGCTCATCTAAAAATAAGACACCGTTATGTGCCATTGAAATTTCACCTGGCTGAGGAATGGATCCGCCACCCACTAATGCAATGGCTGATAGGGAATGATGTGGATTTCTAAAAGGACGAGTATGCATTAATCCAGAAGGAGGAGACAATTTACCAATCAAGCTATACACTTTACTTGTTTCTAGCGTTTCCTTGTGGCTCATTGTTGGCAGGATACTAATACTAGTCTTTGCTAACAATGTTTTTCCTGCACCTGGAGGCCCAACCATAATTAAGTTATGTCCTCCTGCAGCAGCTATTTCAATCGCTCTTTTTGCTTGAAACTGCCCTTTGATAAAAGCAAAGTCTTCGGGGTAAATGATGGGTGCTGTCTCTTTATCTGAATCATTTTTTTGAAAAGGGCTAAAGGATTCTGGATGATTACAAAACTGAGTGACTTCGGTGAGGTGATTAAAAGCATACACTTTGAGTCCTTCAATAAGGGATGCCTCGGCTGCGTTTTGTGCTGGAATGATCAATCCGTCTAAGCCAGCTTCCTTGGCATAGATGGCCATGGCGAGTACTCCTTTGATTGGCTGAATTGCCCCGTTTAAACTAAGCTCACCCATCATTAAAAACTGTGTCAACACGCTTGAGTTGACTATTTGGTCCGATGCTGCAAGGATACCAATGGCAATGGGGAGGTCAAAAGCAGGCCCCGTTTTTTTAATATCAGCTGGCGCTAAATTGATGACCAATTTTGTTCTTGGCATCTGAAATCCGTTGGCCTTAATCGCGATTTCTGTTCGGTGTAAACTTTCTTTAACTGCTGTATCCGGAAGCCCAACAATACAATAGCCTTGACCCATACTCACATTGACTTCTACATGTATACCAATGGCATCCATGCCAAATAAGCAAGCACCTCTAGTTTTTACGAGCATGTTTTTTTGAAAAATAGCAAAAAATTGAAACCGTATTTAAGTATTTATACGTTCAATCAACTCCACAACCCCTTCTCTTTCCAAAATGAGGTAGCCAAGTCTATCCTGACTTACTCCTTTTTTCAAATTGTAATTAAAAATTAATGTTTTATCAATCACTGCAGTTTCAAAATAATAAAATTGAATATGCGGGTAGACCTTCAATGGTTCACTTATTTCATATAAATGCGTAGATAAAATACATAAGGATTGATTTAAAGCTTGCAAGCCTTCAATTACTTTTGCACTACACTTCATCGCATCAATGATATTGGTTCCTTTGAATAATTCGTCTATAAGTACTAGGTATTTTTTTCCATCCATGACCTGCGTTAAAGTATGTTTAATGCGTTGTACTTCATTAAAGAAATAACTTTCTCCTTTGAGTACATTGTCTGCAGTGGTTAGATTGGTAATCAGTCCATCTAAGATAGTGAGCTTGCATTTTTTTGCTGGCACACCCATTCCAATATGAGCTAGATAGGCTAGTAATCCAACTGTTTTTATAAAAGTACTTTTGCCGGCCATATTTGCGCCAGTTAAGAATAAAAAATGGGATTCAGCGGTTAAGCTCAAATTATTCCCAACTGCATTGGTTACCAGCGGATGCACGGCGTCCTCAAATTCAATCATCGGACTCGATTGATCCACCCATTCTGGAAAGTTGAACCCGTATTCCTGCATCGCTGTGGCCATACTATAATAGGCATCTACCACATAGAAATGGTTTTGTAAATTTTTTAATTGTGCTTTGTACTGGTAGTAAAAAAAATAGCCCAACTCTAATACTGCTTGAGGATCTTTTTTTAAGTTGTCAACATTACAGTTTAGACAATCTAATTGCTTTATATTTTTTTTGATAGGTGCTATCAATGCATTTAATTCAGTGTTATTTGAATAAGGCTCAAACACCTTAAGCCACTGGTCCAGTGCTTGGACAAAAGTGATTAAATGGTGCACTGAATAAGCAATTAGGGCAAAATCTGTTTTATTCCAAAATTGATACCAATAAGCGCCTAGTAAACCGATTTGCTTAGGGATGGGCGAAAAGCTATTCCCATAAAATTGATCAATGACCAAACAAGTCCCATTAGAAATTTTCATTTGGTCCAGAAAGGCTTTCTCTGCTAAAAAATTTTTTAGGGCGGATTGTCTTGATTCAATGGCATACTTGGTGTCTAAAGGATGCGTAATCAGCTGCATCCATTTTGCTTTGCCGCCATTTGTTTTACAAAAATCTAAATGACTAGCTAGTCCTATAGACTCGTTGTTGTCCAATAGCCCAATATCAAGTATCGTTGTTTTATCTACCTGCATTTAACTTCTTGTGAACTGGATTCTACTTCCTTTTTGTGCTTCGTTGAACTGACCATGATGGTAAACAAGGTGGCCATTTACAAAAGTAGATTGAATGCTATAAGGAAACTGCGTGCCTTCAAATGGACTCCATCCGCATTTGTACAATAAATTTTCTTTGGTAACCGTATAAGGCAATTCTTTTACAAGTACCAGATCTGCATAATAGCCTTCTCTAATAAAGCCTCTTTCCTTAATTTGAAAACAAGTGGCAACAGCATGGCTCATTTTCTCCACCATTTTTTCCATGCTTAGTTTGCCTTCATGCACATATTTTAGCATCAGCATCAAGCCATGTTGCACTAAAGGTAGTCCTGCATGCGCATTTACATAGGCCTCTTGCTTTTCTTCCCAGGTATGTGGCGCATGGTCTGTAGCTATAATATCTAGTTGATCATTCAATAAGCCTTCCCATAATGCCGTTTTATTTTCTGCTGCTTTAATGGCTGGGTTACATTTGATTAAATTTCCCTTTGCAGCATAATCATCTGCTGTAAAATGTAAATGATGCACACAAACTTCTGCAGTAATGCGTTTTTCCGCTAATGGTTTAAGATTAGAGAATAATTGTAATTCTTTGGCAGTGCTGATATGCAATATGTGTAATCTTGTATCAAATTTTTTAGCCAATTGGATGGCTTTAAAAGAAGACTCAAAGCAAGCATCCACATCTCTAATAATGGGATGGTCGCTTATTTCTAAAATTGCTTTGGTCGCTTCTAAATGTGCTTTATTCTTTTTAATGATTGCTTCTTCTTCGCAATGTGTCGCAATCAACAATTCAGATCCTTCAAAGATGCGCTCTAAGACAATTGGGTTGTCTACTAATAAATTACCGGTAGAGGATCCCATGAAAATTTTTACACCACAAACTTCATTTTTCTTTGCATTGGTTTTTAAAATCTCTTCTACATTGTCCTGGGAAGTGCCCATAAAAAATGAATAGTTCGCCAATGCATTTGAAGCCGCAATCTGGTATTTATCTTCTAATAATTCCTGTGTAAATACAGGAGGATTGGTATTGGGCATTTCCATAAAACTAGTCGTGCCACCCGCTACAGCTGCTTTTGCTTCGGTATAAATATTGGCTTTATGGGTCAGGCCTGGTTCTCTAAAATGCACTTGATCATCTATCACGCCAGGTAAAAGAAATTGGCCTTCACCATTGATCTCTTCTACGGCATAGGTTGGTTCAATCGTTCTTGCTATTTTTTCTATCCTTCCGTCTTTTATCAAAACATCCCCTACAAAGCGACGACCTTCATTGACGATGGTGGTATTTTTAATTAAGTAGTTTGACATAAAAGTATTTTTAGTTTTCTATATGAATAGTGAAATAGACAAAATTAGAACTCACTTTATCAAGGGTATTCATCAAGGGATAGCTGCTATTTAATTGGTTTAGGTCTTTCAGTCCATAACTAAATTTAACTTCAGGAGAAATGGTGGCATACCTCAGGTAAAAACTCAATCCAACTCCAATTTCAGCACCTACGTCTGTCCCTTTTAATACACTTGGGTATGTGTTAGGCAAAACCGAAATACCTGTTGACGGAGTCATAACCTTACTTGCTTTATTGCTTGCTAAGTCAAAATCAAATTTCCCGCCCACCAAAATATAATGCCTCATTAAATTTGCATATCTGAAGCCGTTATACCTATCTGATTGAAATTTAAATGCCAAAGGAAGATGAATGATACTTGATGATACATTTAATTTCTGACTCAAATTTGGAGTCGCCTTCACTTTAAAATCAATGACATTTTTTGTACCAATAATTAATAAAGTGGGGTTAGCTCTTAATAAAACATGCTTGCTTAATCTTAAAGTGCCTACTAGTCCCAGATTGTAATAGAGGTTATTAATTGCATTAATTTCTGTGATGCTATTTGGATCGACAATACTAGTTGGGGTGATAGTAGCCAAAAAACGATTTGCCCTATTGAATGCTAAATAGTTATTGCTAAATCCAATACTCATTCCAAAATAATAAGGAAGTTCGTCATGGTCAGGACGAAACACTTCACCACTTTGTGCCAAGGCAGCACTGCTTATGCATAAGCTTATGATGGTGTAGCTTATTTTTTTCCGCAATAAATACTGCATATGCCTAAGGTTAATTTTTTCTGAATGACTTGTTTAAATCCAACTTGTTCAAATATATGAATGAATGCCGCACCTTCTGGAAAAGCAATCACACTATCATTTAAATACTGGTAGGCGGCTCTGTTGCCTGAAAATAATTTACCAATAGTAGGTGTAACCCAGTTCATATAAAATTGATAAATAGGCTTGAACCAAAAACTACTTGGTTGAGAAAACTCAAGAATAACTAATTTACTTCCAGGTTGCAAGACCCTGTAAATTTCACTCAATCCTTTTTCTAAATTAGCAAAATTACGAACACCAAAAGCCACCATCGCTGCATCAAAGCTTTGGTCTTCAAAAGGGATAGCGGTACTGTCTCCAGTAATTAATTGAATGCGATCACTCAATCCTTTATCTGTAATTTTTATTCTTCCGTATTGCATCATACCTTCTGAAATATCGATACCAGTAATTTTTTTTGGTGCAATTGTTTTGTTAGCCATCAAAGCCATATCGGCTGTTCCAGTAGCGATATCTAGTAAATGGTTGATTTTTTGTTGACCAAAATAAGCAATGGCTTTCTTACGCCATCCTTGGTCAATCCCTAAGCTTAGAAATCGGTTTAAAAAATCATATCTTTTTGCAATATGGTCAAACATGGAAGCAACCTGTTCCTTTTTGGCAGCCTGACTTGCTGCATAGGGTACTATTTTATCGTGTTCATATTCACTCATAGGGCAAAGATATTGATTTTGTGGATGCTTTGATTATCTTCGTTTTTCATGAAAGCAAGGATCTATAAATCTACCGGTAGTTGGTATAGCGTAAAGCTAGAAAATGGCCAATTTTCTCAGGCCCGAATTAAGGGGGTCATTAAATTGGACGCCATTACTTCTACCAATCCAATTGCAGTGGGCGATTGGGTGGATTGCGCCATGGAAGAGGATGCTGAGCAGGCGGTGATGATTCATACTATAGCAGTAAGAGACAATTATGTGGCCAGGCAGTCTCCCCATAATAAAAGGCAACAACATATTATTGCCTCTAATATGGATCAATCTATTTTATTAGCAACATTAAAATCTCCTAAGACATCACAGGGTTTTATAGACCGATTTTTGGTGTCTTGTGAAGCGTTTCACATTCCTGCCATCATCGTGTTCAATAAAGCCGACATTTATGGCCCCGAGGAGTTAGAAAGGTATGCCGAATTAAAATCAATGTATGAGGCAGTAGGATATCAAGTATTTTTAATAAGCATAGAACAAAAAATGGGCCTTGAACCATTGGATGCGTTATTGAAAAACAAAACGACTTTAGTAAGTGGACATAGTGGAGTGGGTAAATCTTCCTTAATTAATTATTTATTTCCAGACCTTGAATTAACGACACAAGAAGTGAGTGGATGGAGTGGGAAAGGGATGCATACGACGACTTTTGCGCAAATGTATGATTACCCTGGAGGAGGCGCTGTGATTGATACACCGGGCATGCGTGAATTAGGATTGGTGAATTTAGAGAAAGAAGAATTGGCACAATATTTTCCCGAAATGAGGGCCAGGATGCAGGGTTGTCAATTTAACAATTGTCAACATATTAATGAGCCAGGCTGCGCTGTGAAAGCTGCAGTGGAAAAAGGATTGATTTCGGAAGCACGCTTTTTTAGCTATGTAGATTTATGGCATGGGATTGAAGAAAAAAAATACTAGACTTTTTTTATTCGCTAACTTTCTTGGTAGCATCTGGCGCATCGTTATAGTCACTAAACCAAGAAGCATATTGCACATAATTATTAGAGATTCGATTGATCTCGCCATGAATTAATTCTTCGGAAACCATCTTTACTTTTTTTGCAGGCACGCCAGCATAAATACTTCCAGCCTCTACAATGGTTCCTTCTAATACAACGGCTCCAGCTGCAATGATGGCATTGGAATGTACCACACAGGCATCCATCACAATACTTCCCATACCTATTAATACATTGTCATGAATGGTACAACCGTGTACCATAGCATTGTGACCAATCGACACATTATTACCAATGGTGGTGGGGTGTTTTTGATAAGTGCAATGAATAATGGCACCATCTTGTACATTCACTTTATCGCCCATTTTGATAAAATGCACATCACCGCGAATCACCGCATTGAACCATACAGAACAATCAGCGCCCATGCTCACTTCGCCCACAATGGTGGCGTTGGGTGCAATAAAACAATTTTCACCTATTTGAGGTAGTTTTCCGTTAACGGGTAGTATGGTTGCCATAAAAATGCGACTTTTGTACTGCAATTTATACCGAATGTCCAGATTAAACAATAGACAATTTTTTTTACAGCATTTAGCTCAAACTTCACCTAAGCCTATTGGGCTCGAAGTCGCTCGCGCCGAAGGCATTTATATTCACGATACCGAAGGCAAAGCTTATATCGATTTGATTGCAGGATTCAGTGTTTGCAATATTGGACATAGTCATCCAAAAGTGATTGCAGCAATAGAGCAGCAAATAAAACAATACATGCATGTGATTGTGTATGGGGAATTCATTCAATCACCACAGGTACAATATGCAAAGGCTTTATTATCCTTATTGCCCGAAAATTTACAATCCATTTATTTTACCAATAGTGGGGCAGAAGCGGCAGAGGGTGCCATGAAATTAGCCAAGCGTGTTACAAAGCGTACAAGAATGATTGCCTTTGAGGGTGCTTATCATGGAAGTACACAAGGCGCTTTAAGTGTGATGGGGGATGAATATTTTAGAAACGCGTATCGTCCGTTATTACCAGATGTGTTGCATCTTAGATATAATAATATGGAGGATATTGATTTGATTGATCATCATGTAGCCTGTGTGATGTTGGAACCTGTACAAGCCGAAACTGGTATCACAGCTGCATCTGCTACATGGTTAAAAGCATTAAGGGCTAAATGCGATGCGCTATGTATTTTATTGATCTTTGATGAAATTCAATCAGGTTTTGGAAGAACTGGTAGCTTATTTGCTTTTGAACAATATGGCGTGGTACCTGATATTTTATTAACAGGAAAAGCATTAGGAGCAGGCTTGCCTTTAGGGGCATTCATTAGTTCACCAGCTATGATGGGTACACTAACCTATGATCCTGTATTAGGCCATATCACTACATTTGGTGGAAATCCTGTTGCTTGTGCAGCTGGCAAGGCTGGCTTAGAAGTATTGCTTGAATCGGGTTGGATGGATGAAGTAAAAATGAAAGAAACATATTTAGCAGAAACATTAACGCATCCTGCCATCTTGGATAAAAAACATAAAGGACTTTGGATGTCTTTGCAATTTGCCACCCCTGAACTAACTAAAAAAATTGCAGCGAACTGTGTAGCAAATGGAGTGATCACAGATTGGTTCTTATTTGCAGAAGATTGTATTCGGATCGCGCCACCATTGAGCATTACCATGGAAGAATTAGCGATTGCTGTGCAAAAAATCAATGAAAGTATTGACCATTCTTTGTAGCTTAAAACAAACTATTCTTTAAAATAAATTTAAAATAAATTTTAGCAATCTCCTGTCCTACAAAAACGTCTATATAAGTTTTCGTACATCGGGATGATATGGTGGATATCAAATAATTTAGCTTGCTCTAATGCGTTATGCTTAAATGTTTTTAGTTGCGCATCATCTTTTAAAAGCTGAATTGCTCTTTCGCTCATCGTAGCCACGTCGCCCACATTTGCGGTATAGCCTGTTTTTCCATCAATATTAATTTCGCCTAATCCTCCAGCATTGGAACTAATCACAGCCACACTGGAAGCCATTGCCTCTAATGCCACTAAACCAAAACTTTCATATTCAGAAGGCAATAAGAATAAATCACTCACTGCTAAAATATCTTCCATCTGTTCTTGCTTACCTAAAAAGCGCACATCCGATTCAATCCCATATTGTCTTGCTAAGTCTTCGGCAATTGGACGTTCTGGCCCATCACCTACCATGAGTAATTTTGAAGGTGTTGCTGCGTGAATATTTTTAAAGATTTCCATCACATCATCAATCCTTTTTAATTTTCTAAAATTGGATGCATGCACCACAATTTTTTCGTCATGTGAAGAGATTACTTTTTTAAAAGCAGTCAATGGCTTTTTATTGAATCTTTTTAAGTCCACAAAATTATGAATCACTTCAATTTCCTTTCGGATCTCAAAATGTTTTAAGGTTTCTTGCTTTAAGTTTTCGGACACTGCAGTAATCGCGTCACTTTCATTGATAGAAAAAGTCACTACTGGTTCGTATGTTTTATCTCGTCCAACTAGTGTGATATCTGTGCCATGTAAAGTGGTAATCACTGGCACCAATCTACCTGTTTTTTGTTTCACAATTTGTTTTGCAGTATAAGCCGCAGAAGCATGTGGTATAGCATAATGCGCATGGATTAAATCCAAGTCATGGTTTAAAATCACATCCACCATCGTACTCGCTAATGCTAATTCATAGGGAGGGAAGTCAAACAATGGATAGGTAGGAACCCTTACCTCGTGGTAAAAGATATTTTCGTGAAAACCATTTAAACGCACTGGTTGTTGATAGGTAATAAAATGGATTTCATGTCCTTTATCTGCTAAAGCTTTTCCAAGTTCTGTGGCTAATACACCACTACCACCAAATGTAGGATAACAAACTATTCCAATCTTCATTTTGAGCTATTGTGACTACAAAGAACAACTAAATAATCGATAAAGTTTAGTTATATTTAATAAATTATTTGAATGTTAAAACAAGATCATTATGCGTAAAATTTTACTTTTCCTTTTTGCCCTTCCATTGATGGTACAGGCGCAATCCAAGACAGACAGTACGACTATTAAAATGATGTCCGACGAGATCATGAAAAATGGCAAAGCCTATGACTTATTAAGAGAGTTAACTAAGTCAATTGGTGGCCGTTTGGCAGGCTCTCCTCAACAACAAAATGCAGCTATCTGGGGTAAGCGTCATATGGAAACATTTAAGCCTGATCAGGTTTATATGCAGGCTTGTAAAACGCCAAACTGGCAACGCGGTGGTAAAGATTTTAGTGCAGTGGTTGCTGCCGATGGCAAACCATTGATGGATAAATTAGAAGTATTTGCTTTAGGAAATTCATTATCAAGTAATGGATTGGTTGAAGCAGAATTATTAGCGGTGGCTAATTTTGATGAGCTAGAAAAAAGAAAAGACGAAGTAAAAGGAAAGATTGTTTACTATCATAGTCAATTTGATCCAACGACAATCCAAACTTTTAAAGCTTATAGTGAGTCAGGCGTGTATCGAAGAACTGGTGCAAGTAGGGCTGCTAAATATGGTGCAGTAGGTGTTATGATTCATTCACTAAGTACAGCGCCTGATAATGCTCCACATACCGGCACAATGGTCTATGAGGATCCGTATCCAAAAATTCCTGCAGTGGCCCTTGGTCCAAATGATGCTAAAAAAGTTTGGAACCAATCAAGAAATAAACAATTACGTGTGCAAATGCAAACCTATGGTTTCTTTTTGCCTGATGCAGACGAAAACAATGTAGTGGCTGAAATAAAGGGCTCAGAGTTTCCAAATGAAATCATCACGGTTGGTGGGCACTTAGATAGCTGGGATGTCAACGAAGGTGCACATGATGATGGTGCAGGTATCGTACAAACGATGGAAATTTTACGTACGATGAAAGCGTTAAATTACAAACCTAAAAGAACCATTCGTTTTGTATTATTTGCGAACGAAGAGAATGGAGGAAAAGGCGGCGCTAAGTATGCAGAGCTTGCAAAACAAAATAACGAAAAACATATTTTTGCATTAGAGAGTGATGCAGGTGGATTTACACCAAGAGCCATTGGTATTAGTGCCACAAGCCCTGAGCAGTTTAAAAAATTCCAACAATGGGCGAGCTTATTAAAGCCTTATGGAACTGAGATTACAGCTGGCGGCGGTGGAGCAGACATTGGTCCATTAAAGAATGTGAATGCATCTATCGTACTTGCTGGATTGGTTCCTGATAGCCAACGTTATTTTGATTTACACCATGCTAAGACTGATGTATTTGAAAATGTAAACAAGCGTGAATTGTTATTAGGCGCGGTGAATATGGCTGCGGTGATTTATTTAATTGACCAGTACGGAACGAACTTATAAAAAAGGATATAGCTTAAATGTAATCCTCGATTTTGAAGTATAGAAAAAATACCTAACCATCTTCTCTCAGCTCGCAAGCTCGAATGTTCGACGATGGTTAGTATTATTTTCTATATTATCTTTTTCTTTCAAGGTTGCTCATTTTATAACTATACCTTCTTGCATTTAAAATATAGTACCCCGAGAGCGATATCGGTTCTTTCCGCTTGAGCGCGAGGGGTAGCTATATTTTAAATAAATGCTATAAGGTTTAATAAAAGAGCTTATGACATAAAAAAGCCCTTACAAATCGTAAGGGCTTTTTTATTATCTTGAAAGGTTCATTGAACGCTCTTTGTATAAGGTTCTGAAATAAGGATCGCGTAAGTCTTTGATAAAGCGAATGGCTTCGCCTGTGCTCTTCATCTCTGGGCCTAATTCTTTATTCACGCCTGGGAATTTATCAAAACTAAATACCGGTTCTTTGATCGCGAATCCGTCTAGTTTTTTCTCCATGGTGAAGTCGGTTAGTTTTGCTGCTCCCAACATCACTTTAGTCGCGATATTTAAATAAGGGATCTGGTATGCTTTTGCAATAAATGGAGTTGTTCTAGACGCTCTAGGGTTGGCTTCAATCACAAATACTTTATCATCCTTAATTGCAAATTGGATATTGATTAATCCTTTGATATTTAAAGCGCGTGCAATTTTTTCGCTGTAAAATTCCATCGTAGCCACAATCAATGGTGTTAAATTAAACGCTGGTAATACTGCATTGCTATCTCCACTATGGATACCTGCTGGTTCTATATGTTCCATCACACCCATCACATGAAAAGTTTCACCATCAAAAATGGCATCTACTTCTGCTTCCTGACAACGATCCAAGAAATGGTCAATTAAAATTTTATTGTCTGGGATATGTTTTAAGATACTTACCACGGCTTTTTCTACTTCTGCATCGTTAATGACAATACGCATTCTTTGTCCACCAATCACATAGCTTGGTCTTACAAGTACTGGGTAACCCACTTGGTTGGCTACTTCAATGGCTTCGTCCGCTGTATAAGCAGTGCCGTAGTCTGGGTAAGGAATTTTTAATTCTTTCAATAAATCACTAAAGCGACCTCTGTCTTCTGCGATATCTAAACTATCAAATGAAGTGCCAATGATTTTGACACCACGCTCTGTTAAACGCTTGGCTAATTTTAATGCAGTTTGTCCACCCAATTGTACAATCACACCTTCTGGTTGTTCTAATTCAATGATCTCCCAAAGGTGTTCCCAAAAAACGGGTTCAAAATATAATTTATCCGCCATGTCAAAATCGGTAGAAACGGTTTCTGGATTACAGTTCACCATAATCGCTTCGTATCCTGCTTCTTTAACGGCTAGTAATCCATGTACGCAACAATAATCAAATTCAATACCTTGTCCAATACGATTAGGGCCACTTCCTAAAACAATAATTTTCTTCTTTTTAGATTGGACAGATTCGTTGGATTGCAATTGGTTGCTCATAAGTATAAAATTGGGCAAAAATACATTAGCCGACGCATTTATCCGAATTTTTATAAAATGGTTTTCCACCAATTTTACTTATTTCACCATACATAGCTCATCCCAGCGAGTAGTAAAGCGCTTACTTCTTTTCTCGCTGCGCATTTTCCAGTTTTTCTGCGTTCCGCTGGTGCCAAATTTGAGCACATCGTTGCGGTAGGCGGCGTTCATATTGTCAATCACATGCATCAACTTCTTCTTTTTCGTGTCTATTGGGGCAACGAATAGATTGGTTTGCAAGGCACTATCGGGCACAAAACCGCTTAGGATCACACCGGCTTTTTTATAGATTTCACCCTTTTCGTAGAGGGATTTGCCGATGGCGACCACCGCCTTGATCAGGTCGGGGGTGCTCTGGGTGGGATTGTCCAATTGGGTATAACCACTTACTTGACGGCCCCGGTTATAGTAGGTGGCATCTAATTGAATAGGGGCTTTTTTAAGTAAGAACACGGCGATGCCTGTGGCCGCACTATGTTGTCTTCTTAATTTCTCGGCAGCCCTGGTGGTATAGGTTGCAAGTGCTTCTTCTATTTCCTGCCATTCGGAGACATTGCGTCCAAACATTCTTGTAGTTGCAATCATTTTTTTTTCTGTTCTTGGGGCTTGCATGGAATGGCTTTTAAAACCTTTTAGTTCGCGTATCAAACGCATCCCTACTACACCACCTAAAAATCGTTTACCCCAACTAAGGTCTTTGATGCTTAATGTATAAGCTGTATTGATGCCATACACTTTTAGTTTTTCACTATAACTAAAACCCACGCCCCAAATATCTTCTACAGGCGTTTGTTGTAATGCTGCTTGTATTTTTTTAGTCGTATCTAACACGACGATACAATTGGTTTTAAGTTTATTTTTTTTCGCTAAACGGTTGGCTACTTTACTCAATACTTTATTGGGTGCCGCACCAATCGAAACAGAAATGCCTGTCCATTGTTCAATCTTATTTTTGAGTTCCAAACAAAAGGAATGGACATTTTCTGGAGCTAGGTGAGAGAGGTCTACAAAGGCTTCATCCACCGAATACACTTCTACATGACCCTTTGGTAGCAACAGTCTCATGGTTTCCATCACACGCCAACTGAGGTCGCCGTATAAATGATAGTTAGAAGAAAAAGTAGTGACGCCATTTTTTTCAATCAAATCCTTCGCCTGAAAATAGGGCACCGCCATCGAGATACCCAATTGCTTTGCTTCAT
>CAMAQL010000018.1 GCA_945860605.1 Chitinophaga pinensis
GTGGAAGCGTCGCTGCAACACCTACTATTGAAAAGATTCAAGCACCTGCAACTATTGCGCCTGTTCCAGAAACAATTGTTGTAGAAGAAGTTCCTTATACACCTGCTGCATCTAATGTTGAAATGCAACAAGAAAATTCCAATGATATTCGTTTCTTTTCTCCATTGGTTTTAAATATTGCACAAAACGAAGGCATCAATTTAAATGAATTGCAACAAGTTCCTGGTACTGGAAGTCAAGGACGTGTTTCCAAAAAAGATATTTTAAATTATGTTGCGCAGAAAAAAGCAGGACATATTCAACCAGCAATAGTTGCTCAACCAGTTATCAGTGCAGAATCAACATCAGCTCCAGCACAAACAACTAATTCAACAAGTTCAAATACTTTCCCAACAATAGATCATGGATTTAGCACATCAAATGGTGCTAGTAAATTTGCAAACCCAGACGAAGTGATTGTTACTGGGAATACAGAAATCATAGAAATGGATCGTATGCGTAAGCTCATTGCAAAGCATATGGTTGAAAGCGTTCAAACAAGTCCGCATGTTACTTCTTTTGTAGAAGCGGATGTAACGAATATGGTTGTATGGAGAGAAAAAGTAAAGCAACTCTTTGAAAAAAGAGAAGGTACTAAATTAACCTTTACACCAATGTTCATGGAATGTATTGCAACAGTTTTAGAGCAATTCCCATACATCAATTGTAGTTTACAAGGTGACAATATCATTTTAAAGAAAGATATCAATATTGGTATGGCGACTGCCCTACCTTCAGGCAACTTAATTGTTCCAGTGATTAAAGGAGCGAACCAATTAAGTATTGTTGGATTGAGTAAAGCCGTTAACAGTTTAGCAAATGCGGCTAGAAACAATCAATTAAAACCACAGGACACGCAAGGTGGTACATTTACAGTAACCAATGTAGGTACATTTGGATCCATTATGGGCACGCCAATTATTCCACAACCACAAGTTGCTATACTAGCTTTAGGCGCGATTAAAAAACGCCCAGTAGTGATAGAAACGCCTTCGGGAGACGCCATCCTTGTTCGTCATATGATGTACTTGTCTATGAGCTACGATCATAGAATTGTAGATGGCGCAATGGGGTCAAGCTTTTTATCTGCAGTTGCGAAAGCATTTGAACAATGGGATCAAAATAGACAATGGTTTCAGTACGTGTAATTAAAAAAAATATTTCCTATAATAAATAAAGCCCCAAATTGGGGCTTTATTTATGTAGTTTAATTGAAGGATTAATAACCCAATCCTAAGTCTCTTCCTTTCATGATGGCTGTTACACCTTTGGACATCCAGATTGGCATTGGTGCACCTTTTAAATAATGATCAAAAAACTGTTGTTCTCTAATCTGTATGTCTTTTCTATTTTTTCTTTCTACTAAATTATGGGCTTCATTATTGTACACAAGCATCCAAATTGGTTTTGCCAATCTGCGCATGGCAGTAAACATCTCAATACCTTGATACCAAGGCACAGCATCATCTGCATCATTACTCATGATTACAATTGGAGTTTTAACTTTATTCAATTCAAACAAAGGGGAATTTTTAATGTATAAATCTGGACGCTCCCATAAATTTGCACCTATCCTGCTTTGTGTTTTTTCGTATTGAAATTGTCTATTAATGCCAGCACCCCATCGTATGCCTCCATAAGCACTGGTCATATTAACAACCGGAGCACCTGCCCAAGCAGCAGCGTATAAATTAGTTTTAGTAATTAAGTAAGCAATCTGATAACCTCCCCAACTTTGACCTTGCAATCCAATTCTAGTACTATCAATAAAACCTTTAAGCTTGTCTCAAGACTTTTTAATTGTGTAGACTGGAGCATGGACTCATTGTAATTCCATATATCTAGACTGACTCTATCAAATTCTGGTAAGCTGGTATCTTTTACTGGCAAGATGGGTTGAACACCAAAACTCAATAAAGATCCCGTCTTACTAAAACTTAACTTTTTATCTCCTCCAATGGTATATTGATTTGGCATTACAACAGCCGTTTTGTTAAAAACAAATTGAGCCGAATCCATTTCATGCTTATAATATGCAAGAACATAATTTTTTTGTAAGGCTTTATCAGTACTATCTTTTTCAATTAAATAGGCCAACTGCTTACCTTCATTGTCCCAAGTAAAATTAGTTACTGTATAAAAACGACTGTTGATGGTTTTTAAATTTGTATCTGCAATAGAGGCTAAAAGAATTTTTGCTTCATTTAATTTCGTTTTAACTTGATACATCATGACGCCTTCCCCTTTAGGATGTATGGCATATTCACTAATATTATTAAACACCCTTTCTTGACCAGTATTTAAATCTCTAAAATAAAGTTGTGCACCTTCATTTTTAATGTCCATCTTTGGATCATTCAAATAGGCAATTACATCACTCCCAAATTCAGGGACTTGATAGCTTTTTACTGCTGGAATTCTTTTGACATTGCCATTGGTTAAGGTCAAGATTACCAAACTATCTTTTGGCATTTCTTCTGGTTTTTTCTTTCCAATTTTAGCTTTTCTTGTTTCTTCGAAACTTGGCTTAATTTTTGCAATTAAATAGGCATTATTTTCAGTAAATCTTGACTGTGTGCCTCGTTCAATTTGTATAATTTGGTTTGTTTTAAGATGTCTAACATATAAAGTTGCGTCACCTTCTTGTGGTGCAACAGTATAGGACATCCAATTGCCATCATTGGACAATACCACATCCTTAATAGACTGCCATTGGTCATAAACTGTATGATCTAATGGTTTTTTTTGAGCTTGTACTGTAATAGATAATAAAAACAAGCAAGAACATAAAATATGCTTCATATTGGGATAAATTGAATAATCAATTTACGATAAGTTTTAATGATTATGACAACAATTTAGAATAAAAACTACTTAGACTTTTGCTGACTTAAAACTCGAATCATCTGAAGCATTACAGATATGGCAATTAAGCTCATGCCAATAAAAAAACCTATCCCCATTTGTTTGTGTTCTTGAAAAAATACAATTGCAATGATGATCCCATACACTGGCTCTAGATTAAGTGAAACGTTCAGGGTAAATGCACTAATTTTTTTAAGGGCACTGAGCATCAAATGATTAGCTAATACTGTACAAACCAAGGACAAAATAATGAGCCAGAACCAATCTTTTTGTGAAGGGAAAATAAATGCAGTTTGTTGAAACAAACCAATGCCTAGAATCACAATTGTAAGGAAGCCTAGACCCCCAGTCATTTCAAAAGTTTGGATAGTCTGTGTTGTATATTGATCTGTTAATCTTTTATTGATAATGGTAAAAATAGATGCAAAAAATGCAGAAACCAACCCAACCAAAATACCAGTTCTAAAGTGAATGTCAAATTGAAAAATACATAAAATACCAATTAGGCTCAGTAAACCAATCAAAATATCGTTCCATATGAATTTTGTTTTAAAGAAGAATGGTTCGAGTACTGCTGTAAAAAGGCCTACACTAGAAATACAAACCAATGCAATGGATACATTCGCTAATTTGATGCTGCCATAAAAACAAACCCAGTGAATCGCAATCAAAACGCCAATTAACATCAATTTCCCTTTATCTTTTAGTGGAACTTTAGCAGGCTGTTGATGCAATAAGTAGATTGGAATTAAAGCTAGAACAGTCAATAACATTCTGTAAAACACTAGAAATAAACCATTCAATTGAATTAAATTTCCAAGTGGCGCTGTCAATCCGGCTAAAAAGACAAATACATGTAATTGTATTAATGATCGCTTAAAGCTGCTCACGCTTAATATGTTTGATAAAATGCCCAGTGAAAGATTGCCATTGCATACTGATGACTCCAAGAATAGCCTCTTTGATAATTCCTTTTGACATTTTGCTGATACCTATTTTTCTGTCAATAAAAGTGATGGGCACTTCTTTTAATTTAAAGCCTAATCGCCAAGATGCAAATTTCATTTCAATTTGGAAAGCGTAGCCTATGAAATTAATATGATCCAATTGCATTGCTGCCAATACTTTATTTTTATAACATATGAATCCTGCTGTAGGGTCTTTTATTGGCATCCCTGTAATCATTCTTGTGTAAAGTGAGCCTCCTTTTGAATAAATCAATCTATCTAAAGGCCAATTTTCTGTCGCACCTCCTTTAACGTATCTACTGCCAATGGCCACATCTGCTCCATTTTCACATGCCGCGAGTAATCTGTCTAAGTCTAAAGGATTGTGTGAGAAATCGGCATCCATCTCAAATATATAGTCATATTGATTGGCTAAAGCCCATTTGAATCCATGAATATAGGCGGTACCTAAACCAAGTTTTCCAACTCTTTCTTGAATAAAAATTTTATCTGGGTGGGCTTGTATTAATTCTTTAACAATATTGGCTGTACCATCTGGAGAACCGTCATCCACCACTAAAACATGGTATTGATTCCCAAGGACTATGACTGCGTTAATGATTGCAGCAATATTTTCCTTTTCATTGTAGGTTGGTATGATGACAATTTTTTTCACTTTCTGTTGGGGGGTATAGATAGCTGTTTAATGTATAAATATAATTTATTTATTTAATATAGCCCTATTTAAGATCTCTGTTAGCTTCTGTTTGGTGTGTAAGGCAAAGTCCCCTTTCATCATCCAATCATAATACTGAGGTTCTTCTTTTAATACTTGGGTAACCGGCTTGCCTTTGTGTTTGCCGAAATTGAAAATTTCAACACCTTGCTCCATTACAAATCGGCGTGCAAAATCAACTATTTGATCCTCACCAGTAAATTTTACAACAGACTCCACTGTGTTGCCAATTGCTGGATAGCGTTCTAATTGTGCTTCTAATACCTCCCAGGTTGCTGTGGCATCCGCTTCGGCTGTGTGGGCATCTTCTAAACTTTTATTACAATAAAACTTATAAGCTGCAGTTAATGTTCGTTGTTCCATCATATGAAATACTTTCTGCACATCCAACAACTTTCTTGTTTCTATATCAACTGAAATACCTGCTCTTAAAAATTCTTCATTTAACATGGGAATATCAAAACGATTGCTATTGTAACCAGCTAAATCAGCACCTTCTAAAAATTGCTTAATCTCATTGGCTACTTGCTTAAAAGTAGGCGCATCTTTGACCATTTCATCTGTAATACCATGCACCGCTGTGGTCACAGCTGGAATGGGCATTTCTGGATGAATTAATTTACGTTTGACTTTTTTAGATCCATCAGGCAAAATTTTTACAATGGCAATTTCCACAATTTTATCTGTGCTGACATTGACACCAGTGGTTTCTAAATCAATGAAACAGATAGGTTGGGAAAGTTGTAATCGCATATATTAAATTATAAATCGAAGTTAATCAATCTGCTATACTAAATATCAGATTCAGGTTAAAATACTTCAAAGAATGATGTAATTTTACCAGATAAATCAACAAAAATGAATTGGCATCCAATCAACTCTTTAGAAAAATTAGAACATATTAAATCAGCTTCATATATTACCCCGCAGGTCATCTTTAAACATAGTACCACATGCAGTATTAGTAGAATGGCATTGGATAGATTTGAACGCGCTGCAACCCCAGAAAAGGTTGATTTTCATTATTTAGACCTATTGAATTATAGAGCTATTTCAACTGAAATAGCTAGCTTTTTTCAAGTGCACCATGAGTCTCCACAAGTCATTTTAATTAAAAATGGGGAATGTATTTATGATGAGAGCCATTATGGCATCATGATGGACGAGCTTATAACCTTTCTATAATCATTGCACTTGCACCTCCGCCGCCATTACAAATAGCTGCAGCACCATATTTTGCTTGATTGTCCTGTAAAATATGTGTTAGTGTCACAATGATTCTTGCACCGCTACATCCAAGTGGATGACCAAGGGCTACAGCCCCACCCCTTGTATTCACTTTTGAAGCATCCAGCTTTAATAATTTGGTATTGACAATCCCTACGACAGAAAAAGCTTCATTGAATTCAAAAAAATCGATGTCTGCTGAGGTTAAATTGGCTTTTTTTAACGCCTTTGGCAAGGCTAAAGAAGGCGCAGTTGTAAAGTATTTAGGATCATGTGCTGCATCCGCATAACTCGTGATTTTAGCTAAAGGCTTTAAGCCTAGTGCTTTCATTTTTTCGCCACTCATTAAAATAAGAGCAGCAGCACCATCATTCATGGTACTAGCATTCGCTGCTGTGACAGTCCCATCCTTAGTAAAGGCAGGATTCAAACTTGCAATCTTATCAAATTTAACGTTGAACGGTTCTTCGTCTTGATTAATTGTGATAGGATCCCCTTTTCTTTGAGGAATCAATACCGGAATAATTTCATTCACAAACAATCCTTTTTCTATAGATGCCTGAGATTTTGTGTAGCTACCTATTGCAAATTCGTCTTGGTCTGCTCTTGAAATTTGATTTTCAGAAGCACATAAATCAGCAAAATTACCCATGGCAACCTGATCATACACATCTACTAAACCATCTTTAGCCAATCCATCTAATAAGGAGGTATCACCATATTTATTTCCCCAACGCTGATGCATATTGTAAAATGGAACATTGCTCATGCTTTCCATTCCGCCAGCAATCACAATCTCCGCGTCGCCTAAAAGAATATCTTGAGCAGCTAGTGCTATGGATTTCATACCACTAGCACATACTTTATTAATGGTTGTACAAATGACTTTATCAGGCAATCCAGCTAGTTTTGCGGCTTGTCTAGCAGGTGCTTGTCCTAAGCCAGCCTGAATGACAGAACCCATATACACTTCATCTACTAAATTAGCATCTAATTGGATTTTGTCCAATGCACCCTTAATGGCAGTAGCGCCTAATTGTGTTGCAGTACAATTTTTTAATGATCCACCAAAAGACCCAATGGGTGTTCTTACTGCGGCTACGATAAATACTTCTCTAGACATAATAAAATTATTATATGTTCATAATTAAGGTTTTAAAAAATAGTATTTTAAGCTTCTGGAGTTATTGTAGATGCTGTAGTTTCTATTTTTTCTAGTGTTTCTGGAATCAAACGTATTCCTCCTTCTTCTAAGGTTATTTTTTTTGCCTTATACAAAATCCCCACATTCATCTTAAATGCTTTTTTACTTATTCCAAAAAATGCATAAATATCCTCTGGAGAGGATTTGTCATGATAAGGTAAAAAACCTTTATGTAATTTTAATAATTGAATCAATTTAACTTGATCATCATCTAATTTCTCCACACCTTGCTTTCCAATTCCAATATCTAATTTATTATCCTCTCTAATTTTTTTAACAAAGCCTTCCTCTATCATTTGACCAATATGTAAATGGGTAAACACTTCGTTTTTATAAACCAATCCTTGGTGTACTTGATTCACAATAACAACATACCCAATATCACTCTCACGATATACTTGTAATTTAACTTTCTCTCCTTCTTTTACAGTCAGGATATCATTGCTAATTTGGTTGTCAATTTTTTCAGTAGCAGCCACCCTGCCAGTTTGTTTATCTAAATAAAGTTTAACCAAATATTTTCCACCCAATCGCATGCTTGATAATTGTTGCGATACTGGAACAAATAAATCCTTCATTAAGCCCCAATCTAAAAATGCACCTTGACCCGTAATGTCAACCACTTTTAAAGCGGCAATATCACCAACAACAGCAAAAGGCTCTTGCGTGGTGGCAATTAATCTATTATCAGAGTCATGGTATACAAATACACTAATGGTATCACCCACTTGTAATCCCGATGGCACAAAACGTTTAGGTAATAATACCCCTTCCGCGCCATCATCCATATAAAAACCAAAATCCACCTTTCGGTCTACACGCATTAAATTAAATTGACCTACATTGATGGTTGACATAACACTTGGTTTTATACAAAATTAGAACAATTCTGGCTGTTCGTCATTAGGATCTTTGATGACGACTTTATTCTCCCAGACCATTTCGATGGTTTTACTAAAATCAACCAATTTGGTGCCTACTGCTTTAGATCCCATCACATCCACCATTTTACTCACTTTGAACTTCGCTTTTCTTACCTGAGTCCCTTTGCCAGAAACCACCACTAAGACAGGTTCAATATGAGTCGTAACTGCAGCTACATAATTACCATTGCCTTCTTTAATAAATGAAAATGGGGTTTTTAAGGTAGAGGTTTCAATTTTAAAACGCTTGATATTGAATTGCAATTTCTCTTTATCTAAATACACCGCAGTGATGACTTTTAATGGATTGTATTGCTCTATAAAAATAACTTTCTCTGGATCAAATTTTTGTGTCAATTCTGTATCGGTGACTTCGTAAAAACCATCTTTGTCAATCACAATTAATTTCTCGTCTTCAAAAGTACCTAAGTATAGTCCTTTCTCATCGGTATTCAATCTGCCAAACTTATCGTCAAACCATAATTTTCTACCTAACAGCGTACTTTTACCAGCATCTTTTAACTTAACGACTTTAATAGGATACTTTGTTACTTGATTTCCAACACTAGTTCGTCCTTTTACTTCTAATGTTTCAAAAAAGAAATCAAATTCCTTAATTCTAGCACTACAGTTTGGACTCAATACAATTTTTACCGACTCTGCTTCTCCATTTGCGTTAATAGATAAATAATGCACTTTCGATTTCTCTAAATTTTTGGCTAAAACGTATTCCTTGTCTCTAGTGATACCAGTGACGTTAAAACGTTTTGCATAACTAATTCCGGAAACACCATCTACATAAATCATATTATAGGTAGTACGCTCATCATTTTTCAGGAAAACAGCAGCATGTAAAATTTCTTTACCAATAAAAATCTTATCAGATACTTTTACCACTTTCATGGTGCCTCCTTTGGTAAAGGCAATGATGTCATCATAGTCCGTACAGTCACATAAAAATTCATCTTTCTTTAAACTTGTTCCAATAAAGCCTTCTGACCTATTGATATAAAGCTTTGTATTGGCAATAGCCACTTGTTTTACTTGAATGGTATCAAACTCCTTTAATTCAGTTTTACGTTCTTTGCCTTTACCGTATTTCTTTTGCAAGTTTTCATAATAAGAAACCGCATAATCAACTAAATTTTCAAGATTATTTTTAACCTCTTTAATTTCTGCTTCAATCGATTTAATTTGCGCAATTAATTCTTCGATATCTAATTTATAGATTCTTCTTACTGGCTTATCTGTTAACTTCAATAAATCTGCTCGCTCAATTGGTTTTTTGAATTTCTTTTTAAATGGTTCAAATGCTTTGTCTATAGCATCTATGACCTTCTCCCAATTAAGATGTTTTTTCTCAAGCTCTTGGTAGATTTTTTCTTCGAAGAAGATTTTTTCTAAACTAGTGAAATGCCATTTATCTAATAACTCTTGTAAATGAATTTCTAGCTCAGATTTTAATAAGGCTTTTGTATGGTCTACCGAATGTTTTAATAAGTCACTTGCACCTAAAAATTGTGGACGTTGATTCACAATGACACAGGCATTAGGTGATAAGCTAATTTCACAATCTGTGAATGCATACAAGGCATCAATGGTTATATCAGGAGAAATACCGGTAGCTAAATCAATTTGAATTTCAACTTGAGCTGCGGTGACGTCAATCACTTTCTTGATTTTGATTTTACCTTGGTCATTTGCCTTGGTAATACTTTCCATCAATTGAGTTGTTGTGACACCATAGGGTACATCTTTGATGACCAAGGTTTTCTTGTCCAGTTCTTCGATATGTGCCCTAACTCTTACTTTACCTCCACGTCTTCCATCGTTATATGCCGAAGCATCTACCATACCCCCGGTTTGAAAGTCTGGCAATAGTTCAAACTTACGACCTCTCAAATATTTAATACAAGCATCTAACAATTCATTAAAATTATGCGGCAAGATCTTAGTAGATAAACCAACTGCAATACCATCCGCACCTTGCGCCAATAGTAATGGAAATTTCATTGGTAAAGTAATAGGCTCATTTTTTCGCCCATCATAACTTAATGACCATTCGGTTGTTTTGCCATTAAATGCCACTTCGAGCGCAAATTTGCTTAATCTAGCTTCGATATAACGAGAAGCAGCAGCAGAGTCACCCGTTCTAACATCTCCCCAGTTTCCTTGAGTTTCGACCAATAAATTTTTTTGTCCAATATTGACCAATGCGTCTCCAATACTAGCATCACCATGCGGATGGTACTGCATGCTTTGCCCAATGATGTTTGCCACTTTGTTGAATCTACCATCGTCCATTTCCTTCATGGCATGAAGGATCCTTCTTTGAACAGGCTTTAAGCCATCTTCTATTGCGGGTACTGCCCTTTCTAAAATAACATAAGAAGCATAGTCAAGAAACCAGTTTTTATACTGTCCTTGTACGCCTGATTCGTTCTCTGTTACCCTACTTAAATTTTTCTCTTTTGCCATAACTATACTAATTCGTAACGACTAGATCCGATGTGTATCTTCACTTCCGTCACTTAAACTATTTAATTCAATAAAAACAATATCTGTAATTGCAGTTAATTCATGCCAAATATTTGCAGCAATCTTAACCCTTGTAGGTGCAATCAATTCAATTGTTTTTTCTTCGTTTGTGATTAAATCCTTCCAGTGCAAATTTGCTTTTCCTTGTACTAAAAGCATATCCTCTGGATTTTTACCTTTCGAAATCCCTTTATGATAATGTTGTCCGCTTATTGTTCCTGCATTTCTGTAGACCAATAAAAATTCACCTGTTCTATCTGTACTAAAAAAATGAAGCGCGCCACGTTCGTCAACTGCTTTTATATTTATTGGTTGAACTTGTACAGACATATTTATAAATTTAAGCTTCAGTGTCGTTTACAACGGTAGACCCTCCTGGCATTTGTACCACCATATCTTTCCAGCCTTTCGCCCAATCTCCAACAAAAACAACTTTGCCTGCTTCTTCAAATGCTTTAATGCGAGATACGATAAATGCATCTCCTAATTTCACTTTTAATTTAGCCATGATATTGGATAAAGCACTAGGTAGTTTTTGAGCATTTTTGGTAAGCAAGGATAAAATTTCTTTATCATAACAACCAATATGCATACTCACTAATTTTTTACCCCCTTCTAAAAATCTTACCCCCTCATTTTCTTGACATAATTTTTTCCATTCATCTGGATCTAATTCAAATTCACTCAAAGTAATTGGTCTAGCTAATTTTTTTGCTTTAAGAAATTCTTTAGGTTCTATTTGACTTAAATGCGTTGGATAAAATAATTGACCTTTTTCATTTAAGAAAGGCAGATTATTTAAATACAATACATAAATTCTACTTTGGTATTCTTTTAACTGACTCATTAACCAATAATAGCCCGATACATCATGCGCATTTTGGCCCATCCACATCCAAATCATTTCATTTTCATCATGGTTCAATGAATTGACGAGTTGATGTACTGTTAATTTATCATCCACTATATCTAATTGATCTACATAAGGGGAATGCACCAACAAAGTCTTCCACCAATCTCTTCTTGCTTGATATCCTTCTGTTTCATAGATATCCATCAAAGGGCCAACTGCATAGTCGTCCTTGATCTCAATGATCTTTCCAGATAAGGTATCATCTAATTCAGTAGCAGCTTCTAAGGCAGCTATATCTGCGGTATTAAATACTATGTGTATCATTTGCTTTATCTAATTCAACTTTTAAATTATTGATAATAAACTCCTGTCTTTCCGGGGTATTCTTCCCCATATAATATTCTAACAAATGTTGAATATGATCGCCTTGTTCTAAGATAACTGGGGCTAATTTAATATCTGCATTGATGAATTTCCCAAATTCTTCTGGACTAATTTCACCCAATCCTTTGAATCGAGTGATTTCAGGTTTATTTCCTAATTCACTAATCGCTTTTTGCTTTTCTGATTCATCGTAACAATAGATCGTCTTTTGTTTGTTTCTAACTCGGAACAATGGCGTTTCTAAAACAAAAACATGGCCCCGCTTCACTAAATCAGGAAAGAACTGTAAGAAGAAGGTCAACATCAACAAACGAATATGCATCCCGTCCACATCGGCATCCGTTGCAATAACAATATTATTATAACGTAATCCATCTAATCCATCCTCAATATTTAAAGCATGCTGCAATAAATTAAATTCCTCATTTTCATATACCACCTTCTTTGTTAAACCAAAAGCATTCAAAGGCTTACCTCTTAAACTGAAAACAGCTTGTGTATCTACATTCCTTGATTTGGTAATACTACCACTCGCAGAATCCCCCTCGGTAATAAAGAGTGTACTATTTTGTTGTGTAGATATAAAAATCTCTTTATTCTTTGTTGGTAGTTCGTCATTTAAGTGGACTCTACAATCTCTTAATTTCTTATTGTGTAAATTGGCTTTTTTAGCACGCTCATTGGCCAATTTTTTAATCCCTGCTAATTCTTTTCTTTCACGTTCGTTTTGTTCAATCCTTTTCTTTAAAGCTTCTGCGACTGAAGGATTTCTGTGTAAAAAGTTATCTAATTCTTTTGCCAAAAATTCAGTGATGAAATTCTTCATACTAGGGCCGCCGTCTGCTACATTCTGTGATCCTAGTTTTGTTTTAGTTTGACTTTCAAATACTGGTTCTTGCACTCTTACAGAAACAGCAGCTACAATACTTGTTCTAACATCAGAGGCTTCATAATCTTTTTTATAAAAATCACGAATCACTTTTACATAGGCTTCTCTAAATGCTTGTTGGTGTGTACCACCTTGCGTAGTAAATTGCCCATTTACAAATGAAAATATATCTTCTCCATAATCATTGTTATGAGAAATAGCTACTTCGATATCCTCACCTTTTAAGTGCATGATGGGATACCTTAATTCATCGGGATTGGTTTTACGTTCTAATAAATCCAGTAAGCCATTCTTACTTACAAATTTTTTATCGTTAAAATGAATGACTAAGCCTGCATTTAAATAACAATAATTCCATAACTGACTCTCAATATATTCATAGATATAATGGTAATTCTTGAAGATGTTCGCATCTGGCGTGAACACCACCAATGTACCATTTGCTTCGCTCGTCTTTGACTCCTTGGTTTCTTCAATCAATAGCCCTCTTTTAAAACTAGCCGATTTTTGTTTGCCCTCTCTATAAGCTGTTACTTCAAAGTCTTCACTCAAAGCATTGACTGCTTTTGTACCAACGCCATTTAATCCAACTGATTTCTGGAATGCTTTACTATCATATTTTGCTCCAGTATTGATTTTACTCACTACATCTACAATCTTACCTAATGGAATGCCTCTACCATAGTCCCGAATGGTTACTGTTTTATCTTCAATTGCAATTTCCACTTGTTTACCATACCCCATGGTATGCTCATCGATACAGTTGTCAATGACCTCCTTCATCAATACATAAATGCCATCATCTGGTGCAGTACCATCACCTAATTTTCCAATATACATTCCTGGACGCAGACGAATATGCTCCTTCCAATCTAATGACCTAATGGAGTCTTCATTATATTCTGCCCCTATTTTTACTTCTGCCATAATTATCAATACTTTACGAGCAATAAATGCCCTAATCAAGCTGCAAATCTAATACTACAAGTAAGTTTTGCAATCTAAATATTTACAAAACTGACCAAATGTGGATAAAAGGATTAAAGCATTATCTTTATCCTATCAAAAATGACGCTACATATCCTATAACCGATCTTGATTTTATCAAAAACAAGGCCGTTGAACTTGAAGCTGAAAACTTAGAGTTCCAAGAATTTTTAAGGAATTTAGATAGTTTAAGCCTTGATAAAGCAGTTTTTGAGTTATCTGAAGCTATTTCACCCAAAATTGAATGCACTGAATGTGGCAATTGCTGCAAAAGCTTAATGGTCAATATAGATGAAAATGAGGCAAACCACTTATCTGCACATTTAGGACAAACAAGGGCTGAATTTGACCAAAAATACCTGGACAAGGGCGACTCGGGCAGAATGGTCATCAATGCCATTCCCTGCCACTTTTTAGACGGAAATAGCTGTAATGTCTATTCACATCGTTTTGCTGGATGCAAGGAATTTCCTGCATTTCATGTACCCGATTTCAATAAAAGGTTGTTTACCACCTATATGCACTATGATCGATGCCCTATCATTTTTAATGTGATGGAAACCTTAAAAGTAGATTCAGGATTTAAAGCATTAAGTTCCTAATTTTTAATCGAATAGCATGGCATTAAAATTTGGAATTGATATCCTATTAGAACAAGATCCAATTTGGAAAAAGCAAGACATTGCCATGTTGACGAATGATGCAGCAAGAACGACTAACGGGATGATAAGTAGATTGGCATTAAAAAATGCAGGGTTTAATTTAACGACGATCTTTTCTCCAGAACACGGCATACAGACAACAGGTGAAGATGGCGCCTTAATAAAAGATGGACTGGATGATGTAACCGGGCTTCCTATTATTAGCTTATACGGAGAAAAATATATGCCGTCTGCAGATGACTTGAAGGATATTGATATCCTATTATTTGATGTACCCGATGTAGGCACGAGGTTTTATACCTATTTATGGTCCATGACTTATTGGATAGAAGCAGCTGCTAAATACAATAAACAAGTGATTATTTTAGACAGGCCCAATCCTTTAGGTGGAAACCTCGCATTGAGTGAAGGCCCTATGTTAGACGAGAATATAACCAGTTTTATTGGACGATTTAATATTCCAATTAAACATCAATGTACACTCGGCGAATTAGCAATATATTTTAATACCGTTCAAAATTGGAATGCTAATTTAAAAGTCATTCAATGTGAAGGATGGGAAAGAGCAGCATTATTTTTTGATTGGAATCAAAAATGGGTCAACCCTTCTCCTGCTTTACAAAATATTGAAGCGACCCTTTTATATCCTGGTTTATGTTTTTTCGAAGCCACCAATTTATCGGTAGGAAGAGGTACTCCCTATTCTTTTGAATGGATTGGCGCCCCTTGGTTAAATCAAAAAGAGATCATGATGTTGGCGCATAATATGCTTGGGGAAGATTATAAATTAGAACCCATCAACCTCCCAATTCAGGTTGGGAATGAAACATCCGCATTTACAGGCATTAGAATGAAAGTAAAAGATCCATATCATTATCCGGCTGTGATGAATGGACTTCTTTTGTTGAAATTAATTAAAGATTTACATCCGAATGATTTTAAATGGATGCCTTATCCAACCAATGCAAATCCAAGTGGCGAAAATCATTTATCCTTATTATTAGGAATTCAAGATGCGGAACAATTATTTGAACTGCCTTTAAAAGAATGGCTGCAAAATTGTATTAAAATAGTTAAAGTGCGCAATTGGAGTCATACTATCACACCTTTTTTGTTGTACGAATTACCAATTTGATTTGGTGAAAAAACTATGAAGGATTAGGATCAATCGGTTTATCAGTTCTCTTTGTTCCTGCGTACAATTCATACTCCAATAATCTACAATCTATTGTGGCATTAAAGAACTCTATTCGACGACTTGGTTTTAAACGGATCTTTTTTGCTAATTCTAAATTACCTGTAAAAATATAGCCTGTCATCCCTTTACACTTGTTCTTCATGTAGTCACCCATTCTTGCATAAGTGGCTTCTAGTTCAATTTCTTCGCCTAGTCTGTCACCATACTCAGGATTGATCATGACAATCGCGCCTTCTTCGGGTTCAGGCATTTCTGTTGCTTCAAAATCGCATACCTGAAAATCAATTAAGTCTTCTACGCCAGCAACAGATGCATTTATTTTAGCAATCTTAATAGCCTCTTTACTGATATCAGAAGCGATGATGACTAAATTAGGTAAATGCCTTACTTGTTCTTCTATGATCGTGCGTTCTTTTTCATACACTGTTTTATCATACCCTATGATATGCATAAAAGCATAATTATTTCTAAATAAACCAGGGGCTCTTTTTGTTGCAATCAAAGCAGCTTCAATCGCTAAGGTACCAGAACCACACATTGGATTGACAAAGGCGCCAAACTTATTCCATTTAGTAGACAAAATAGTTGCAGCTGCTAAAGCTTCTAACATAGGAGCTCTACCAGGTAATTTTCTATAACCATGACGCGCTAAAGAATCTCCGGAAGTATCTAAGAAAATTTCTGCTTCATCATTTTTCCAAAATAAATATATCACAGCACCAGCTAATTCGGCCCCTGTAGAGGGACGCTTTCCACTTACTTCACGCATTCTATCTACCACCGCATCTTTCACTCTAAGGTTGGCAAATAAATTGGTAGAAATTGTATCGTTAAAAACATTACTAATCACCGAGAAATAACCATCAGGCTTGATCATGGTTTCCCAAGGAATAGTCACTAGATTTTGATGAAGTTCATCTGGATTATTACAAATGAATGACTTCAAAGAATACATCACCTGACTTGCACAACGTAGATTTAAATTTAAACGAATACAATCGTTCACCGTGCCCGTTAATTCCACCCCAGTTTGAAAGACCCTGTCTACATCAAAACCCAAACCAATTACTTCGGCCCTTAAAGCAGGTGCCAACCATTTATTACAGGTAATGATGATTTTATTACGGGTGGAGAATGCTTGCATAATATAAAAATAGTTCAAAATAACGAAAGGCCTTAAAGCAAGAATCCCCAACAATCTAGAGGATGTGTTGAGGATTCTTTGTGGGAGCACACGGGCTCGAACCGCGGACCCTCTCGGTGTAAACGAGATGCTCTAAACCAACTGAGCTATGCTCCCTAAGGGGTGCAAAAATAGGGGGGTATTTTCAAATTCCCAAAAAAAAGGTAAACTAATTTAATTGTACCGCTGGAAGCCTGTTGGATTGGCTGTCATAAACAAATAACTCCACTATTTCCATGCTCCAGTATTTATGCAATGGAGATGCTTTTAATACTTCCTCTACATCCACTTTAGAATTGGCATTCACGACTATCCAAGACTGCTGTGACTCCATACTTACAGTGTAGGTTTCAATAACACCTTTGTTTAATAAATAGTTGATATAAGTTCTGTGAGGAGGAACCAAGGACATAAACTCCTCGTCCATGTCAAAAGATATAATTGCTTGATACTTATTCATCCTAATCTAAATTACAAAAAATCTTGAATGTACAATTACATCCATCCTAATTTTTCTTATAAATTTCTTTATGTCTAAACTAAGTTATCTGTATTCAATTATAATTCAACAAAACTGATCCTTCCTCTAGAGCCAGCTAAATAAGCACCACTTTTTGTTGGATGTTTTTTGGCGATATGAAAAGGTTCTTTGCTAATGTTTTCCCAAGAAGCCCCATTATTTTTTGAAATATCTACCCCAGATGTGCCGCAAGTAATTAAAAGATTGTTGTCAATAAATTCAACACAGGATTTATATCCTTTAGGATTTGCAATATCTATTTTTTTAAAAATGAGTTGGGTTGTAGATAAATCTTTTACAGATGATTTAGGTGTTTCAGATAATTGATACCCTACGATATTTTGAATTGCAATCGAATCATTTGCAAAATCTCCACCAACCACCACCACCCTATTGCCATTTGGTGATATGGCAATACTATTAGCGCCTGTAGAACTAGTTCCTTGCATGATCGGCATTGCTTCTGCCATTCCATTGATCCAAAGTCGACTACTTAATCCACCAGTGACAAATAGGAGTTTATTTCCGATTTGAATTAAATTTGAATTGCTTGATGCAAAAAATGCTTCCCCATTTTTAAGAGTTGATTGAAAAAAGGTATTAGGCTTTTGAACCCATGTTGCGCCTTTATTATTTGTGGTCAAAATAAATAAATGGCCCTCAATTGGATCACCTATCACAGTACCATTATTTTCATCACTAAAATGTAATGCGTCTAGGAACATGGAAGTATCATTATTTTCATACACTTTGTTCCAGGATATTCCACCATCATTGGTTTTTAAAATAATTGCAGGAGAGGCTACAGCAACAATGATTGCTTCTTGATCGTTCCAAGCATGCATCGCTCTAAAATCTCTTTTTTCATATCCTTTCACTTGCATCCATTCAAAACTAAGCCCCTCATTAGTAGACTTTGCAACCATTCCTTTAGATCCACTAGCCCATATCACTTTTTCAGAAGGCACAGACATTGCTCTAATGCTTACCCCTTTTTGTGCAGTTAATTCCTTGATTTGATATTGCGCATTCAAGCATGAACAGATAAATAAAGCACAGATAAAAAAGATTTTTGAAATAGACATGGTTTTATGATTTTTGCAAGATAAAGATACAATATGATACCTTATTGGATGAGTAGAACAGAACTAATGTTGGGACAAGAAAATGTAAGCGCTTTAATGGGTAAAAATGTCATAATTATTGGACTTGGTGGTGTTGGAGGTATTTGTGCGGAAATGATTGTAAGAGCTGGTGTAGGCAAAATGACCATTGTGGACAATGATTCAATTGACCTTAGTAATATCAATCGACAAATCCCCGCCTTGCATTCTACTGCTGGACAGTCTAAAGCTCAAGTACTAGGCGCTAGATTAAAAGACATCAATCCTGAATTAGACTTAACCATTTTAGAAATTTTTATTAAAGAGGATTTAACCAAGGAATTATTGGATAGCACTCAATGGGATTATGTGGTGGATTGTATAGATACATTGTCAGCAAAAACATTCTTAATTAAAGGATGCATCGATCGAAATTTACCCATTGTAAGTTCCATGGGTGCAGGTGGAAAAGTAGATCCAAGTCAAATCAAAGTGACTGATATCTCTAAAACCTATATTTGTAATCTTGCAAAATATGTTAGAAAAAGATTACAATCTATGGGCATAAAAAAAGGTTTGAAAGTGGTGTTTAGCCCAGAGAAGGCCGACCAGGATAAAATCATTGTTACAGAAAAAGCCTTTCCTAAAAAATCTATTATTGGCACACTAAGCTATATGCCTGCCATTTTTGGCTGTACTGTGGCCAGTGTAGTGATTCAAGATTTGATGGTAAAGGATTGACGCAGACCAATTTGAGTCAAATTTTCTTTGAAAAACGCTCAAATTATCTTTATTTTGCAACCCCAAGGCAATATTTTGCAATGTGGGAAGGGTTCGGTAGCTCAGCTGGATAGAGCGTCATCCTTCTAAGATGAGGGCCATTGGTTCGAATCCAATCCGAATCACAAAGCCTCTCACGAAAGTGAGAGGCTTTTGTATGAAAGGATGCGTCTCAAGCTCGCCACGAAGTGGATGGGTATGAATCATTGGCTGTGTTAATAGTTTACTATTATAAACAGACAAGGGTTTATAGCTGACGAGCGAAGCGAGTGCTTGAGTAAGTTAGTGAGTATTAAAAAAGTAAAGAATGCTTCGCATTCTTTTGAAAGGCTTTGATGAAAGTCACAAAAAGGATCACCGACCAACGGGAGGTAATCACTTTAGGTGAAAATATCATTCCCTCCTCAACATCCAATTCTCATACAACAAAGACAAATTAAATGGGTAAGAATAATAGTCAAATCGAACAATATTTATCCCATTAACAATCCTTTTAAATGGATTATTTAAAACAGATGCAATATTCGCAACAAAATAGGGATAATTATTAGAAGACAATGATGCTTCATTGACACTCAAAGGCAAATCAACCTTCCCTCCTAATCTTAAAATACTCGTGTTCAATAAAAGTTGCTCTAAAACAAATTGAGCTTGTTTAGATAAATCTAAAGCTTGATTCAACAACAAGTATTTTAATGCTAACAACGGAGGATAGTCTGTATAATACATCAACCTAGCTATATGATATATAATGGTAGCACTATGCGCATAATGTTGAGAAACAAAACTTGGATCGGTTAGATGTTTATTTGATTTAATTAAGTCCACAATTAAATCAAGGCTGGCAGTATCTGTCGCATTTAAAGGAATCTTAGCCACCATATGCATTAATACAACATTGGTAAGTACAGACAAGTCCACATCTTTAGGCATTTTATTTCCTAGCCAAGTACTATACACTGGTCTGTCTTTAAACTGCTTATAAAAACTACGATTGGGTTTAAGCATTCCAACTCTATAGGTACTAAATTTAAATTGCATGGCTTTAGCAAGTGAATCATTGGCACCTAAAGCCAACAATGTAATAGCTCCATCATCAATATCATCTGCTAAAGCAAATTTTTGATTAAAGCGATTGAGCCATCCCCCATTAGGAAAAATCTGTGGTGGATTTCTTGGCCAAAAATTATAAGTTAATTGGTTGTTTTGGTTTTTAAACCTTTCAATATAAGGTCTTGCATTCGTTTTGAATTGTTCCAAATAGGCTAATTCTTCTGGATGCATCTTTTTACTAAATTGTCCAATATTGAATAAGACAAGGGCTGTAAAAAAAACATTGTCTTCTTGTTTATATGCGCTACCATAATAATATCTTCTATAGGAAGGAAAGGAACCATTCAAAAAGTCTGATTCTTTCTTTTCTTGTAATTGTTCTATGCGTTGTAATAATTGGATGCTCTTTTTATAAAATAAAGAATCATCCAATACAGGCTTAGCGAAAAGTATACTACAAGACACCATACCTATAAAAACTAAGACACCCTTTTTCATCTTGAACAAGTTGTTTTATCACTAAAAAGTGTAATTTAGTGATTATGGATGTTAAAATAGAAGAGAGTTGGAAAAAAGCATTGGCGCCCCTTTTTGAGCGTCCCTATTTTACACAAATCACTGCACACCTTAAAACAGAAAAAGCACTTAAAAGAACCATTTTCCCTGAAGGAAGCATGATCTTTAATGCATTCAATCAAACACCATATCATCAAGTTAAAGTGGTTATTCTTGGACAGGATCCTTACCATCAGCCAGGACAAGCCATGGGATTAAGTTTTTCTGTAAAAGCTGGGTGTAAAATCCCACCCTCCTTGGTGAATATGTATAAAGAATTGAATAAAGACATTGGAATGCCTATTCCTACAACTGGTGATTTAACACATTGGGCAAAACAAGGGGTTCTATTACTCAACAGCGTATTGACTGTTAGGGCAGATGAACCAGCAAGTCATAGTAAAATTGGTTGGACTGCTTTTACAGATGATGTGATTAAATTATTATCCAATGAAAAATCTGACTTAGTATTTATTTTATGGGGTAATTTTGCTAGTCAAAAACAAATATTGATCGACGCTACAAAGCACAAAATTCTAAAAGCAGCGCATCCCTCACCTTTAAGTGCCTACAATGGTTTTTTTGGATGTAAACATTTTAGCACAACAAATCAATATCTAACGCAAGTAAAAAAAGATCCTATAGATTGGTCTATCTAATCATGATAAATAAATTACAACTATTCTTAGGTCGCGTGATTGCCTTTTGGGCATTACTCGTATTCGTATCTACTATGTTTTTATTTATATGGTTTTATTTGCTCTGTTTCTTTTTGCAAGAACCTTATAAAACTAGATGGCACAGAACCATTTCCAAAATATGGATGGGTTTATTTTTAACTTTAGTAGGATGTAGGTTTACTATTAAGGGGAAGCACCATTTTAAAAATATAGGGCCGGCTATTGTGATTTGCAATCACAATAGTTTAATTGATGTGCCATTGAGTACGCCCTTTTTACCTAGAGCCAATAAAACAATTGCTAAAAAAAGTTTTATCTATGTCCCCTTGTTTGGATGGATCTATCAATTTGGATCGGTGATTGTTGATAGAAAAAATGACCAAAGCAGAAGAACCAGTTTTGAAAAAATGAAGCGTGTTTTAGGTAGCGGCTTAGACATGCTCATTTACCCAGAAGGTACTAGGAATAAAACAACTGAACCATTAAAATCATTTTATGATGGTGCATTTAAATTGGCTATTGAAACACAAAAACCCATCATACCCGTTGTTTTGCTGAACACAAAAAAGATCTTACCCGCCTATCCCATCATGTGTTTCAAGCCAGGAAAAATTCAAATGGATATTTTAACACCTATCCCTAGTGAAGGACATACGGTACAATCTTTAAAGCAGACTGCATTTGATATCATGTCTGTACACTACAAAATGAACAATCCTGCTTAATAAGTTGAATTAGAAAAAGTCCTGCTACGATTGATTTTTAGGTCTCTTAAGATACCTGATTTTGGATTTACAGTAATGTTGAATGACCTATAAATACCAATTGGCATCACATTGATAGCCAATTGCCAACAATGCATTTCTCTTGTAATGAACACACTCAATTGTTGTACAGAAAACTTAGATAAATCTACAAAACTGCTTCCTCCCACTTTCCATTTTGGCGCTACACTAAAGTCACCTGTTAAATTTAAAGTAGAATATTTTTGTAAAGTAAACCCAGAATAATCTGGCTTAATTATTTTTGAAAACTGGAAAGAGTATGAGAGGTTTAATGTCCATGGGGTATTAAAATCTGTAAACTCCGCTGGATTAGATCTTACATACATTAACTGTCTTTGTTGTTCATCGGGTGTCATAAATGGGTCTATAGGTATTGACCGTTTAGCATCCTTATTCTTATCCTTTGATTTACTAGCAAAAGAGGTAGAGAAAGCAATGCCTCCATTGGTAACACTACCAAATTTTAATTTTGTAGGATCGATTGCAATTTTATTCACCCTATACCCCATTTTATCCGTTTCATAGGGATCTAAATTAAATGAGGTGGTAATATTTAATTTTTCAAATAAAGTTGTTCTCGCATAAAAATTTAAAGTACCTAAAGCAAAACTATCTGCTAAGAAATTATAACTAGAATTAAATCCAAAGCCTTCAATTAATTTAAACTTTTTAAAAGCATCTGCACTAGTGTCTTGCTTATCTTTTACTTTCATTTCTAAAAAATTATCTACCCCAAAACCCATTCCACCAAATTGACCTTCACTAAATGCACCACCTAATCCATTGCCATCGTATTTTGAAAAACGAATAGTCCTTCCAGTGGCATCCACCTGTGTACTATAATGATAGGACTTTGCCATATCTGGCTTATAGTTGATAGAAAGGGATGGTCTAATTTCATGGCGAATGGCTTTTATATTTCCTCGTTTAAATTTATAGGTACCAAAAATTCTGGTAGCCGTACCTAATCCAAAACTCATTTGTGTAGCTCTATAAAAACCTCTATTAATAGCGGTATCCACTTTTTGTAATTGACTATTCCAAGATTTCGTGTTCTGCTGTCCAAACCATTTTTCTTCTAAATTAATGCTTGGCGCAATTGTAATTGGTCCTAATGAAGGCAGTGATAATGTAATTGGTATACTATGATTTGCTCCCCATTGCATCGTGTCTAGAATTCTTCGGATACTGAATGCCGAATCATAAAAAGACAATTGATTTTGCATGCTTCCGTTGTATCCAATACCAATTTTCTCATACCATTTTCCAGCTCCAATTTGTTCTTTAGGCTGGAAAGGATATATAGTAATTGCATTAAAATTGATATTAGGCAAGCTCATATTTACCAATCCAAGATTGTTGTTTTGGTTATGTAAAACATTGACGGATAAATTGTATTTATTATTCCAAGACTTGCTGTAAGAAACCGATGAACTTATCTGATTCTGAAAATTCTGTGTGGCATTGTTCAATAAGTTTCTATTGTACTTGGTACTACCAAAGTTGACATTAGCAGTGAAACTAGTCCCAGGCCTTGCTTTAGGATCCATTGAGTGTGACCAGTTTAACATATAAGTATTGCCTCCAGTAAATTCATCTGCAATGGTATTATTTCTATTCAGGGCTCTCGTTTTTTGAAGACTTAAATTAAAATTACCAAGGTATTTATACCGTTGGATATACTTGCTATTCATATTGATATTCCAACCACCATAGGAATAAATATTGGCCCTTACTGTGGCATCTAAATGTTGGTTAATGACCTTGTAATATCCAATGCCTTCAAAACCAAGTCCAAAGTCCTCACTAGAAGTAAAAGCTGGAGCCATGAAGCCTGATTGACCTCCGGATTTATTTAATGGGAAGATGCCAAATGGAATACCAATGGGCATTGGCACCCCCTCAAATTCGGGGAATGCTGGGCCTGATACCCCAATTTTATTGGTAACAATTTTGAGTTTATTGGTTCTAAAAGCAAAATGTGGTTCATCTAAGTTACAAGTGGTGAATCTTGCTTTCCAGGCAAAAGCATCCGTCGGATTCACTTTTTTCATTGCTTCAGATTGAACATATATTTCACCTTGTTGAAAATTGCTGTTTTTAGTTAATCCCTTCCCAGATTGCAGATTATAAAAAATGGAGTCGTTTGTAGAGTTTAAATCCCCTTCCTTTAACCTTGGTTTGCTTTGTAATTTACCTGAAGTATCCTTTGCACCGTAGGCAGTGATATTTTGTGTTTCTTGATCAAAAATGATCTTTCCAGCTTCAAGTTGTGCAGTTTTATAGGATGTTTTTGCATTCCCATATAAATAAAATGTCTTTGACTTAAGGAGCATGACACCCGAATCGGATGCATTGTAACTAATCACTGCATCTACACTATCTTTAGAAAGTTGTATCTTTTTCTTGGTCAAACTATCCGTTTGAGCATATAAATGGATATGAATAGCAGAAATTAATATCGTTAAAATGAGCTTTTTAACAATAGAAAGGGTTGTTTTTGCGTTATTTTTGTATCCTGCTAGGTTCACTCCAGCAAAAATAAAGTAAAACAATGTTAAGGAACTGATTATGAAGCAAAATAGAATGATTTTAGCATTTAGTTTTAGTCTAATTGCCCTTTTTAGCAGTCTAGGGCTATCCCTGCAGGCCCAAACCCCAGCAAAATCATTAAAACGTATTGTTATTGACCCTGGTCATGGAGGTACAGATATTGGTTCAAAAGGTAAATATTCTACCGAAGCAGCTGTTTCCTTAGCTGTCTCCTTAAAATTAGAAGAATTTATCAAGCAAGCGATGCCAGATGTAGAAGTGGTTATGACAAGAACCACCGATATCTACCATTCAGTTGTGGAGAAAGCTAAAATCGCCAATGCGGCAAAAGGAGACTTATTTGTTTGTATTCACACCAACTCGGCAAGGGGAAAAGCAGTTAGAGAAGTGGTTGGTTATACCAAGAAAACATACACTGTAAAGAAAAAAGGTAAAAAAAGAAAAGTAACCAGAGACGTGCCCATCTACAAAACCACCTATATCCCTAGCACTGCTATAGGTACAGAAACGTATATCTACAATGTCGGTAAGTCTGATTTTAGAAAAGAATTGGCAAGTGAAATGGTAGATGAGGTGGTTGAGCAATTAGACTCCGTTTCTTTGAAACAAATTAAGGAGTATGAATCAGAAATTGATCCCACTAAAAAAATGATGGCGAGTATCTTGGCGCAACAATATTTTCAAAGAGCTGCAAGTTTAGCTTTAACCATAGAGGAAGAATTTAAGGCTTCTGGAAGGGTAAGTAGAGAGGCTAAACAAAGGCCTGTCGGCATTTGGGTATTACAAGCAGTTGCCATGCCAGCTGTATTGATTGAGACGGGTTTTATTTCCAACCCAGAGGAGGAAGCGTACTTAAACAGTGAAATTGGCCAAAACGAACTCTGCGAAGCCATCACCAAAGCCTTACAACGGTATAAGAATTCTTTAGAGAATCAGCAGAAAGCAAATGCGAATTAGGCTAATTTTTAGCTAATTTTGTATCCAACTCAAGTAATGGAATGCTATGCGTGTATCAAATGAAACTAAAGTAGGTGCTTTAACTGTAATCGCAGTTACCTTAATTATATTTGGATTCAATTTTTTAAAAGGAAAGACCTTCTTTAAATCGGGTACTTTTATATATGCTAAATATACTGATACCAAAGGTTTGATTGTTTCTAATCCAGTTTTTGTGAACGGTTTTCAAGTTGGAACTGTTTTTGAAATAGAAAACATGAACAACAATTTATCAGAATTAGTGGTTTGTATCAAATTGAAACAATTATATAAAATTCCAAAGAATTCAATTGCCACCATACAAGAAAACCCTTTAGGAACCAACGCTATCAATATCATTCAAGGCAGTGGGACTTCAATGATTGTCAGTGGTGATACCATTCAATCTGCACCGGCCACTAGTTTATTAGGCGATTTAATGAATGAACTTTCACCAATTGGAGAACAGGTTAAAAATACCATTAGTTCTCTAGAGCTCGTTTTAAATAATGTCAATAAAACATTGAACGACGAGAATAGACAAAATTTTAAAGTGATTCTTGAAAATCTGTCAGCAACAACTATTAATTTAAATAAATCGCTTACATCCATTGAAGGAATGGTCAACAAACAAAATGGATCCATTGCTAAAACAGCAGATAATTTAAACTCGTTCACAGCTAACTTGAATCAGAACAATCAAAAGATTTCTAGTATCTTAACAAATTTAGATAGTGCTACTAAATCTGTCAATGATGCTGATTTGTATAAAACGATTAAAACAATTCAAACAACTTTGATTGCTTTAAATACAACCATCAACCAATTAAACAATGGCAATGGCACTGCATCTAAGTTGTTGAATGATCCAGGCATGTACACCCAATTACAAAGTACTATCAAAAGCGTTAATACCTTAGTGGATGACATTAAAGTACATCCTAAACGCTATATCAACATATCTGTATTTGGCAAAAAAGATAAAAGAACCCCTTTGACTAAACCTTTATCGGATACATTGGGTCATGAATAAATACCTACGTTATATCGTACTTTTTTTTGGCATAATTGTGTCAATTCAAGCCCTTAGTCAAGATACTACTACACCCAAGAATACGGGCAAATTAATTGAGTTTCTATCTGCCGAATCCTACAATATCAAAAAAATAGATAGCGTTGATTTTCTAATCCTAGTTGGACATGTGAAAATTAAACAGGGTAACACTTTATTATTTGGAGATAGCATTATTGTGAATACTACAAAAAATAGTTTAGAAGGATTTGGTAATGTACATATCAATGATGCCGATTCTGTGCATACCTATGCAGATTACTTAATTTATAATGGCAATACTAAGAAAGCAAAATTAAGAAATCATGTTAAGTTAACAGATGGTCGTGGTACTTTAACAACTGACTCATTGGATTATGATGTTTCAGTAAAAATAGGTGTATACAAAAAAGGTGGGAAATTAGTTCGTAATAAAACGGTTTTAAAGAGTACAGAAGGCGTGTATTATGGCATCACAAGAGACGTACTTTTTAGAAACAAAGTATCCCTAATTGATCCTGAAAATAGCATCTTCACAGATACCTTAGAGTACAATACCTATTCACAATTAGCCAACTTCATAAGCCCATCTAAAATCATTAGTGGTTCAAGGATCATTAAAACAAAGAATGGCAACTACAATTTAGGCACGAAGAAAGGATATCTGTATGAACGCTCCTCTATAGACGATAGTAGTTATTTTTTCATTGCAGACGATATGGCTATAGACGACTCACTTGGATTAGGTGAATTTAGAGGCAATGCATTGTACAAGTCTAAGGATAGTTTAAGTTTTGATTTAATTGCCAATAATATTAAAACCAATCGTAAAAAGGATATTTTATTGGCTACAGAACTGCCTATCCTAATGATCAAACAAACTAATGATACTTTGTATGTAAGTGCTGACACATTGTATAGTGGCAGATTGAGTGATCTAACAAGAAAAATTCCAAAAGCACGCGCTAAGGAAGAACTGCTTAAGGATTCCAGTTTGAATAAATATTTCGAAGCTTTTCATCATGTGAAAATTTATTCCGATTCTATGCAAGGTGTTGCAGATAGTTTATTTTATAGTCTTGCTGACTCTACCATACGTCTACATAATAAACCTATACTTTGGGTGAATGAAAATCAAATTACGGGCGACACCATCTATATGCATTTGAATAATAAAAAGGCAGAACAACTAAGAATTTTAAACAATGCCATGGCCATTAGTCCTGTTGACAGTACAGATTATTTTAATCAACTTAAAGGGAATTCCATTATCGTCGATTTCTTGGATGGTAAAATACACAAAATGCAAACAAAGGGCAGCGCAGAAAATATTTATTTCACGACGGATAATGAGGGAAAATTTATTGGAGTCAACCAATCAAATGCGCAAATCATTACAATCGATTTTAATAATGACGAACCAGTAAAAATTGTATTCATCAATCAGTTAACTGGAAAAATGACACCCATGTTTGACCTGCCTAAATCAGAATTGAAACTAAATAATTTTAAATGGCTGGTGGATCTAAAACCAATGTCAAAATTTGATATTCTATCCCCTAAGGGTAAATAATAAGTCTAAATTTTTTCTAAAAATCCATAGCAATACTTAAGAAGCATCGTCTTTTTCATGCATTAGATACGCTTTTATAAAGCCATCTATTTCACCATCCATGACTGGGCCAACATTGCCCACTTCATAATCTGTACGATGGTCTTTGATCATTTTATATGGATGGAATACATAAGAACGAATTTGACTACCCCATTCTATTTTTTTCTTATTGGCATTGGATGCATTTAAGGCTTCTTGTTTTTTTCGCATTTCCGCCTCATACAATCTACTCTTCAACATCTTCATTGCAATTTCTCTGTTCTCACCCTGTGTTCTTGATTGCTGACATTCTACAATAATGCCAGAAGCGTGTTTTAATCGAACAGCTGTTTCTACTTTATTGACGTTCTGTCCACCCTTTCCGCCACTTCGATAAAACTCCCA
>CAMAQL010000019.1 GCA_945860605.1 Chitinophaga pinensis
CATGGTATCGCCTGGCTTTACCATTTGTTTAAATTTACAATTATTGATTTTTAAAAAGTAAGTATCATAATTGCCTTTAGGCATGGCATTGATACAAAGGATACCTCCGGTCTGTGCCAATGCCTCAATTTGTAAAACCCCGGGCATCACTGGGTTACCTGGAAAATGTCCTGGGAAAAACCATTCATTGTATGTCACATTCTTAACACCCACAATAGAAGTGTCTGTTAATTCTATGATTTTATCTACCAACAAAAATGGATGACGATGCGGTAAGGTTTTTTCGATTTGTTCTAAAGTATATACAGGGGTTGCGCTTGGATCATATACAGGTACATCTTTAACGTGCTTATTCTTTTTGATGTACTGCTTTATTTTTTTAGCAAACTCAACATTACTGCTGTGCCCAGGACGATTAGCAATAATCCTTGCTTTAATGGGATAGCCTATCAATGCTAAGTCGCCTATGACATCTAACAATTTATGACGCGCGGGTTCATTCGGAAATCTTAATTCCAAATTATTTAAGTAGCCTTCACTTTTCACTTCAATTTTATCTCGTTTAAAAACTTTAGCCAATCGAGTCATTTCTTCTTTCGTAACTGGCTTATCAACTACTACAATCGCGTTATTGATGTCTCCGCCTTTAATTAAATCGTGTTCTAAAAGCGTTTCTAATTCATGTAAAAAGCAAAAAGTTCTACAAGGGGAGATTTCTGATTTAAAATCTTTGATTGTTTTAAGTGCCGCATGTTGTGTGCCTAAAACTGGGCTATTAAAATCTATCAGGGCAGTGATTTGATAATCCAAAGCTGGCATTGCAACCATCTCTACACGCTTATCTTCGTCGTAGTGAAAAATATTTTCATCAATGCTGTACCAAGCTTTTGCAGCATCTTGTTCTAATACACCTACTTTTTCAATGGCTTCTATGAATGGGGCAGAGCTACCATCCATGATAGGAATTTCTGGTCCGTTCAATTCAATCAAAAGATTGTCAACACCTAAACCAACTAAAGCGGCAAGAATATGTTCCACCGTACTCACCTTAGCATCACCCACTTGCAAAGTAGTTCCACGACTTGTATCCGTTACTAAATCACAATCAGCTTTGATTAAAGGTTGGTTTGGTAAATCTATCCTTTGAAATTGAATTCCAAAACCTGGATTAGCAGGTTGCAATGTCATATCAACTAAAATTCCTGTATGTAAACCGGTTCCGCTAATACTGATACTTTCTGAAAGGGTGTGTTGCTTATCGGGGTTAAAATGTTGATCCATGTGTAACTAGTTTAGAATAGCTTAGTTAAAAGCTTGATTTTAAGCAAAAATACGCCTGATTTAGGCTTTTTTAGACAGTTGTTGTACTAATATTTCGAGTTCTTGGACTCTTTTTTCCAATTCTGGGAGATTTTTGACGTAAACCTGGCTTCTTAGGCTTTGTTTTTGCTCTGCTGCTGGGTAGCCCGTAAGGGTCATATTTACAGTTGTAAATGTTTTTGTCACACCTGTTCTTCCTGCAATTTTTATCCCATCTGCAATGGCAAGATGACCAGCTAAACCAGCCTGTCCTCCAATCATGACATTTTTGCCAATTTTGGTACTTCCACTAACACCAGTTTGAGCGGCGATGACTGTATTGCTCCCTATTTCTGCGTTATGTGCTATCTGAATTTGATTGTCTAATTTAACCCCTTTGCGAATGATAGTCGATCCAATAGTTGCTCGGTCGATAGTGGTGTTGGAACCAATTTCAACATCGTCTTCGATGACCACGTTTCCAAGTTGTGGTACTTTTTGAAAACTACCATCTTCTTTAGGTGCAAATCCAAATCCATCACTTCCAATAATGCTTCCACTATGAATAGTGACATGGTTGCCAATGATACAATCTGCATAAATGACCACACCCGGATGGATGGTGACATGGTTACCAATTTTTACATTTTCTCCGATCACTACATTGCTAAATATTTTTACATGTTCACCTAATACAGCCCCTTCACCTATATAGGCGAAAGCGGCAATAAAATGGTTTGCACCTAATGTAGCAGTTGGTGCAATAAATGAAGGTGTTTGAATGCCTACAAGTTGCTGGGTCTTTAGTTCTTGATATTTTGTTAGCAGGGTAGCGAATGCGGCGTAGGCATCTGGCACCCTAATTAAAGTCGCATTTATTTTTTGTTTTAATACTTGCTGATTGCTAATGATGATAATTGAAGCGTTCGAAGAATATAAAAATGCTTCATATTTTGGATTGGCTAAAAAAGAAATTTGACCAGCAGTGGCTTCCTCTATTTTACCAAAATCACTAACAGTGACAGACGCATCACCTTCTACTTGACCTTGAATCATGATCGCGATTTGTTGGGCACTAAATTCTAGCATCTGTTGCATTATTTATTTGAATTGTAGTTATTCACTTAGTGAACAAATGTAAAATTTTTTAACTGGGGTAGAAAGACTTTCGACAATTAATGCGTTTTGCACCTCAGAAATGGTAGAAATTTCACCTTTTTTTAGCAAAATATGGATATTCTCACTGTCATTCTTGTATAAAGTATTGCTTGTTTCACCTTTAAAACATAGGAATGCTGCAGCTTCGTCATCCACATTGAACCTTGCTTTAGTAGATGTTAAAGCTTGATTTAAAGCAGCATCCGTGATGGGTTCTGACTGCAACTGACATTTGTAAATTTTTCTATTCAATAATCTATTGCACAATAAAGATAAAATTGGATCCGAATGTGTTTGCCATTTTTTGATCGCATACATAATATCTGTATCATCTAATTGACAATAAGCTGTTAAATCAATTTGCTCAATGGAGGTAAATTCATTGGATAAAAAATAATCTAAAATTCCACCAATAGCAATATCATTGTCTTTTGCTTTTGCCAATTGTTTTGCTCTTTGAATAATTTTAACCAACATATTCTCTGCAGCAATCACTGTTTTGTGTCGATAAACTTGCCAATACATCAGCCTTCTAGATACTAAAAATTTCTCTACACTATTCACTCCTTTTTCTTCTACTAATAAAATATTATCTTTTACGTTTAGCATTTTTAAAATGCGCTCATAGCCTACCACGCCTTCACTTACGCCAGTGAAGAAACTATCTCTCGATAAATAATCTAACCTATCCACATCAAGCTGTCCACTAATTAATTGATGTAAAAAGGTTTTAGGATATTGATTGGTAAAAATTTGAATCGCCATGGTTAATTGACCATTCAATGCAGGGTTAGGATCTGCGTTGAGTTGATTCATAATTAACAAAGAAAGCGCCTCATGGTACACGCCTTTTAACAATACATTTTCTAATCCATGTGAATAAGGGCCATGGCCAATATCATGCATTAAAATGGCTGCTTTTGCTGCTTGAGCTTCTGCTGCACTAATCTCAATGCCCTTGTCTCTAAGTTCATTGATTGCAATACACATTAATTGATAGGCGCCCAATGAATGGTGCAACCTTGTATGCACGGCCCCAGGATAGACTAGTTGAGCTAAAGCCATTTGTTGGATCCTTCTTAATCTCTGAAAAAAAGGATGGTTAAAAATGGCAAATATCAACGGGTCATTGATCGTAATAAATCCATGTACTGGATCGTTTATCATTTTTCGAGTCAAAAATTCCATAGGCTAAATGTGTTGACAAAGGTACGAAATGTGAATAACTCCTGCGATTTATTTAAATAGCTACTGTGCCAAAAAACTATCTTTGTAACGCGGCTTAATGAAGGCAAAACCTACTTAAAATAGCCCAATTTTATGAAAATCACACAAAGCACTTTAGATAAATTAGAAGATATTTTAAGCGAATCTGAATATGTAGTTCGTTACGAACGTGGCAATTTCCAGAGCGGCTGGTGTTTACTTGAATTCAAAAAAATCGTGGTTTTAAACAAGTTTTTAAATTTGGAAGCTAGAATCAATACCTTACTTGAATTGATTCCGCAACTAACGATTGAATTTGATAAGTTGACGCATGATTCACAAAAACTATATGAGGAAGTGAAGCGTATTGCATTGACGGAAGCATAAAATTTAACCCTACTAATTTTGTTACGTATCACCATTCTAGGATCAGGCACCAGCACTGGGGTTCCCCTTATTGGATGTATATGCCCTGTCTGTATTTCAGATGATCCTAAAGACAATAGATTAAGAACAAGCATTAAAATTGAATCCGATACCACTTGTATCATCATCGATACGACGCCAGATTTTAGGTATCAAATGCTTCGTACAAAAACAACACATATAGATGCGGTAGTATTCACCCATCCTCATAGAGACCATTATGCTGGACTGGATGATATCAGGCCTTTTAATTTCTTCTCAGGTAAATTGATGCCTATTTATGCCAATACCATTACGCAGGTAGCCATTCAGCGTGATTTTTATTATGCTTTTGAAGCGGATAAAGAAGCAGGTTTACCAGAGATGCAATTGCGCACCATTGATCATGAAACGCCTTTTAAGATTGGGGATATTGAACTAACACCGATTGAAGTCATGCACCGTGATATGCCTGTACTAGGTTTTAGAATGAGAGACTTTACCTATATCACAGATGCCAATTATATTTCGGCAGAAGCTATGGAGCAAATAAAAGGGTCCAAAGTCCTCATCCTAAATGCACTGCGTCCGAATGCGCATCCCACACATTTCACCTTATCCGAAGCCATTGCATTGACGCAGTCTCTAGATATACCACAAACTTATTTCACCCATTTTAGCCATCAGATTGGCTTACACGCTGAGGTGGATCCAAGTTTGCCAAAGGGCATTGGAATGGCATACGATGGGATGGTGATTACAGTATAGACAAACCAAGTATTTTTACGCATTTTTTGCATCTTGAAAAAAAATAGGTTTGTTGAAAATCGCCATGCAATTTGATTGGAAATCCTATTTCATATTTACTTCAAAAGAGCAAAAAGGTATTGTAGTCCTTGGTTGTATTTTATCTTTAAGTCTATTATTGCATTATCTATTACCAGCAACATCTGCTAATCAGGGTAATTTTTCAAATTCCAAAAACAAACCTATAAAGGTTTTTTATTTTGATCCAAATTTGTTGGATAGCATGCAAGGATTCCAACTGGGATTCTCCAGCAAACAAATGCGTACACTGTATCGTTATCGAGAAAAAGGAGGAAGGTTTTATAAAAAAGAAGACCTATTAAAATGGTATGGTGTATCTGAAACTCAAGCAAAGACCTTAATTCCTTGGGTTCGAATTAAAGCAATGGATTCTAATCATGACTATCAACAAAATAGGAATCGAAAATGGGAAAAGTATGCGCCTGAGCAAATTGATATCAATCATCCTAAAGCATTGGATTGGATTCGAGTCACTGGTTTGCCTGCATATAAGGTGAAACGAATTCTAACCTATCAAAAATGGACGGGCGGTTTTACGAGTGTGCAAGGTTTAAAGAAAGTATACGGCATCACTGATTTTGATTTTCAAATGATTTACCCCTATTTAAAGTACCAGCCCATTAGTTCTAAAAAAATGTCCTACCAAACGATGCGCTATGAGGATTGGATGTCACTTGGCATATTTGATGAAAGGGCTGTTTATAGGATTTTAAAGCTTCGAAAAGAAAAACAGGGTAGGTTAACTTGGTCGGAAATGGTGATTGAGTTTGACCTTACAGAAGCAGAGGCAATGGTGTTAAATAAAAGAACCAATCTGAGTGATTGAATCATTATTCAATTTCTCAGATTGGTTTTCTCAATTTGATTTTCTCAGATTGGCCTAAATGGCTATGCCAAATAGTGCAGGAAGCTTACTTGTGCTTGAAAATTTGATTCACAGCACCACCTAACATTGGGAATTTTTCTTTTACAAATGCAGCAATGGTTTCGATAGATTGCTTTGCTTGCTCTGGTGTAACACCTGCTTCTTTTACTAAACGGTCAATTAATTCTTGCATAAATTTATTTTTAAAGTGATTATTTATTTTACTTAAGCTACTTTTAAAGCGCTTATTTTACTTTTATCAAACATGTCTTTTGCATAAGCTAAAGTCACATTAAATACTTTGGTGTCCGTGCCTGGAAGTTCAAACATAGCTTGAGTAAACAAACTCTCGCAGATACTTCTTAATCCTCTTGCGCCAAGCTTATATTCCATTGCTTTCGCAGTAATGAAATCAAAGACTTCTTGATCAATTGAAAGCTTGATGTCTTCTATCGAAAATAATTGCGTGTATTGCTTAATCAATGCATTCTTTGGTTCTGTCAAAATGCTTCTTAATGTTTCAGCGTCCAATGGTTCTAAGTGTGTTACGATTGGAAGTCGCCCTAGCATTTCTGGAATTAGACCAAAAGTTTTTATGTCTTGCGCATTCACAAAGCGTAATAAATTTTTACGTTGTAGTTCTTGCTCATCTTTGTTGACACTAAATCCAATCGCATTGGTATTGATTCTTCTTGCAATGATTTTATCAATGCCGTCAAATGCGCCACCACAAATAAATAAAATATTCTTAGTGTCTACTTTTATCATTTTTTGATCAGGGTGTTTTCTTCCACCTTGAGGAGGTACCAATACTTCTGTGCCCTCAAGCATTTTTAATAAACCTTGTTGCACGCCTTCTCCACTTACATCTCTTGTGATAGAAGCGTTGTCACTTTTACGTGCGATTTTGTCAATTTCATCGATATAAACAATTCCTCTTTGCGCTGCTTCTACATCATAGTCACAGTTTTGCAAAAGACGCGTTAACATGCTCTCCACATCTTCTCCAACATATCCCGCCTCTGTGAATACGGTGGCATCCACAATAGCAAAAGGCACATTTAGTAGCTTAGCAATGGTTTTGGCAAGCAATGTTTTACCTGTACCCGTTTCGCCAATCATAATCACATTGCTTTTTTCTATTTCAACATCATCCTTAATAGTAGTTGGTAGGTTAATGCGTTTAAAGTGATTGTATACCGCAACACATAGTATTTTTTTTGCTTCATCCTGACCAATAATATACTGGTCCATAAACTTTTTAATGGCAATAGGCTTTTGTACTTTGAGGGTACCTGCCTTTCCGGCTTCCTTTTTTTGATGAAATTCTTTGTCTACAATTTCATGAGCATGCTCAATACAGTGTTCGCAGATATGACCATCTTGTCCAGCAATTAGGATTTTCACTTCTTCTCTGCTTCGGCCACAAAAAGAACATTGTATATTTTCTGTTTTACTCATTTTCATTTTAAGCAGTTTATTAAGGGCTATTGATTATAAGCTCTTAGCAATTTTATCTACGATTCCGTATTCAACAGCCTCTTTGGCATTCATCCAATAATCTCTGTCAAAGTCAGCCATAATTTGCTCTATAGATTTACCACAATTCTTTGCTAAAATTTGTGCACCTAATTCTTTTGTCTTTCTAATTTGTTCTGCTTGAATTTCGATGTCTGCACTTGTAGCTTGAAAATAGCCGCCTAAACTCGGCTGATGAATCATGACTTCGCCATGAGGAAAAATAGTACGCTTCCCTTTCTCACCCATACTCAATAAGATAGAACCCATACTTGCTGCTAAGCCCATACAAATGGTATGCACAGGACTCTTAATTAAATTCATTGTATCAAACATGACCATCCCACTTGTCACCACGCCACCAGGGCTATTGATATAAAAGTGGATTGGTTCGCCTGGCTTATCTGCATCCAATAATAAAAGTTTTGTAACAATCTCTCTTGCAGACTTATCATCCACAACACCCCATAAATAAATGGATCTTTTTTCAAAAAAGATTTGCTCCATTTTCTTATTCAAAAAAGAGGGTGCATTATCTTCTTTTTTATCTTCTCTGTGTTCTTCCTCTTCTTCCATTAAAAAACGATTGGTCAGTATCATATAAACAGTTTAAATTAGTATAATTATTTCTTTAATTTTCTTGGGTTGGTTAACAATACTTCGTCTACCAAACCATATTCCTTGCCTTCTGCAGCAGTCATCCAGAAATCTCTATCGCAATCTTTAGCTACTAATTCTACATCCTTATGGGTATGTGTGGCAATGACTTCGTATAGCTCGTGTTTTAATTTCTTAATTTCTCTTGCGGTAATTTCAATATCAGATGCTTGTCCTCCAATGGCGCCACTAGGTTGGTGTAACATAATTCTACTATGTCTTAGTGCGGTTCTTTTACCTTCTACACCAGCACATAATAAAATGGCACCCATACTTGCAGCCATGCCTGTACAAATGGTGGCCACGTCTGGACTGATAAATTGCATGGTATCATAAATACCCAATCCAGCATACACGCTGCCCCCTGGACTATTGATATACATTTGAATGTCTTTTGTACGATCGGTACTTTCAAGAAATAACAACTGCGCTGTAACAATATTTGCCACATAGTCATTGATGCCTTCTCCTAAGAAAATGATTCTATCCATCATCAAACGACTAAACACATCCATACTTGCTACATTCATTGGTCTCTCTTCAATAATATAGGGTGTTAAATTAGTCACACTATTTTGATATTGATGCAGACTATTACTTCCGATCCCTCTGTGTTTGATCGCGTATTTTTCGAATTCTTTTCCTATGTTCATAATTGCTTTTTTCAGATTGTAAAGGTAAAACCTATTCTTCTAAGCTATTGCAAAAAGAGTGCCAAATTTGACCGGAAATGGGTCTACATAGCAAAAGCCCCCAAAATGGGGGCTTCAAAATCATTATTGTTGCATTGTAGCCTATTATATTTTTAAAATAGGCTACATAGCAAAAGCCCCCATTTTGGGGGCTTTTGCTATTAAAATTCGGCTAATTAGTGCTTATGGCTATTCAATAAATCTGCAAATTTTTCTGCTGCGATTGGTTCTTCTTTGGCAGTCACTTCTGCCTCTAAAGCATTGAATAATTTATCTGTGCTAATTCTATGGTAACTGTCTTCTACAAATTTTCTGTCTTGCATCATACGAGCTGCGTAGTCTTCTAACCATTGGTCATTGTCACCCAATGCACCTAATTGGCCACCCATATAACTCATCAATTGTTGTTTTGCAAAACTCTTTAAATCTTCTGCTACGACTTCCACTTTATGATCTGCAATCAATTGTGTACTAATAACAGTCCACTTTAATTGATCTTGGAAAACTGGATATTCTTTTTCTGCTTCTTCTTCTGTTCTTTGTTTGTCTCCGCCTTTTTGCAACCAACGCTTTAAAAATGCAACAGGGAAGTCCATTTTAGTTTGTTCAATTAAGCCATGATAGATTTGATCATGCACTTGATTTTTTGCTTGTTGTGCATAGTACCCTTCGATATCTCGCTTCACTGCTGCCTTAAATTCAGCTTCGCTGGTAATGGCTTGGTTCGGGTAGGTTACAGTAAATAAAGTTTCGTCCAAAGGTGCTTTTTCAACTAAGCCTACTTTGGTTATCACTAGTTTAAAATATTTTTCGGCATCGGCCTTTGTTAATGCTAAATCATTTAAAATGATATCTAATTCTTTGTCATCAAAGGCTTTCTTTAATTGAATGACAACGGTATCGTCATTTTTCTTACCAATGAATTGCTTTCTTTGGTTTTCACTAAAGTATTTAATCAATAAAGAATTATCTTTTTTAATGCCCCCTTCAATTTCATTACCGTCTTTATCTGATTCAATAAAAGTTACGTTCAATACATTGTCTTCACTTGTTGAAGTTTCAGGCTCAGTCATGTTGCCATTTCTAATTTGCAGACGCTCCACCTCGCTTTGAATCATCTCGTCCGTTACTTGAATTTGATAGCGCTTTACTTTAATATCTTTTGCTTTTAATTCAAACTTTGGCTTTAATCCAATTTCAAAAGAGAAATCATAATCAGTTGGATTGTTATGGTCCATATTGGCAAATGCGGTAGCCAATGGAAGTGGTTGTGCGAAAATATCAATTTGCTCTTTGGAAATATATTGGTTCATCTCTTGTTCTACCGATTTTAAAATCACATCGGTGAAAACAGCTTGTCCATACATTTTTTTAATCATACCTGCAGGCACCATTCCTTTTCTGAATCCCGGAATATTAGCCGTTTTGGCTTGCTTTTTTAAGGTTGTCTCATAAGTTGACAAATAGTCTTCTTTTGAAATAGTCACCGTTAATTGATCATTTAAAGGTGCAATGTTGGTTCTTTTTATGGTTGCCATAGGTCTTGCTTTTACTGCTTAATTGAAATGTTTAAGGGGGGCGAAGGTACAATTTTTGGATTTAAATGAGGCATTATAATAGGAAAAAGGCCCCAAATTGGGGCCTTTTTCTGTGCGGATGGAGGGGGTCGAACCCACACGCCTCGCGGCGCTAGATCCTAAGTCTAGTGCGTCTGCCAATTTCGCCACATCCGCTTAGGGGTTACAAACTTAAACGATATTTTTTAAAATTGGTCTAAGAAACCGACAATTTCCTCTAAATACACTTTATCAATTGCATCAAAGTGTGCTAATTCGGTACTATCTACATCTAAAACGCCAACAATTTGACCATTTTGAAAAACAGGTATTACAATTTCTGATCTGGATGCGCTACTGCAAGCAATATGTCCTGGAAATTTTTCAACATCTTCCACAATTAAGGTCATCCCTTTTTCCCAACTTGTGCCGCAAACGCCACGGCCTTTCTTGATTCTGGTACAAGCCACTGGTCCTTGAAAAGGGGCTAGTACCAATTCATCATCGACTACCCAATAAAAACCGACCCATAACCAGTTGAATTGTTCTTTAAGCGCCGCTGCAATATTACCTAGGTTGGCAATTAAATTATCCTCTCCAGTCATTAAGCCTTTGATTTGAGGAATCAAGGATTCATACTGTGTTTTTTTATCTCCATGATGGAGTACTAAATCTTCTGCCACTTATTTTATTTTTTAAAGATGGATTGCAAATCTTTTCTTTCGATGCGTGCAACAAACACGATGAATGCAAAAAGTAAGATGGTTGCAAATAAATAATTGAAAGGTTGATTTGTTGATACAAGATGTAACAATAAATCAATACCATACACCATTAATGCAATGATAAAATAGGCAATTAATTTTTTGGTAGCGTAAGGCACAGGATAAACGCTTTGTCCCCATAGGTAACTCACGACCATCATAGTGCCATAACAAAAGAAAGTGGCCCAAGCACTTGCCATATAACCAAAATGTGGAATGGCAAAATAGTTAATGACAATCGTGATGCATGCGCCTAATAAGGTAATCCAGGCCCCTGCCATGGTTTTGTTACTTAGTTTATACCAGATACTTAAGTTATAGTATACGCCTAAAAACATATTTGCAATGAGTAAAATAGGTACCACTTTAAGGCCCACATACATGGCTGGATTTTGAATAAATAATTTCCAAATATCAATGTATAACATCACAGATAAAAACATCACACATAAACTGATCACAAAAAATTTCATGACTTTAGCATAGATTTTTTGAGCTTGATCTGTTTCCGCTTGTTTGAAGAAAAAAGGTTCGGCACCCATTCGGAATGCTTGTATGGAGATGGTAATTAAAATAGCTAATTTATAACATGCACTATACACACCCACCATGGCCTTGTTCTCATCTGCAGTTGCTCCAGGACCCCACCATCCCAACATGATACGGTCTAATGTTTCATTGATCATCCCACCAAATCCTACTAAAATAAGTGGAACAGCAAAAGCCATCATGCTCCACCAAAGTTTAAAGTTGAATTTAAAACGGATGGATCTAATTTCTTTTTGTAACAAGAGCATTACAAAAACATTTTGCACAATACCCGCTATTAAAATATAACCTACTTCCCAATTTGGTCGATACAGATCTTGTAAAAAACTAGTTGGATGTGTTGCTACATAATTTGGAAGAAGACTGATAAAGCTAAAGGTGGCAAGTATATTGACTAAGATGCCCACAATTTTGATCATGGCAAATTTCTTGGGACGTTCTTGCATTCTTAGTCTTGAAAATGGAATGGTCGTCAAGGCATCTAGGGCGACGATCCAAGCTAGTAAGCTAATGTATTCGGGGTGTGCAGTAATTTGTAAAAGTTCAGCCAATGGAAGCTTCCAAGTGAACAAGCCAATCAACACAAGTAGGGTCACAAATAGCATCGAAAAGCTACTGGTATTGTAAATCTCCTCCTCGTTTTCTTTGGTTCCGAACTTGAAATAGGCAGTCTCCATACCGTGGGTCACAATGACATTCAAAAAGGGAATAAAAGCATAGACAATCGAATTCTCCCCATAAGCAATATCTGAAAGCTTCCAGGTTAAATAAGGGGTAAGCAAATAGCTAATAAACCTTGCGGCTATTGAACTAAGTCCGTACCATGCGGTTTGACTGACTAATTTTTTAATACTACTCAAGGTGTTGAAATTACAGCTAAATTAGTGAAAATAGTTTTGTTTATCTTCACGTTGTAAATAGCATCCTTATGAGAGTTGTAATACAGAGAGTATCGGAGGCCAGTGTCAAAGTAGACGGAGCGATTGTTGGGGCCATTCAAGCAGGCTTAATGGTCTTATTAGGCATTCAAAATGAGGATACAATCGAGGATATTCAATGGATTTCTAATAAGCTAGTGCAGATGCGGATTTTTGATGATGCAGAAGGGGTTATGAATCATAGCCTGCAAGAAACGGGTGGATCCATCTTGCTGATTAGTCAATTCACATTGTATGCCGCCACCAAAAAGGGGAATCGACCTTCTTATATTGCAGCCGCAAAACCAGAGATAGCGATTCCTATCTATGAACAGATGGTCCTTCAATTGACAAAGGATCTTGGTAAGCCAATTGCCACTGGACAATTTGGGGCAGACATGAAAGTCGCGCTCATCAACGATGGCCCAGTCACTATTTTAATGGATTCAAAAAACAGAGATTAATATGTCCAATCAAATTACAATTCAAGCAGCACAAGACCAGGTGGATCAATGGATCAAGACCGTTGGGGTGAACTATTTTAGTGAGTTAACCAATTTGGGTGTCTTGATGGAAGAAGTAGGGGAACTGTCTAGGCTAATGGTGCGCAAATATGGGGATCAATCCTTTAAAAATAATGAAGCAAGTGCCAACCTAGGGGATGAGATGGCGGATGTGCTCTTTGTGTTGATTTGCTTAGCTAATCAAACTGGTGTTGATTTGACTGCAGCATTGGAGAAAAATATCCAAAAGAAAACCATTCGAGACAAAGAAAGGCACCAAAACAATGAAAAATTACAACCATAATCCTTTCTCAACCTATATTTGCAAACTATGAGTAAGACAGTTACAGACAATACATTACAAGCAATCATTTCGCATGCTAAAGAATACGGTTTTGTGTTTCCTAGTAGTGAAATCTATGATGGATTAAGTGCAGTGTATGATTATGGCCCTTATGGTGCGCAATTAAAAAAGAATATTCGCGATGATTGGTGGAAGAGCATGACGCAGATGAACGAAAATATTGTAGGTATTGACGCTGCTATTTTCATGCATCCAACTACTTGGAAAGCAAGCGGTCACGTGGATAGTTTTAGTGACCCATTGATTGACAATAAGGACAGTAAAAAAAGATATCGTGTAGATCATTTAATTGAAGCACATGCAGATAAGTTGATGGAGGAAGCTGCTAAGGATAATGATGGTGGAGCTACATTACGTGATCGTGCAAAGCAACTTATTGCAGATATGGAAGTTCTGCTTGCGAATGATGATTTTGCTGGTTTAGGAACCTTGATTCAAACAAATAAAATACAGTGTAGTGTAAGTGGCACAAGCAACTGGACAGAGATTCGTCAATTCAATTTGATGTTCTCTACAGAATTAGGTTCAGTAGCAGAAGATGCCAATACCATTTATTTAAGACCAGAAACTGCGCAAGGTATTTTTGTTAATTTTTTGAATGTGCAAAAAACGGCAAGGATGAAAATTCCTTTTGGCATTGCACAAACAGGGAAGGCCTTTAGAAATGAGATTGTGGCGCGTCAGTTTATATTTAGAATGCGTGAGTTTGAGCAAATGGAAATGCAATTTTTTGTAAAGCCTGGTACTCAAAAAGAGTGGTATGAGCATTGGAAAAATGAACGTATGAATTGGCATTTAAGTTTGGGTATCGCAGCAAATAAATACCGTTTTCATGACCATATTAAATTAGCCCATTACGCAGATGCCGCTTTAGATATTGAGTATGAATTTCCATTTGGATTCAAAGAAGTAGAAGGCATTCACTCAAGAACAGATTATGATTTAACACGCCACCAAGAATTCAGTAAAAAGAAATTGCAATATTTTGATACAGAAATCAATCAGCATTATGTGCCTTATGTGATTGAAACTTCGATTGGTTTAGATAGAATGTTCTTATTGATTTTATCTAATTCCTATGAAGAAGAAACCATTCAAAAAGAAGATGGCACTACCGATTCAAGAGTCGTCTTGCATTTACCTACAAAATTGGCACCATTAAAATTAGCCGTATTGCCATTGACTAAAAAAGATGGACTTCCTGAATTGGCTAAAGCTTTGATGGATGAATGCAAGCCATCATTCCATTGCTTTTATGAAGAAAAAGATGCTATTGGAAAGCGTTACAGAAGACAGGATGCAATAGGAACGCCATTCTGCGTGACCATCGATCATCAAACTAAAGAAGACAATACAGTCACGATTCGTTATAGAGATAGCATGCAACAGGAAAGAATTCCAATGAGCGAAGTCAAAGCCTTGATTTTAAAGCATATTGCATAGACCCTTTAACTTCTAAAAAAAGCGCCCAGATGTATTTCACTTGGGCGCTTTTTTTATCCGTACAATTCAAAATGAATTTGAGTTTTTGGGATGCCTAAATCGGTTAAGGTAGCTCTTGCTTCGTCCACCATATTTTTCCATCCACAGATATAAAAATGGGCATCTTTGCTAGCACCTGATGCTAATAATTTTTTATACGTGGCATGCACATAACCTAAATTGACGCCTTCACGCATTTCGGTTTCTCTAGAAAAACTTGGATGATAATAAAATTCAGGTTCTGCGGCTTCTAAAGCTTTCAATTCTTCTTCGTATAAGCAATCTGTATATTGTCTGCATCCAAACAATAAATGCATGCTATGGTGCGGTGTTTTCTTTTGATGGATGTCTATTAGCATGGATCTAAATGGCGCAACGCCTGTTCCAGTACAAATAAAATATAAGTCGGTGTTGATTTCTTTTGGTAAAATAAAAACACCTTGTGGTCCTCTCATTAAAAGGGTCGTGCCAACAGCGACTTCGTTGAATAAATAAGTAGTACCTAAGCCTCCTTCTAAATGTACAATCACCAATTCAAATTCATTGTTATTGCTTGGCGCAGAAGCAATGGAATAACTTCTCCATCGCTTATTTTTTTGCTCGTGGATGGGCAGGTCTAATGTTACAAATTGTCCCGGCGTAAAGTCAAATACACTGCCACTCGTCAAGGCAAGGAAGAAGCGCTTTGTGTTAGGCGTTTCTTGTACAATTTTGGTAACGACCGCATCCTGCCAAGGCTGTAACATAATGAATTAATTATTGGTGACGAATACGCTTTGAACGTATACTTTATTATTAGCAAATACCTTTACATAATATATACCAGTCGAGAAGGTTGGAACTTGCACTGTTTGAGCCGTATTCTGATTATTGAGTTTATCTTTCTGAAATACGGTTTGTCCACTGCTGTTCATAATACTTAATCCAATGGCATTGGTCTTGATATTGTTAAATTGAATATAGAACTGATTGCCTTTAATAATATTTTCAATATAATCTGTCGAAACAATTTTTAATCCAATCTCTTTGGTAGGAGCTTGAGGGATATCAGTAATGAGCACCAATTTATTATCAGAATAATTGGTACAAGTACCAATCGTTGCACTGACTTTATACATGGCGTTTTTAGTAATTTTTATACCACTTTTTGTGGCACCTGCGATGGATTCGTCATTGATGAACCATTGATAACTATCTGCTGTGGTAGTACTTAAGCTATCATTGCCTATTTGAGTAATGATAGGTTTAGCGGTTAAAATGACTGGAATTGTAGTCAATGATTTTTCATGTTCAGGAGTGCTAATTTGCATATTGTAAAAGAAGTAATAAAACTTCTCAAAATTAGCGCCTGCCCAGTTACCAGTAATACTGGCAAGTACTGTTGGACCAAATGGATGATTGTTGGTGGTGATCAAATTATTTCTAAAAATAGTTGCACTATCTAAGCAACGTGCAATCAATATATAATTCCCAGCTTGGCTTAAGTTCATATTGATGGCATAAATTCTTCCTGTATCTCCTTGTACAAAAGGTGTTGGGGTGCCAGATCCAAGACTCCCTGTTGCTGGCGTTGGAGAAGGACTACTAGCTCCAACATGCAAAATCGTTTTTTGAGTTTGAGAAGGGAAGTAGGAATAGGTGGAATCTGTGAAGGTGCTAAGAGACCTTAATTCAAGTTCAATTTTACCTGCATAGCCGGTATATAATTTTGTAGTTTCTAATCTTAATGGTCCTGTCGTATTAAATCGAATGAATTCTCCATAGCTGCTTCCCCAATTGTTGTAGCCACCTGTATTGCTTAATGTGGTATTGTCTTTAGGACCAATAAATCCATTCCAACCTTTTCCAACATATACATTTTTTGCGGTGGTAGAGGTTCTAATGACAGACCCTTTGGCAATTGGTCTGCTTACATCATTGTTCTTGTCATACCAAAGGTATTGATCATCACCTTTTGGATTAGTTACCAGTAATTGAACATTTTCATTACAACCTGTTGCAGATCCAGTAATAGCTGGACTTGAGCTAGCGCTGATAATGTTAGCAATCATTGAATTATTTTCTGGTTGTTGGTCATTTGCAAGACTTGCATTGGCAGTGATCGTATAATTCTGACTTAGTTCAATTGGCATAGGTGTTTGGAAGGTATAGGACATAATTTCTGATCCATACAATCTACCCGTAAATGTTTCTTTTAGATTTAAAATGATGGTATTGCCTTTTTTTACTTCTAAGCTAAGTGGAATATTGGTCAATTGCTTTGTTCCATTATTTGCTACTTTAACCGTAACGTATTGTACCGATTTTTCCGATACACCACCAACCGGATTGGTAATCTCCATTAGTTGAATATCATTCGATGGATTCACCACTCTTAGGGTATAATCTTGGGTTTCTCCAGCTGTATAATTACCACATGCAATTACAGTTGATGCTGCAGCCGCTTCAGTCACTACCACACGAAGTTTAGTGAATTGATTGACAATTAAATTGCTAATTAAATTAAAATTTGCACTATAGTCTCCATTGGTGATTGCTGCACTTGTATGTGCTAGTTCATTGGTATCAAAAACACCATTGTTATTATAATCAATAAAAACTTTTACAAATCGATTGCTATTGGTTGCGTCTGCGCTACTTAATTTCATGAATAAAGAAATGGTACCATTGGACTCACCATTGATAAATAATGCGGTATTGTCAACGTAATTATCTGCTGTAGTTTTTGAGAATTTGACATTGTTTAATTGAATGCTATCTATCTTGGTTCCAGCAGTAGTTGTTGCTGCAGAACTACAATAGGCTGTGCCGCCTGCGCCACTAATAATCAAAGCATAATTTTGTTGTCCTCTTTCAAGGGTTCCTTTATGTTTAACAGTAACGGTGTAATTGGTTCCCACCAAACTAGTGTCTACTTCCACTTTTTCAACATTGTCCACATTATTGATTCCTTTGAATGCTTGGTTGTCCGGACTGCTTGGACTTAAATTCCAAGTATTATGTGTCTTATTGCCCTGTGTAATTACTAAATCTAAGTCATTGATCAATTCCGGATTAGCGTCATTCAATACTTCACTTGCACTACCCTTAATATCCGTCCACACAATAGTTGCTTTTACAGGTCTAGTTCCAGAAGCAGTGATGGTGTAGGACTTGCTTTCTCCGTTGAGTAAAGTATTCTCATATACAAAATGAGGACTAGTAGCACTATTGTTATTGGTCAGTGCAGTATTTAAAACTTCAGCAGCTTCGGAAATATTTAGCAATCCCCAACCAAATTTATAATCTGGCCCAGGATACAAACCCGCTTCATTCGCCGTGTGAATCGCAAGCCCTTTAACAGTCGCTGATTTTAAAATTCTTGGAGCACCATTGGCTGTAAATCGATGACCTAATTCTTGTAATAATAATAAACTTCCTGCAGCCCCAGGAGCTGCCATAGAAGTACCATTCAGGTATCCATAACTTGAATCGTTTGAGGCAATAGGGGCATAGACTGCAACACCTTGTGCCGTAATATCTGGCTTGATTCTGCCATCATCTGTTGGTCCCCATGAACTAAAATTACTAATGACTACATCTTCTTTTTTATTGTATCCAGATGGTATGCCAAAAACTGCACCAACTGTGAGCACATTTTTTGAATTTTTATCTGTGGAGATGCTGCCATAACTATCATTACTACTAATGTCCGAAGGTCGAGCACCTGCATTGGTCATTCTACCTGATTCATTTCTTCTCCAATAAGTTTGTCCTACCGCAGGGCCAACGCTTGTTCTGTTATTACCTGCAGCAAAAACAATTAAATAATTAGGGGCATTATATGCAATAGAATCTTGAATTTGTGCATCATAGTCATACAATCCAAATCGATAATCTTCCTTTTCATTGAACCTGCCGTTGAACTCCCAACGAGCAGAATCGCTGTTGTAATTCCACCCTGTTACGGTCCCATAGGAATGGTTTGAAATAAGCAAGCCATTTGCTGCGGCTGCAGACATTTCTGACAAGTCGTTATTCCAATCGTAATCAAGAATCCCCTTCACATTATAAGCCATCCCTTTAGAGAGTTGGTTCAATCCTTTGCTCATTACTATACCGGCCACATGCGTACTATGCGTTACGACATCTTTAGCGTTGTCTTTTTGTGAAATTCTACCTGTGAATTCTTTATGCGTTAACAATGGACTTCCTTCGTCCCAAACGCCCAATTTATTGGTCATGTTATCATCCGATCCACTTAAGTTTAAATTAGATGCTGCGCCAGGCCATAACTTATTTGCGTTGATTGTGATAGCTTGAACTGGATCTGCAAAACCAATATAATATTTAGGCCATCCTTTTTCATCGACACCAATTAATTTTGCATTGTTTTGATTTTGAGAAGCGTACTGGATCGGCCATCCTTTTTCTTTCGCTGCAAGTACTGCTTTAGAAAATTTATTCCGTGCTTCCAAAGCAAGTTCTTTAGAAGTCTGCATTAACACTTCTTTTTTTGTTGCATCCTGTGCATTTAAAATATTCGCTGTGAATACAAAAATAAGGGGGAGTAAAAGGCGTATTTTCATAAATCTAAATTTATATCAAATCTTTGAAATTCAATCAAGTTGAAGCATAAAAATGTAACTTTAAACAAACCTTTTCCATGCGCAAATATGCCATCCGATTTTGCCTCTTATTTTGTTTAGCACCAATGCTCATGGGGTTTTGCATGCTTCCACAAGGCATCAAGGGCTATGTATTAATAGAAAACAATACAGCCATGCCTTTGAAAGGGAGTCCTAAGCAGAAGGGAAGTCCAATTGCGACCATGGTCTATATTTATGAAGCAGCCAATGTGCATCAGTTGATTGGCCAAGAAGGCAATTATGCAAAAGGGATAAAGGCTAGATTGATTAAGCAGGTTCGTTCAAACAATACTGGAAAATTTAAGATTAGCTTGGCTCCAGGAAAATATAGCATTGTATTAGGCTATCAAGAAGGGGTCTATATTCCCTATTTTTCTGGCAATACAGGCGTTGCTTTTGTGGAAGTATTGAAGCATCAATACCAAGAAATTGACCTTTCAATCATCGCTTCATCCATTTATTGATTGTATCTTTGCGGACTGAACTATGAACGAACAATCATTGTTTGATCGGTATAATGCATCCCCCCTACTAAAAAAAATAGTAGACGGGATTGCTATGTCTAGTTCCGCCAATACACCATTTCAGGTGCACTTACAAAACCTGAATGGATCTTCTCCGGCCTTTATTTTAAGACATATTTTCACGGAGCCACAAACTGCAACATATAATCATGTGATTGTATTAAATGACGCAGAGGAAGCGGCCTATTTTTATAATTCTATAGAAAGTATCACAGGCGCGATGGACTTATTTTATTTTCCCTCTTCTTTTAAAACGAGTCAAAATTTTAATTGGTTGAATCCTTCACATGTGATGTTGAGAACGGAGGCCTTGACTAAATTATCCATGGGAGGCAATAAGAAAATTGTGGTGACTTATCCTGAGGCATTCTTTGAAAAAGTGATCATGCCTAAAACCTTACAAGATAATATTATCCAAATAAAAACCAATGATACACTTGGGCTAGATGCCTTGATGGAAAGGCTTGTTGAGTATGGATTTGAGCGAACTGATTTTGTGTACGAGCCTGGACAATTTGCTTTAAGAGGCGGTATTTTTGATATCTATTCGTTTGGTAATGAAAAACCCTATCGCGTAGAACTATTTGGCGATGAAGTGGATAGTATTCGTTTATTTGATCCAGCCACTCAATTGAGTGAACGAAAATTATTGCAAGTAAATATTATCCCTAATGTGACGACGCAGTTTGAGGATACAATCAAAATTCCATTCATGGAATTTATTGCAGAGAACACGGTGGTGTGGTTGAAGGATTGGACCTTGATTGAGCAAAAAGGACAGGATCAAATTGAAGCATTGGAAGCGTTTTTATTACATGCGCCTGTCGTTAAATTAACAGATGATTCAGATGCACATAAGAAAAACACAGACAAAGATGACTTTGTTCCTGTTGATGCTGTTGTTGCACAAGTATTGAAAAAACCCATTATTGAATGGGGCTTTCATGCCAATTTAACCAAGCAAAAAATAGCTTTTAGTACACAGGTACAGCCCAGTTTCAATAGGCAGTTTCAATATTTAATTGCCAACTTACAAGAATTTGAAAAGAAAGGCTATGACCTATTTTTATTTGCTGAACAAGCAAAGCAATTAGAACGTTTACATGCTATTTTTACTGATTTAAAAACTGAAATTCAGTTTACCCCAATCGTGAAAAATATTCATGAAGGTTTTATTGACCATGATCATAAAATGGTTTGTTATACCGATCATCAAATTTTTCAGAGATACCATAAATACAAAGTTAAGCAAGCCTATAGTAAAAATAAGGCCATCACACTGCGTACATTGAGTGACTTGCATCCGGGCGACTATGTGACGCATATAGATCATGGAGTAGGCGTATATAGTGGATTACAGAAAATCGAAGTGAATGGCATGATGCAGGAAGCGGTGAGGATTATTTATAAGGATAGTGATATTTTATATGTCAATATCAACTCACTTCATAAGGTATCCAAATATACAGGCAAGGAAGGGACGCCACCAAAAGTGAATAAATTAGGATCCGATGCTTGGGTAAAATTAAAAGATAAGACCAAGGCAAAAGTAAAAGCCATTGCTTTTGATTTAATTAAATTATACGCACAAAGAAAAGCACAAACTGGATATGCATTTACCCCAGACAATTATATGATGCATGAATTAGAAGCATCTTTTATTTATGAAGACACCATTGATCAAGCTAAAGCAATAGCGGATGTAAAAAAAGACATGGAAGCGCCAGCCCCAATGGATCGACTGGTTTGTGGGGATGTTGGTTTTGGTAAAACTGAAGTGGCGATTCGTGCAGCATTCAAAGCTGCTATTGACGGGAAGCAAGTAGCAGTTTTGGTGCCCACCACCATTTTAGCATTTCAGCATTTTAAAACCTTTAAAGAAAGACTTAAAGAGTTTCCAGTAGAAATTGATTTCTTAAATCGATTTAAATCATCCGCCCAGAAAAAAGAAACCATTGCCAAAGTGAAGGAAGGTAAGATTGATATATTGGTAGGAACGCATGGTATTCTAGGGAAGGAAGTGCATTTCAAAGACCTTGGTTTAATGGTGATTGATGAGGAACAAAAATTTGGTGTAGGACATAAAGAAAAATTAAAGACCTTAAGAACGAATGTAGATTGCTTGACCTTGACTGCCACGCCCATTCCAAGAACCCTCCATTTTAGTTTAATGGGTGCAAGGGATTTAAGTATCATCAATACGCCACCAGCCAATAGACAACCTATTCATACCGAAGTGCAAGTGTTTCATGAGGATATTATACGAGAGTCAATCTACTTTGAAACAGAAAGAGGAGGACAGGTTTTTTTCATCCATAACAGAGTACAAGGATTGGCCGAGATGTGTGCGATGATTCAAAAACTTTGTCCCGATTTAAGTATTGGATTTGCGCATGGGCAATTAGAAGGACACCAACTAGAAGAAAAAATATTTGATTTTATAGAACGCCGTTATGATGTTTTGGTTTGTACCAATATTGTAGAGAGTGGGGTAGATATTCCAAATGTAAATACCATCATCATCAATAATGCGCATCAATTTGGACTGAGTGATTTACACCAATTAAGAGGCAGGGTAGGACGTAGTAACAAAAAAGCATTTTGTTATTTATTGGCGCCACCAATGAGCACTTTACCAGATGATTCACGCAAGCGATTACAAACTTTAGAACAGTTTAGTGAGTTGGGTTCTGGTTTTCAAATTGCCATGCGTGATTTGGATATCAGAGGTGCAGGTAATTTATTAGGAGGTGAACAAAGTGGGTTCATGGCGGAGATTGGATTTGAAATGTACCAAAAAATATTAGCAGAAGCAGTTCGTGAATTAAAGCGTTCGGATTTCAAAGAATTATTTGTAGAGGAAATTAGTAAACAAGATGATTTTGTGCAAGATTGTGCCATTGATACAGACTTAGAGATCATGCTACCCGATAATTATGTAGAAAGTATTGGAGAAAGGCTTTCACTCTATACAAGATTGGATCAATCAGAGGATGATGCGGCATTAGAGGCAATGAAAATAGAATTAGTCGATCGTTTTGGTCCGATGCCTAAACAAGTTGCTTCCTTGTTTACGACCATCCAGTCAAGACGACTGGCGATTGGATTGGGTTTTGAAAAAATGACTTTGAAGGACGAAACTTTAAGGTGCTTCTTTATCAATCGTCCAGATTCTCCTTACTATGAAAGCGCCATTTTTAAAGGCTTATTAAGCTATACACAAACTGCAATGAACAATGCGCATTTTAAGCAAGTAGGGAAAACCTTTATTTTAATCATTAAGGATATCAAGAGTATGGAGCATTGCTTTGCTACATTGACAAAAATTCACCACGGCGTTATGGGGGTAGGTGCATAAAAAAAGCCCACTCCAAAGAGCAGGCTTTCAATTAGGTTGTAAGAAGGTTTTAGAAACCCTTAGTTGCTACACCATCAGCGATTGCTTTTAAAGCATTCGTTTCGCTCATGATAGCTGCCATTTTATTTCCTTTACCATCGTGACCGCCAGCCATGTAACCGCCTTTTGCAGTTTTAGTGACAACAGCGTCCATCATTGGTACATTTTTTTCTTTTGTTTTCAAGCAGTATGCTTTGATCATTTTTGAAGTGTCCATTTTGTATATATTTTAATTTTTAAAATGCTAATTGAAATTAGTTTATTTATTGTTATGCTAGGTTTGAATTATCCTATTATTTGTTAAATGTTTATAAATTTCCCTTAAATAAGGCCCTTAAACGTCAATTTTGGCATATTTGGCGTGAGATTCAATGAATTCCCTTCTAGGAGCCACTTCGTCACCCATCAACATGCTAAAGATTCTATCCGCCTCGGCAGCACTATCAATGGTCACTTGTTTCAATGTTCTTCTACTTGGATCCATGGTCGTTTCCCATAATTGGTCAGCGTTCATCTCACCCAGACCCTTATACCTTTGAATCGTTACAGAACTATCATTTCCACCTCCTAATTTGGTTACCAAGCCTTTTCTTTGTTCTTCACTGTATGCATATTCTTGGTCCTTGCCTTTTTTCACTAAATACAATGGAGGCTGCGCAATGTAGACATATCCATTTTGAACCAACTCTTTCATATACCTAAAGATGAACGTAAGAATCAATGTGGCGATATGCGATCCATCCACATCGGCATCGGTCATGATGATTAATTTATGATATCGTAATTTAACAATGTTCAACGCTTTTGGATCTTCAGGTGTTCCCACTGTCACGCCCAATGCAGTATACATATTTCTGATCTCCTCATTTTCATAAATCTTATGTTCCATTGCTTTTTCTACGTTCAAGATTTTACCACGCAAAGGCAGGATCGCTTGAAAAGATCTTTCACGACCTTGCTTCGCTGTTCCTCCCGCAGAGTCTCCCTCGACAAGGTATAACTCACATCTTTCAGGATCACGCTCAGAACAATCTGCTAATTTACCAGGCAAACCACCACCAGAAAGTACCGTCTTTCTTTGCACCATATCACGTGCTTTCTTAGCAGCAACGCGGGCTTGGGCGGCAAGTACAATTTTAGAAATTACATATTTTGCTTCTTTTGGGTTTTCTTCTAAATACGCTTCTAAAGCACGAGCAACCGTTGTTTGAACCACACCACTCACTTCGCTATTGCCTAATTTAGTTTTTGTTTGACCTTCAAATTGAGGCTCAGGTACTTTCACCGAAATGATCGCACTTAAACCTTCTCTGAAATCATCCCCTTCCACAGTCACTTTTGCTCTTTCAAATAAGCCTTCTTTATCACCATAACTTTTGAATACACGTGTAAGCGCTGTTCTAAATCCAGTTACATGTGTACCACCTTCAATGGTATTAATATTATTTACGTAAGAGAAAATATTTTCTTTAAAATCATCATTGTAAGTCAATGCAACTTCCACCATGACATTGGACGCCTCGTCTAAACCTTCTACATATAAAGGCGCTGCAATAATTGGATTTCTGTTACCATTCTTATCCAACATTTGTACGAATTCAATAATACCTCCTTCGCTATAAAAATGGCTCACATAAGGGGCACCTGCTTCATCTAATTCTCTTAAATCGGTTAATGTGATCGTAATACGCTTATTCAAATAAGATAACTCACGTAAACGACCTTCTAAGATCTCTCTACGGTAAACAGTTTCTTGAAAGATAGTCGTATCAGGCCAAAAGTGCACTCTAGTGCCAGTCTTATCGCTTGTACCTACTTCTCTCACTGCATATTGTGGTGCTCCAATACAGTATTCTTGCTCAAATATTTTGCCTTCACGTTCAACTGTCACTAATAATTTTGTACTTAATGCATTCACGCAACTTACACCCACACCATGCAATCCGCCAGATACCTTGTAAGTGTTTTTATCAAATTTACCACCGGCGTGCAATACCGTCATAACCACTTCTAATGCAGATCTTTTTTCTTTGGTATGCATCGCAGTTGGGATACCACGACCGTTGTCTTGTACGCTGATTGAATTATCTGTATGAATAGCGACTTCGATATGAGAACAATAACCAGCTAAAGCTTCATCAATAGAGTTATCTACGACTTCATATACTAAGTGGTGTAAACCTTTCATGCCCACATCGCCAATATACATGGCAGGGCGTTTTCT
>CAMAQL010000020.1 GCA_945860605.1 Chitinophaga pinensis
AGGATGTGTATACTGCTTGGGGACATACTGCCATTAGAATCATTGACTCAGCCAAGCAAACAGATGTTGTTTATAATTTTGGGACTTTCGATTTTGATACGCCTAATTTTTTAGCTGAATTTGTCAAAGGCAATTTGAATTATTTTTTATCGGCAGATAATTTTCAGAATTTTATTTTAGAATACCAATACTATGGCCGAAGTATCAAAGAACAAGTATTGATTTTAACAGATGCAGAAAAAATAAATTGGCAAAATGCATTGTTAAAAAATTTAGAAGGTAATAATCGTTATTACTTATATAATTTCATTACAGACAATTGCACCACAAGGGTAAAAGATGGATTTTATCAATTTGTAAGTACACAAGTTCCTCCATCTACTATTAAAAGCTATAGAACCCATGTGGTAGAAGCGCCTTATCAACAAGGGATTCCTTGGATTGGCTTAGGTATAGATGTATTGTTAGGGGCAGTATCTGACAAAGCGCCAAGTGCAATACAGGCGGGCTTCTTACCAGATTTATTATTTGATCAACTTGCAGCTCAACCAGGCTATATTGAATCGACTCAGAATTATGAATTCACAAAGACGGTTCCAGTAAAACCTACGGATCCGGTCTATTATATTGTTGGATTAATTTTCCTGTATTTGTTTGTAGGCAGGTGGAACGCAAGATGGGCTGTGATGGCTGCTAAAAGTATAGACCTTATTTTATTATTTATTTTTGGATTAGGTGGATTGTTATTGGCCTACATGAGTTTGTTTTCAAAACACACGGCATGTCATAACAATTTTAATATTGCATGGATTCATCCATTCTACTTTATTGCTTTAATACTTTATTTTATTAAACCAATTTGGGCTGGCTATCTAGGTCGCATCTTCTTTATTACTACTATTGGACTTATTGTAGTCAGCTACTGGCTTCCTCAATCATTTTCTAGTTCTGTCTATCTATTAATGATAGTTTCTTTACTATTGAATTACCGTTTATTTAGTCTTATTATTTTGTTTAAAAGAGGTAGGGATGCAAAATTTAATTAAGCTAACCACTCAGCATTATAACTACGGAATAGATCAGCTTGCATATTTTTATGAGGGCAAGGGCGATCAAACCATCCTACTCATTCATGGCTTTGGCGAAGACCATGGTATCTGGAAAAATCAAATTAAATTTTTATCCTCCCATTATAGAGTCATCGCACCTAATTTACCTGGAGTGCATTGCAAACCATTGGCCTTGCACCATAGCCAAGCACCAGATATCCGAATGTATGTAGAAGTGCTACACGATTTAATGCACCATTTAAACATTGATCAATATTTTATTGTAGGACACAGTATGGGCGGCTATATTGGCTTATCCTTTGCAGATTATTATGTGAACCATGTGCAAGGTTTATTACTACTGCATTCAACCACTTACGAGGACAACGAGGCGAAAAAAACAAGTAGAATGAAAGTGGCCGAATTTATTCAAGAATGGGGCGTCTCTAAATACCTTGAAACTGCTACTCCAAATTTATTTGGTGATGCATATAAAAAAGTCAACCCTGCAGCCATTCAAAATACCATTGATAGCGGATTAGGTATTAGCCAAGAAGCGATGATCCAATTTGTGTTTGCTATGCGTAATCGAAAAGCAATGACCCATTTGCTGCAACAACATGCAATACCTGTGTGGATGATTGCAGGAGAAGCAGACCTTGCCGTGACGATACAAGACAGTTTAGAACAAATTAAATTACTACCTTCATCCAACAGTTTGGTGCTTGAAGCAGTGGGCCATATGGGCATGCTTGAAGCAACCGATTTAGTGAACCAATTCATTCAAAAAATGTTAGTTGGTAATAATGAAGCACTTAAATAAAAATTTATAATAACTACAATACGATGTCAAAAATCATTTTAATTACGGGAGCAAGTTCAGGATTTGGAAAAGCAACTGCTACAAAATTTGCAGCAGGCGGTTGGAACGTTATTTTAACTGGACGCAGAAAAGAAAAATTAGAAGCATTAGCTAAAGCACTCGAAGCAAACTACGGCATTAAGACATTATGCCTAAACTTTGATGTACAAGATAAAAAAGCCGTTTTTGACAACTTACAAAACTTACCTACCGAATGGCAAGCAATTAATATATTGGTAAACAATGCTGGCCTTGCCTTAGGAAGGGATTCTTTTGAAAACGCCAATTTGGAAGACTGGGAGACGATGATTGATACCAATGTGAAGGGCTTATTATATGCTTCTAAAGCAGTCCTGCCAATGCTCATCAAAGAAAAAGGGCATATCATTAATATTGGAAGCACGGCTGGCAAAGAAGTGTATAAAGATGGCAATGTCTATTGTGCATCCAAGCATGCAGTTGATGCAATTAGCAAGGCACAAAGAATAGACTTACTGCCTTATCAAATTAAAGTTACCGCCATTCATCCAGGCGCAGCAGATACTGAATTTTCTGTGGTACGATTTAAAGGAGATGCAGAAAAAGCAAATGCAGTGTATGCTGGTTATACCCCATTGATGGCCGAAGATATTGCAGACACCGTTTGGTATGTGGCCAACACCCCTGCGCATGTATGTATCAATGATTTAGTGATTACTTGTACAGCACAGGCGAATTCAATGTACTTGCAGAAATAAATGCAATTGAAATATTTTTGTGAAATTGATCCGAAATGAATTGATTTGATTATCCTGATTTATCCAAAATCAATCTCGGTATTATCGCCAATATTTAATGTACGACTCATGCCCTTTACTGCAGCATCGCTTCCAATCAATGAATTGTCTAATACCACTTCATCCAATGCTGTGTAAGAACCAATGATGCTATCTTTCACAATCGAACTTCTAATAGTAGTATTATTCCCAATGGTCACATGCGGCCCGATGATTGAATTTTCTATAACGCATCCATCTGCAATACTCACTGGCGCGATGATGATACTATTGGTGTATAATTCTGGATTAATGGCATAGCCACCAGACTTCTTAAGCAACATGGCATTGGTTTCTAGCAAAGTTTCTTTTTTACCGCAATCAAACCAGTTCTTTACTTTAAAGGATTTAAACTTTACCCCTTTTTTGATCATACAATCCAATGCATCCGTCAAATTATATTCACCGTTGGATTTGATATTGTCATTCACCAATTGTTGGAAGCATTCAAATAAAATAGCAGACTCTTTAATTTTATACAATCCTACCAATGCATTATTACTTTTTGGAATCGATGGCTTTTCAACAACATGTTCAATGAGTCCATCTTCATTCATTTCTGCCACTCCGAATTGTCTTGGATCATCTACTTTTTGAACGCCCAACATACTCATAGGACTTTCTAAAACTTCTTTAATGTCGTATTCACAAATGGTATCTCCCAGGGCAATAAAAACTTCATCCCCACCAACAATTTCTTGAGCCAATTGAATCGCATGTGCTGTTCCCTGACGATCGGTCTGATACACAAAATGGGTTTTCAAATTAGGATAGGTCTGCTCTACATAATGTTGGATTTTCTCTCCCAAGTAGCCCACTACAAAAATGAACTCATTGATACCTTCGGCCTTTAATTGATCGACAATAAAACTTAAAATAGTTTTACCTGCAATAGGAATCAACGCCTTTGGCTGGGTATAGGTATGTGGTCTTAATTTTGCTCCTGCGCCTGCAACCGGTATAATCGCCTTCATTTAGTTATTGTTTAGGGGAGGATAAAAATAGCAAAAAAACATTAGTTCATGCCATTATATCCCCTCAAAGATAGGAATATTATAAAACACTAAACAAATGTGGATATTCAATCAAAAACTCTTGCTAGAAAGCTTTGGAACAACTTAATAATAAATTAATTTTGCCCCTTATAAACACAGCCTTATGAAAAGAGATACCCTTGTTTTTGACATCATCAACCAAGAATTAGCACGTCAAAGACGTGGTATAGAATTGATTGCTTCTGAGAACTTTACAAGCTTACAAGTGATGCAAGCCACAGGCTGTGTGATGACCAATAAATATGCCGAAGGGTACCCTGGAAAAAGGTATTATGGTGGATGCGAGATTGTAGATAAAACGGAGCAATTAGCGATAGATCGTTTAAAAGAAATATTTGGATTAGAATATGCCAATGTGCAACCACATAGTGGTGCTCAAGCCAATGCTGCCGTGATGTTGGCCATCTTAAAAAATGGCGACGCTATTTTAGGTTTAGACTTAAGCATGGGCGGTCACTTAACACATGGTAGTGCGGTGAACTTTTCCGGTAAAACATACACGCCGCATTTTTACGGTGTAGTGAAAGAAACTGGATTGATTGATTATGAGATGTTAGAAAGTCAAGCAAGAACACACAAACCAAAATTAATTATTTGTGGTGCAAGTGCTTATAGTAGAGACATTGATTATGCGCGTATTCGTAAAGTAGCAGACGAAGTAGGTGCTTTTGTATTAGCAGATATCGCACACCCTGCAGGATTGATTGCAAAGGGATTATTAAGTTCTCCTTTCAATCATTGTCATTTTGTAACTTCTACCACACATAAAACATTACGTGGACCAAGAGGTGGTGTGATTATGATGGCAAAGGATGGCGAGAATACTTTGGGATTAAAAGACATGAAAGGTAATTTAAGATTATGGTCCAATGTGATTGATATGGCTGTGTTCCCTGGAACACAAGGTGGACCATTAGAGCATGTGATTGCAGCAAAAGCAATTGCATTTGGCGAAATACTATCTGATGAATTTATGGTATATCAAAAGCAAGTACAAACAAATGCGAGAACCATGGCTGCAGCATTTGTTGCTAAAGGCTATGAAATAATTAGTGGAGGTACAGACAATCACTTAATGTTGATTGATTTAAGAAATAAAAATATCAGTGGTAAAAAAGCAGAGCAAGTGCTTGGCATGGCGGATATCACTGCGAATAAAAATATGGTGCCTTATGATGACAAGTCTGCTTTTGTGACGTCAGGTATCCGATTTGGTGTGGCTGCGATTACAACAAGAGGCATGAACGAAGGACATATTCCTTTTCTAGTAGACGCAATTGATGCCGCTTTAATGAACGCAGACAATGAAACTTTACTGGCTAATACTAAGAAAGAAGTGAACAAGTTCATGGAGCAATTTGTTTTGTATCCTGAATTAGGATAATTATTGGCTAACTTTAAGCTATGATACAAAGAATACAAACCCTATGGTTATTAATTGCTAGTGCAGCAGCTTTCTTTATCTTGAAATTTCCATTTTATTACACCCCACAGCCCAATGCGTTGGAAATTAATGGCGCAGCCCAATACAGCACCTTAATTGGATTGGCATTTAGTGCCTGTTTGTCATTTATCAGCATCTTTTTATACGGCAATCGAATGCTACAATTAAAAGTAACCTTGATTAACTTTTTACTATCTGGCTTGGTTGGTTATTTTATTTTTACCATCGTCAAAGCAAATCCAGGTGGCGGCTTCACCCTAGCATCGGCTAGTTTATTTTTAATTCCAATCTTACAATTGGTTGCTTGCTATAAAATTTACCAAGACGAGAAATTGGTGAAGAGCGCAGATAGGATTAGATAGATATATCTTTAAGACTTAAATAAGTTTGACTAGTCATTGCGTTTGTTTTTAAGTTGTTGTAAAAGCAATTCCAAATCCTCGATGGACATTTGTTTTTTATCTACCAAAAAAGAAACCATATTGGCATAAGAGCCTTCAAAATAATTTTCGGTTAAACCTTCAATTCTTTTACCTGAATACGCAGATTTACTCACCAATGGATGGTAAAAATTATTCCTATTGGGATTTTGAATCCCAACAAACTCCTTCTCCACTAAAATTTTAAGTAAGGTTGCCACCGTATTATGATGTGGCTTGGGCGCTTCTAATGCTTCTAAAATGTCTTTGATATAACCGCCTTGATCCAAGGACCAAAGGGCTTGCATAATTTGTTCTTCGGCTTGTGTCAATTTCTTCATATGGTACTTTATGGCTTTATAACTAATTTCTTAGTCAATATTATAACTAATTTCTTAGTTAGCCAAAAAATATGAAACTATTTTGAACGAGTTGGTTTATGCTAAGTACTTCCCAGTTTGAGAGGCCTTGCATTTGGCCAATCCAGACGGAACGCCGGCATAAACCACATTACCTCCGTTGATGCCTGCTTCTGGGCCCATGTCTATCACCCAGTCTGCCGACTTAATGATATCGGTATTGTGCTCCACTACAATTAAGGAATGCCCTTGATCTATTAAAGCGTTAAACGCTTTTAATAATTTATGGATATCATGAAAATGCAAACCGGTGGTTGGCTCATCAAATATGAATAACATTTTACTGCTGGCTTTGCCCTTGCCTAAGAAACTAGCTAGCTTAACCCTTTGCGCTTCTCCTCCACTTAGGGTGCTACTGCTTTGTCCCAACTTCACATAACCCAACCCAACTTCTTGTAATGGACTTATTGCCAAGACAATATTTTTTTCTTCACTAAAAAATGCAATGGCTTCGTCCACACTCATCTCTAACACATCGTGGATACTTTTTCCTTTATACTGTACTTCTAATACTGCTTCTTTAAATCTTTTTCCGCCACAGTCCTCACATACTAAATGCACGTCTGCCAAGAATTGCATTTCTACCAATTGTTCTCCTTCTCCTTTACATGTATCACATCTTCCACCATCCACATTGAATGAAAAATGTTTTGGTAAGAAGCCCCTTATTTTTGATAAGGCCTGCTTGGAATAAATATCTCTGATAGCATCGTAGGCTTTAATATAAGTGACAGGATTGCTTCTTGACGATTTTCCAATTGGATTTTGATCCACCATTTCTATTTGATCAAACAAATGCAAGTCACCTTTGATCGCACTGAATCCACCCTTCATTTCTGTTGGTAATTGTTTTGCATCTAACAATGCATTGTATAAAACCTGCTTCACCAAGGTTGTTTTACCACTTCCACTCACGCCAGACACCACAGTCATGCATTGCAATGGAAATTGCACATCTATGTTTTTTAAATTATGCAGGAAAGCCCCTTCTAATTGTATGGTATGTTTTGTAGATCTTGTTTTAACAGGAACTGGAATAGATAAAGTGCCGTTTAAATATTTTCCAGTTAAACTATTTTTATCTTTCATCAACTTTGCTGCATTACCAACTGCAACGACCTCTCCACCTAAATGCGCTGCCAAAGGACCCATGTCAATAATATGATCTGATTCACGCATGATTTGTTCATCGTGTTCTACCACCACCACTGTATTCCCAAGGTCTCTTAAGTTTTGCAATACCTTTATCAAACGCTCCGTATCTCTTGAATGCAATCCAATAGAAGGCTCATCCAAAATATATAATGAGTTGGTTAAATTACTTCCCAAGCATCTAGTTAACTGTATACGCTGACTCTCTCCACCACTCAAACTATTCGCTAAACGACTTAAAGTTAAATAGCCTAAGCCCACATCCATTAATGTTTGAATGCGTTGTTCAATCTCCATCAACACACGCTTTGCAATCAACGAATCCGTAGTGCTTAATTTTAATTGTTGAAACCAAACTTGTAAATCCTGCACCGGCATGGTACACAATTGTCCAATATGTTGATCTGCAATTTTAACATACAAAGCTTCTTTACGTAATCTGTATCCTTGACATTCTGAACAATCCGTGCGGCCTCGATACCTACTCAACAAAACACGAAACTGCACTTTATACAAATGCGCTTCTACGTCTTTAAAAAAATCATCGATGCCGTATGCTTTTCCAACCCCCTTCCAAAGTTGTTGTAATTGTGCTTTCGTTAATTTTAGGATAGGTTGATGAATCGGAAATCCTTCCTTACCTGCTTCTTTTACAAATTGATCCTTCCACCAAGACAATTTTTCGCCCTTCCATGGTGCCACAGCGCCATCATACACCGATAAGTGTGGATTTGGGATTACCAAGTTGGCATCGATTCCCAACACTTGACTATAGCCTTCGCAGGTGGGACATGCACCATATGGATTATTGAATGAAAATAAATTAGGACTTGGTTCATCAAACTCAATGCCGTCTAAAGTAAACTTGTTATTATAGCTGACTAATTTTGTTTCATTTTGTTCTACCCAAACAATCCCCTCTCCTTCGTAAAATGCAGTACCAATAGAGTCTGTCAACCGATGCAGATCGTCATCCTCAAATGTTTTCACCACCACACGGTCAATTAAAATATAAACTTCCTTGTCTTTTATATTTTGTTGCAGTTCTTTTTTAGTCCAGTTCAATGCATCTTCGATTCTTACAATGGCTGGCGGGGTTTTTGCTGCTCTTAAATAAATACGAGCAAAACCTTTTTGCATCAATATGTTCAATTCCTCTTGGATATCTCTTTTGGCATGCTGCTTGAATAAAACCAATAAGACCATTTTATCTCCTTGCTTCCCTTTTTCAATAAAGGACAGCACATCTTGTACATCTTGTTTTTTTACTTCTTGACCGCTAATTGGGGAATAGGTTTTACCAATCCTGGCAAATAATACTCTTAGGTACTCATAAATTTCGGTCATGCTTCCCACTGTACTTCTTGGGGTTCGAGTAGTCACTTTTTGCTCAATGGCAATGGCTGGACATAATCCCTTGATATAATCCACATCGGGCTTCCCCATTCTAGACATAAACTGTCTAGCATAGGAGGATAAACTTTCGGCATAGCGCCTTTGCCCCTCTGCAAAGAGGGTATCTATGGTCAAAGAAGACTTTCCGCTACCAGAAACCCCCGTTACCACAATCAATTGGTTCCTAGGAAATTCAACAGATACATTCTTTAGGTTATGCACCCTTGCACCCACCACTTCGATGTTATTTCGTTCCGTTTTATCCAGCACTTTCTTAGTTACAGCCATACTACAAAAATAACACCAACATGCCCTATTTGGTTCTGTTCCTCCTTAATATTATTGTAAATAATACAATGTGGATATCCTTGAAACAAAATTCTTGTTTCCCACATTTGCAATATGGGTACAATAAGCTAGTAATTTTCCTAAACCAATCCAAAGGGACCCAAAACCCGACCTAAGAACAACCTATAAAAAACAAACATGAACAAAGTAGTTGAACTGACAGACAACGAATTGATCCAATCTTTCCAAGGAGGCAATACCCGTGCTTTCGACGCCTTGATTGATCGTTACCAAGAAAAAATCTTCAATACCATTTTATTTATGGTGAAAGACAGCTATTTAGCCGAAGATTTAATCCAGGAAATTTTTATTAAAATTATTGACAACTTAAAGCAAAGAAAATATGCCGAAGAAGGTAAGTTTCTTCCTTGGGCTTTAAGAATTTCTCATAATTTTTGTGTAGACCATTTTAGAAAAGTGAAACGCACACCTGTTATTAAAACAAGTGATGACCAAGATATTTTTGAAGTGATTAAGCATACCGATCATTCTGCCGATTATAAAATGACTCGTGCGCAAACGCATAAAAATATTCAAGAACTAGTTGACTTATTGCCAGAGGAACAAAGAGAGATTATTGTACTAAGACACTATGCTAATTTTAGTTTTAAGGAAATCGCCACTTTGACCAACTGCAGTATCAATACTGCTTTAGGAAGAATGCGTTATGGCTTAATTAACTTAAGAAAAATGATGAATGAGCGCGGGATGACGATGTAGTTTAAAAGAAAAGATCCCCGAATAAATAAAGAAGGCCCCGATTGGGGCCTTCTTTATTTATATTAATTTATTTTTTTCTCGCACTACACTTAAGCCATTCCAAATATTGTTGAATATCTGGCGTGTATCCAATTGGATTGGATTGCAATACTTGATCTGGACTCAATACCACATATAATGGTTGTGAAGACTGATTGAAATTCTCGGTCTCAAAAGTCGCCCATAAATCTGCCACGGTATTGATTTGCTTTTGTTGACCACCTTGTGTCGTGTATACAAAACGTTCTGCTACTGGTAAATTTGCTCGGTCATCTACATATAAGGATAGTAAAATAAAATTATCTTGAATGAAATTTTGCACCGCAGGATCTGTCCATACCTGCTCTTCCATTTTTCTACAATTCACACAAGCCCAACCGGTAAAATCAATTAAGATTGGTTTTTGTTGCACCTTCGCCATCGCCAATGCTTTGGTATAGTCATTCACTACATCTGCTTTTAAACCATGACTTGAACTATCAGATGCAAATAGACTATAATGTGTTGGAGGCGGGAAGCCACTTAATAATTTTAAATTATTAGCATTTTGAGGCATTAATCCAGCCCCTAAATACAATGCAAACCCTAAAGCAAGTCCACCAAACAACTTTCGGCCTAAAGCAATCTTTTGTCCCTTTAGATCGTGTGGTAATAATAAGAAACCAAATAGATAGGCAGATAAACCAAGGCTAATCAATATCCAAATACCAATAAAGACTTCTCTTTTTAGTAGTCCCCAATGTTGTACTAAATCTGCATTCGATAAAAATTTAAATGCCAATGCCAATTCAACAAAGGCCAAAACTTTTTTTACTGTATCCAACCAGCCTCCAGATTTTGGTAAGCTCTGAAGCCATTGTGGGAAGATGGCAAATAAAGTAAATGGTAGTGCTAAAGCCAATCCAAACCCTGCCATACCTTGTGTTAAGGCCCAGGCACCTCCTTGTAATGAGCCTACTAATAAGGTACCTAGTATTGGTCCTGTGCAAGAAAAGGAAACAATCGCTAAAGTGATGGCCATGAAAAAAATACCACCCAAACTTCCTAAGCCGCTTTTAGCGTCGGCTTTATTGGCAATACCCGAAGGCAAACTAATTTCAAAATAACCAAAGAAAGAAATTGAAAAGAAAATGAAGATGGCAAAGAATGCAATATTCAACCAAGCGTTGGTAGAAATGCTATTAAAAATTTCTGGTTGCACATTGCCTGCAATATGAAAAGGTACACTAGCCAATACATATATCAAGAAAATGCTCAATCCATAGATCAATCCATTTTGTATGCCTTGTTTTCTTGTCTTAGACCTTTTGGTGAAAAATGAAACTGTTACAGGTATCATTGGAAATACACATGGCGTAACTAGTGCAATCAATCCGCCCAAGAATCCTAGAAAGAATACACCCCATGCACCGCTATCCGCATTGGCACTTGATGTTGTTTCTCCACAAGCATTTTCAGGTGCATTACGCGCCGACTCCGGAAGTAAAATATTGAACTGAGTTCCTTTTTGCCCATTAGCTAAAGGCATAACAATAGGTAATTCAATCACATAAAACGAGGATTCCTTTCCTGCGCTTAGCACCACTACCCCTTTTAAACTATCTGGTTGAAAACCATGAATCACAATATCTTCTGTGATTTCAAATTGTCCTGTGAAAACTTTTGCATTTCCAAACAATACATCTTTTTGTGCTTGAGCAACCACTGAATAGGTTGGCTGATTGACAGCCGCCGCTGTTTCTAAAGTAAATTTTAAATTAGGCGCTTCTACCCCTTCTGCATTGGCATCATAGATTTTCCAGCCAGCTTGAACTTGAACAGTTATTTGTATCGCATATACAGAATCATTCTTAGCGGTGATGTTCACTGTTGCTTTTGCAATACTATCTGCCTGTGCTTGTAATTGTGCGACAGATAAGAACAGCGCTATAAATGTCAAAAGTAAATTACGCATGAATAAAGTTTGGCTTCACAGCCTTTTATAAGAATGATGGATTCTAAAATTATTGGATATCGACTTCGAAACTTTGTTTTGTTGGAGGCAAACATCTTTCCTCATTGCAAACCATATATTCAATGCTTCCAGTCAACTTTGTTTTAGTATTTACTTTCAAAGTAACTGCCTGGATAAATTGAACTTTACCGCCAAAAGAACCAATGACAGCACCAAAATTATTATCGAATTTCTTTTCTAATTGACCAACTTCCTTTGTGCTACCTTTTAAAACAACCAAAGGATTTTTAGCAAACTGCAGCGTAGTAGGAACTGGTCCTTTTTTTACAAATTGAGAATAGATATGCCAAGGCGCATCCACATTTGCTGTAATAATGATATTGTACTGCTTTTCTCCTGTCTTCACTGCTTGGTAAGCCCATTTTACTGGTGCTAATTTTTGAGCTTGACTTTGCAATGCAAATCCAAACAATAAAAAAGCAAATACTATTTTTTTCATAAGAAAATTTTTAAAAATGAACACAAAAAATCTTTATCCAATTCTATAGAACTTAAATTATAAAGCCGCTGCCGTTTTCAATAAACCTAATAGTTCAAATACCTGAACTCCATCCGTATTATTCAATAGTGGATTGGTTGCTCTTTCTGGATGCGGCATCATGCCAAATACATTTCTGCCTGCATTACAAATACCAGCAATATCTTGAATGGCGCCATTTGGATTCGCATCCCCTCCAATCTTACCATCTTTATCACAGTAGCGGAAAATGATTTGATTGTTTTTCTCTAAACTCGCCAAAGCAGCCTCGTCTGCAAAGTATCTTCCTTCGCCATGTGCAATTGGAATTTGCAATGGACCACTATTTTCGGATTTGATAAATACATTTTTACAAATAAATTGCTGATTGGCGTTTTGTAATAATGCGCCAGGCAATAAGCCTGATTCACATAAAATTTGAAAGCCATTGCATACCCCCAATACTTTACCGCCTTTATTTGCAAATTCAATGACTGATTGCATCATTGGACTAAATTTTGCAATCGCGCCACAACGTAAATAATCACCGTAGGAAAATCCACCTGGCAGAACAATACAATCTTCTGTATTAAAATGAGATAAATCACTATCCTTATGCCAAAGCATTTGAACTTCAAAACCAAGGTCCTTTTCTAATGCGTCTTGCATGTCTCTATCACAGTTTGAACCAGGGAAAACCAATACGCCAAATTTCATAGTAGTAAGCTTAAAAAGTTGAGTAAAAATGAACTACAAAGGTACTTAAATATGCTTTGCTAAAAAGCGTAAATTCTACACCTAAAAAAGGTGGTTATACACAATCAAACCGGCCGAAATCCAAAATAAGACATTGGGAATCATCAACTGCTTAGGGCCAGCGTAACAAAAACTAATGAAACTAGCCAATGGTGCGATCACAATGGCAGAAGCATATAAAGCCTGCGAAGAAAAGATAATAGGTTGGAAAAAAGTCACCACCAAGGTCAGTAACATCACACCCCAGTATTTTCTTACCTGAATAATAAAGCGATTTTGTTGATCCTGCCAAAAGTAGAGTCCAATTAACAATTGTAGACCCATAAAAGACAAAGCAATGATTGATTTAGCATCTAATGCAGCCAAAGGATTTTCCCAATCTAATTTGGGTAAAAATGCGGTGAACGCTGCAGCAGAATCTGTTAAAAAAACATAGGTGAAAATAAAGTAAAAAGGTAATACAATGCCCATGATCAAAACCAACCATTCTGTTAATCTAAATGGTCTTATTATAGCTAATGCAAAAATAACTACCGGTATCAATATCGCGATTGGCTCGTATAATAAAATGGAACATCCAACAATCATTCCAATATTGAATTCTAGTGTTTTGGGCTGCGTCTGATCGTATAATCGATTCAACTTGACTAAGATCCAAATGATAAAAGCATTTGCAATTAAACCAGAACTAATGGCATCCCAAAAAGGAAACATAGCGGTTAAGACAACAAAAGTAAATGCTGGCAAATAACTCACATGTTGAAACATCTTAAATCGACTCACTAAAATATTCAATCTCTGTGCTTGCACAATCACAATCAAATGAAAAATGACTATGAGCGCTAAAGGCGGCATAGGTTTTACATAGTGAAATAATAGATAAGCTAGTAAACCATCCGTTGGATTCGCAATCACAATTGGCGGTTCCAAATAAAAATGAAAATGCACTGCAACACTTAATAGTACTAAAAAAAGCACATTGATATCGGACCTATCTCTAAATAAAAAAACCATGCTTACTGAATCGTGATTTTAGCAAATCCTAATTTTCCTTTTGATTGATAAGGTAGGATGGCTTCTTTTTCACCCACTTGCTTTAAAGACCTTGGCATCCACTCCACTTGCTTTTCATTGATCATTATAGGATTGCCCTTGACGATCGTGCCAGACGCACTCAATTGTTGGTGTACTAATTGTTTTACGCCTTTTGATTTTTGATAATATAGAAAATTGGTACCATCTGCATTGTTGATTTGACCATATCCAATGAACTGATCTACATTCAGGTCGGATTGTTGTTTATCAATTGTTTTTACAGATTGAATATTTGCATTTGCATCAAAATTTAAGATGGCTACTTTGCCGGCAGAATAAGTAACAGAAGGGTATCCAAAGCTTGCAAATGGATTCATCATCCAACTATTCCAACCCCAAGGACCCATGATACCCCAGCCACCCATGCCGCCCCATCCCCATGATCCCATCATACCCATGCCGCCCCATCCCCATCCTCCTCCTAATCCCCATGGTCCCATCATACCCCATCCAAGTCTTCCCCAAGGATAAAATCCAAATGGTCGATTCCAATAATTAAATATAAAAGGGTTGTAAAATGGCCCGCCCCAGAAATAATCCCATCTTGAAAATACATTTCTATTTGAGCTTGTGTTTGCAGCTTCTGCAATAATTGTAAAACTGCCATCTGCATTCGGTTGTACTTGATCAAAATAAAAATGATCAAACGCATTTTTTAAATTTCTTTTATCAGTTACCGCATCTCTCAATGCATCTGTGAAACGACTCGCATTGCTAATACTATTTTGCTTTTTAGCTATATCCCAGATAAAAGTATACATGCCTTCAATATTACCCTTCTTTTCAGTGGCATAAAATGAATTAACTATTACAGTTCCGTTGGCATTGTTAATTTTCAAACGAATATCATCTAAGACCAAGCTATTATTTACAATCGGTGTTTCAATCACTTCAGAGCCATCTGCAGCCATATACAATAAACTTACAACTGGGGCTGCATTTGGTTGTTCCGCATTTCTTAGGCAAAATAAATTGCCTTTATTGTCTAGTGCAAAATCAGATAATTGACTTTTTTTATTTTGTGAATTGATGCTGATTTTAGCTTCGTTCAGCATAGCAAATGGCGTAGACAATGCCATCGTTTTAACTTTAACGGAAGCTGCATTCGTTGTATTCACACTAAATAAAAGCAATTTTGATCGATCCTGACTTTCAATTAAATTAAATACTTTAGCATTTGATCCTGGACGGATTTTTTCTGCCGTATCTACTATTACTGGCGTACCAACGAGTTGTCCTTTTTCATCTAACTCCGCTACCATCGCATACACTGTAGTTGCTGCTTGAAATTGATAAAAGGCATACACCCTATTTGATTTTGTAACAAACTCAATCGCGTTTAATTTTTTTGGCAAGAAAACTAAATCGTTTTGTTGCACCAATTGCATTTGATCATTATACTGTGCAATGGTCGAGATGCCCTCGTTATTTTTGTAGATCCAATAACGACCTTCTACTTTTCCTAAAACTTCGTATTGCATCTGGCCCTTATCTGTCTTTTGGATACCAGACATCACATAAGATTGTGCTGCAACGCCCTGAAGGCCTGTCAAAATAAAAGCGACAAAAGATAAAAATGATTTTAGCATGAGATACAATTTTAGAATACAAATTTAATGTATTAATGTATCCTAGGCTTTAGATTTTTGTTAAAACAGCTGCATTTTCAGTAACTGCTAACTGGTAGGTAGCTCCTAATTGAACGGGCATATTGTTTAATTCGTGGCTGATTGGGAAATCAAAGCAAATTGGATAATTGGCCCCCTTGGTTAATCTTAGAATCATTTCTATAACCGTCTCTCCAAATGCCGTGGCATCATCTTTCATATCGGTGAATCCGCCTACTACTAGACCAGCTAAACCATCCAATAGGCCTGCATTTTTGCACTGTATCAGCATGCGATCCACGTTATAGTGATACTCCCCAACGTCCTCGATACATAAAATTTTACCTTTCGTGTCCAACTGATTTTCGCCCCCAATTAAATGGGTGAATAAGCATAAATTCCCCCCCACCAAGATGCCTTTCGAATGGCCTAATAAATTGGCTGGATGGGCTTTTGCTTCCACCGGCAGCGCCGCTCCCTCCAACATTTGCTTTAAAGCCATGATATAAGGTAAACCGGCATCTCCTTTCCCAAATCCTGCAGACATGGGTCCATGAATGCTTTGAATACCCTGCTTTTGCAAGGCAGCATGTAAGATCGTAATATCACTAAAACCAATCACCCATTTAGGATGGGCTTTTATTTTTGTAAAGTCCAATTGGGAGACAATTCTACTCAATCCATATCCCCCACGGGCACATAAAATAGCATGAATTTCGGGGTCGTCCATCATGGACTGCAATTCATTTTGTCGTTCCAAATCTGATGCAGCAAAATGACCAAACTGAGTGCCTACCGTCTTTCCAATGCGCACCTGATAACCCCATGACTCAAGGACTTGCGCACAAATAGTCACTTTTTCCATTGGAATTGCGCCCGCCGGACAAAGAATGCCAATGGTGTTGCCGGGTACTAGTTTAGACGGTTGAATCATACCACAATATTAAGTACTTTTGCAGCAATGAACACGCCTAAAAGATATTTGATTACAGCAGCACTTCCTTATGCAAATGGATTAAAGCATATTGGCCATTTAGCAGGTGCTTATTTGCCAGCCGACATCTATGTTCGTTATTTAAAAGCGCAACAAAGGGACGTTGTTTTTGTATGTGGAAGTGATGAGCATGGAACGGCTATTCCTATTCAAGCAACCAAGGAGGGAACCACTGCTCAAGCCATCATAGATAAATACCATCCAATCATTGAACAGAATTTCAAGGACTTAGGGATTGCATTTGATATCTATCATAGAACAAGCGACCCATTGCACCATGCAACTGCTTCTGAATTTTTTAAAAACTTAGAAGCAAAAGGAGATTTAGAAATAAAAACCTCGGAACAATATTTTGACGAAGCCACCTATACTTTTTTAGCAGATCGTTATATCAAGGGCACTTGTCCAAGCTGTGGTCATAAAGAAGCCTACGGAGATCAATGTGAAAAATGTGGGAAAACTTTGAGCCCCGAAGAATTGATCAATCCAGTAAGTACATTAAGTGGTCAAGCACCCATTAAAAAAGAAACATCGCATTGGTACCTGCCTTTAAATAGACATGAAGACTTTTTACGCGAATGGATTTTAAAAGAGCATGCAAATGATTGGCGCCCTGCAGTAGTGGGTCAATGTAAAAGCTGGATTGACGGCGGTTTGCAAGCAAGAGCAGTCACCCGCGATTTAGATTGGGGCATTAAAGTGCCTGTTCCGGGTGGTGAAGGAAAAGTATTATACGTTTGGTTTGACGCCCCTATCGGTTATATTAGTGCCACCAAACAATGGGCATTAAATAACAATAAAGATTGGACGCCGTATTGGAATGACAAGGATACAAAATTGGTACACTTTATTGGGAAAGACAATATCGTATTCCATTGCATCATCTTCCCTGTGATGTTGAAATTAAATGGACATATTTTACCAGAGAATGTGCCAGCCAATGAATTCATGAATTTAGAAGGCGATAAGATGAGCACTTCTAAAGGATGGAGTATCGAGATGGATGATTATATCAACAAGTGGATTAAGAAAGAAAATGGTGGAGATGGCCTTGCCGATAGCTTGCGCTTTTATTTAACTTCTATCGCGCCTGAATCAAAGGATAGTGAATTTACATGGAAAGGTTTTCAAGAATCTGTCAATGGAGAATTGGTGAGTATCTTCGCCAATTTTGTAAACAGAACTTGGGTCTTGATGCATAAATTATGCAATGGTAAAGTGCCTCCTTTTTATGCCGATTTAATTGCAGCAGAAGCAGCAAGCGACAATGCAACAGATAGCTTTAAGGGCATGATGGATGCGGTGAAAGTATCTAAAGAAAAGATCACGAATTTAATAGAGCATTATAAATTTAGAGAAGCACAATTCGAATTGATTGACCTTGCTAGAAAAGGCAACCAATACATGCAAAAGCAAGAGCCATGGATTGTGGCTAAGACATTGGACCAAAATCCTGATGCGCAAAAAATCATTGACAACACCATGCATGCTTGCTTGCAATTGTGTGCTAACCTAGCAATTCTTGCACAACCTTTCATTCCATTTACTGCCAAGAAAATGTGTTACATGATGAAGGTAGTAGACAAAATGTTAGAGTGGGAGAACGCAGGGAAATTTGATTTATTAAAAGTAGGTTACTCCTTACGCGCACCTGAATTACTTTTTAGAAAAATAGAGAACGAAGAAATTGATGCAGAATTAGCTCAGTTACAAGCCAATGTAGCTGCTAAAAAAACAACTATGGAAAATACAAGTACCGAAACTCCAAAAGACAATAGCTTAAAACCAGAAATCGTATTTGATGATTTTGGTAAGATAGATTTACGCGTAGGCACCATCATTGAAGCCAAAAAAGTAGAAAAAGCGGATAAATTATTGGAACTATTAGTAGATCTAGGATTTGAACAAAGGACCATCCTATCAGGTATTGCTATGCATTTTAAACCAGAAGAGATTGTAGGTAAACAAGTGACTATTGTCGCTAATTTAGCACCAAGAAAAATGCGCGGAATCGAAAGCAAGGGCATGATCTTAATGGCCGAAGACGCTGCTGGCAAATTATACTTTGTACAACCTAGTGAAGCAATCGCTGCTGGAAGCTCAATTTCGTAGATTTTAGAAATAATTAGAAAAATATACTATTCCGTAGCGATCGTTCGAGCAAAGCGAGCGAGCGCCGAGGGATAGGTATATTTTCTAATTATTTAAAATTAAATGCATTCTTTGAGTTCCTTCTCAGTGTAAGCTAATCCATGATGCTTCAACACATCATCAGGTACACCCTGCCATTGATTGGGCACATTCCCCATATAACCAAGGTCTTTTACGCCAATCTCTGATGTATAATAACCCGTTGTTACTAAGTCTCTCATTTTATTGAAAAAGCTTACGCCTTGTGCTACTTCAGGCTTTGCTTTTTTAGGATAAGCAATCTCATCCACGATGCCTATTTGTTGCGCGCTTGTGCAGCTCACAAAAGATTTACCATGCTTGTTGAAACTATGCAAGTCTAACCACCTTAGTCCTCCTCTCACAGGCACTTTATGCTCCGGCATATCTTTTACAATGAATTCAATGAACTCAGGGACTTTCGCTTCAGAAGCAGAACCACTGGTTTCGTCTTTTGGCATAATGATATCTCCTAATACAGTGATGGTAGCCATTTCATGCTCATCAAAGAATGTTGGTTCAGCGTTGACTTTCACCAAATAATCTTTTTCTTCCTGCATTCTATCATCCAAATTATATTCAGCAACAGTTGTCTTCTCGCTTTTACAAGCTTGTATTACAACGCCTGCAGAAACTGTTCCTAGGATTAATGCTTTAATGGATTTTCTTCTGTCCATGATATTTTAAATTAAAAAATTAAAGATTTTGTTTTTGTAACTGATCCAAAATGTATTCCGATGTGCGCATTGACAATGCCAAAATGGTCCAAGTGATATTCTTGTCTGCTTGAGACGTAAATACAGAACCATCTACGCAAAATAAATTCTTACAATCATGCGCTTGTCCCCATGCATTTAATGGTGCCGTTTTTTTATCCGAACCCATACGCACTGTACCTGCTTCGTGAATGATATTTCCAGGATTGGATAAACCATAATTATTGGTGGCATCATCCTGATCACCCCATGTAATGACAGCGCCCATTTCGTGCATGATTTCACGGAATGTTTCTTTCATGTGTTTTGCTTGCTTGATTTCATATTCTGAATTCTTACAATTAAAATTTAAAACGGGAATACCATATTTATCCACTACATCTGGGTCTATCTTACAATGATTTTCAAAACGTGGTACGGCTTCTCCACGACCGCCCATACCTACACTAGCGCCATAAAAGAAACGAACATCTTCTTTTAATGAGCTTCCATATCCACCCTCTTCTTTGGTTTTCCCGTTCACTTGGAATTTTCCATTCAATCCTTGCGTACCCATGCCAAAACCATAACCAGGTTGGCTCATCCCACCCCAATATTCAATATGGTAACCACGTGGGAAATCTAATTTTTTATTGTCTAACCACCATGGCGTATACACGTGCATACCACCAACACCATCTTCGTTATAACGCTTGCGACCCATTAAATTTGGAATCACTCCACCCAATGCAGCGCCAGTTGAATCATGTAAATAATGACCTACCACACCAGAACTATTGGCCAATCCATTGGGATGTTTTTGTGATTTAGAATTTAACAACAAACGTGCGGTCTCACAAGTACTTGCGCCAAGGATCACCACTTTTGCATTGACCTGGTATTCTTGTTTATCCATTTTGTTCACGTAAGAAATACCTTTTGCTTTTCCTTCATTGTCTGTCAACACTTCACGCGCCATCGCACCAGTGATCATATCTACATTCCCTGTCATCACTGCTGGTTTTACCAAGACAGATGAAGAAGAAAAATCTCCGTAGACTTTACAAGAACGATTACACTGACCACAATAAAAACATGCACCACGCTCGTCATTTATTTTTTTAGTTAAAATAGATAAGCGAGAAGGAATCACTGGGATATTAATACCAGTAGCCGCTTTCTTAAACATTAGTTCGTGTAGTCTTGGTTTTGGAGGCGGCAAGAAAATACCATCTGGATCATTCTCTAAACCTTCATTCGTTCCATACACACCAATTAATTGATCTATTTTATCATAATAAGGTTTCACATCTTCGTACCCAATTGGCCAATCGTCACCTAAGCCGTCAATACTTTTTCTTTTAAAATCTCTTGGACCAAATCTTAATGAAATACGACCCCAGTGATTGGTTCTTCCTCCCACCATTCTTGCTCTCCACCAATCAAAATGATCTGCGCCTTTTGTTTGCGTATAAGGCTCCCCGTCTATTTCCCAACCCCAAAAAGAGGCATCGAAATCGCCGAAGGGTCTCATTTTGGTACTCGCTCCACGACGAGGTGATTCCCAAGGATTTTTCATTTGAGAAGAATGCTTTGCAGGATCAAAATCTGGACCTGCTTCTAGTAAGCATACTTTCAAACCTGCTTTTGCTAAAACATATGCAGCCATTCCACCACCAGCACCAGAACCCACTATGACTGCGTCATAATTTTTAGGTGCTACTTTAACTTGAAAATCAGACATAAGAGAATCGTTTTTCTAGTGATAATTTGAACTATGAATTTACTTGATTTTATCTATGGATGGATATTTTTTACAGGAATGTTTTGGGAATAAAAAAGGCCCCGTTGATAGGGGGAGATTTGAAAGCAAGCAAAAAATAAAAGGGCCCGATAAACGGGCCCTTTTAAAAATCATCAGAGGTAACAATTTCGAAGCCCTAACTTTCAATGAAAGGGCTGAGAAATTTAACTACACCCCATACTTGTTCCGCAGTTTAAACATTTGTAACAAGTACCGCTACGAATAGTGATATGTCCACATGTGCTACAAGAAGGCGCATCGCTTTGCATGCTCTTTGCTGCTGCAGTAATATTGTCCATTGAACCGCCTTCGTTGACAGCTGCTACTACATTTGCTTTTGCGGCAGTCACCTGAGTAGCTGGTGCAGTTACGCGAATGCTACTCAGTTCAGGCTTTCCCACAAGGGTGATATCTCCCTCCTCTCCTAAGTTCTCAACTGTAGGCTTGTCTAATACATGTACTAAATCAGTTCTGCCTAAGTATTCATAAGCCAAGGCACGGAAGATGAAGTCCACAATAGACGTGGTTGTTTTAATATTTGGATGATCCACCATACCTGATGGTTCAAATTTTGTGAATACAAACTTGTCAACAAACTCTTCTAAAGGCACACCATATTGTAAACCAACAGAGATAGAGATGGCGAAACAGTTCATTAAGCTACGAAGGGTTGAACCTTCTTTAGCTAAATCAATGAATAATTCACCAACGGTTCCGTCATTATATTCTCCTGTTCTTAAGAACAATACTTGACCACCAATGCGTGCTTTTTGTGTGAAGCCACGACGCTTAGCTGGTAAAGATTTGCGCTCTACAATACGAGACAATTGACGCTTTAATACCGTATCGGTCGAAGTCGTCATTCTCTTTTGTACTTCTTCTAATAATTCGTCTACTGTTAAGTTACTCAAGTCAACCAATTGAGAAGTAGTTACTTCTTCAGATGCCTCAGCACTATCCGTTTTTGTTTTCTTATCAGATTTTGTAGATAATGGTTGGCTTAATTTAGATCCATCACGATAAATCGCATTTGCTTTTAAACCAAGTGACCAACTCATTAAATAAGAATCTGCAATTTCTTCAACTGTAGCTTCGTGTGGTAAGTTAATTGTTTTTGAAATTGCGCCAGATAAGAACGGTTGACATGCTGCCATCATTCTGATATGTCCGTGCGCATGAATATATCTAACACCTTTTTTACCATTTTTGTTGGCACAATCAAAGATCGACAAATGCTCTTCTTTCAATGCTGGAGCACCTTCTACAGTCATGGTACCACATACATAATCATTTGCTTCGTCAATTTGATCTTCGCTAAATCCTAAAGCTTCTAATAAACTAAAGCTCCAGTCTGCGAATACTTCTTCTTTAAATCCAAGTCTAGTTAAACAAGCATCCCCTAAAGTGAAACGGTTGAAGATGAATCCAATTTCAAATGCTGATCTTGCAGCACCATTTAATTTATCAATTTCTTCTTGCGTAAAACCTTTAGCCAATAAGCTTTTGTTATTGATATGCGGTGCCCCTTCGAAATTAGCATGACCCACGGCAAAATTAACGATCGCATCATTTTGCTTCTGTGTATAGCCTAAATTCTTTAATGATTGAGGTACAGATTGGTTGATGATTTTGAAATACCCACCACCAGATAATTTTTTAAATTTCACTAAAGCAAAATCTGGTTCAACACCTGTAGTATCACAATCCATTACTAAACCAATCGTTCCAGTTGGTGCGATAACAGTTGTTTGCGCGTTTCTATAACCATATTTTTCTCCTAATTTAACTGCATCATCCCAAGCCTTTGTTGCTGCTTTTAATAAGTAGTCAGGCGTGAATTGTGCTTTAATACCTTGAGGCTTAATTTCAATACCTACATAGGCGTCTTCTGCATCATAAGCAGCGGCACGGTGGTTACGCATAACACGTAACATATCTTCTTTGTTCTCTTGATATCTATCAAAAGCACCTAAGAAGGAAGCCATCTCTGCAGATGTCTTATATGCCACACCTGTCATGATTGCAGTGATTGCACCAGCAATACCACGCGCTTCTTCACTATCATAAGCGATACCACTTACCATCAACATAGAACCTAAATTAGCAAAACCTAAACCTGTCGTTCTGTAGTCATAAGATAATTGCGCTACTTCTTTAGAAGGGAACTGCGCCATTAAAATAGATACTTCTAAAACAGTCTGCCATAATCTTGTCGTATATTCAAAACCTTCTACATCAAATGAATTATCTGATTCGTTGAAGAATTTTCTTAAGTTAATAGAAGCCAAGTTACATGCAGTATTGTCTAAGAACATGTATTCAGAACATGGATTAGATGCATTGATACGACCACCTTTTGGACAAGTATGCCATTCGTTGATTGTGGTATCATATTGTGTACCCGGATCCGCACAACGCCATGCAGCGTTCGCAATTTGATCCCATACTTCTCTTGCTGGAATAGATTTCATCACACGACCATCGGTACGTGCTTTTAATTCCCAATTACCGTCTTCAGACAATGCATTAAAAAAGCTATTTGGAATACGTACAGAGTTGTTTGAGTTTTGACCTGAAACAGTTGCATAAGCTTCTCCTTCATATCCATTGTCATAACCTGCAGCAATTAAGGCAGCCACTTTATCTTCCTCTTGTACTTTCCAGTTAATGAATTCTAATATTTCTGGGTGATCTAAATCTAAACAAACCATTTTAGCAGCACGACGTGTTGTACCACCAGATTTAATTGCACCAGCAGCACGGTCTCCAATTTTCAAGAAACTCATTAAGCCGCTTGAAGAACCACCACCAGATAATTTTTCGTTGGCTCCTCTAATATGAGAGAAGTTTGTTCCAACACCAGAACCATATTTAAAAATTCTTGCTTCTCTAGTCCATAAGTCCATGATACCACCCTCATTCACTAAATCATCACTCACACTCAAGATAAAACATGCGTGTGGTTGAGGACGCTCATACGCACTTGTTGAACGCTTTAATTGCTTATCGGTAGGATCTACATAATAGTGCCCTTGTGCGCCACCAGTGATACCATAGCTTTCGTGTAAACCCGTGTTAAACCATTGTGGTGAGTTAGGCACACATGCTTGGTTTAAAATACTATATACTAATTCTTCGTAAAATACTTGTGCATCATTTGATGTTGTGAAATAGCCATAACGCTCTCCCCAAACTCTCCAACAATTAGCCATACGATGCGCTACCTGTTTGACAGTTGTTTCTCTACCCAAAGAACCATCGGCTTGTGGTACACCCGCTTTTCTGAAATATTTTTGTGCAAGGATATCCGTTGCAATTTGGCTCCATTGTTTTGGCACTTCCACATTCGTCATTTCGAATACTTTCTCTCCGTTCGGATTTTTGATTACACTGTCTCTATAATCATACTCGAACTGATCGAATGGACTCACGCCTTCGATGGTGAATTTGCGCTTAAATTCTAAGCCTTTTTTTGTTTTTGTGTTAGCCATGGTCTTGG
>CAMAQL010000021.1 GCA_945860605.1 Chitinophaga pinensis
TTGGTCAATTGATTTTAATCTTTCCTGAGCAGATGTTGCTTTAATTTGTGCTTGTACAAATAAAGTACAAAATAGGGCCGAGATGGTTAAAAGTCTTTTCATGCAATCAAATTTTTATTAAGATTTTGAAGTTAAGACTTTTTCAAAAGCAATCATAAAAAAAATGACTAACGTTGAATTCACTCCATTTTCCCTTCAATTTTTATCGTAATATTGAGGATGCATATCCTTATCGTTAACAATACCAGTATCCCAGTAAAGCAATATGGGGGAACAGAAAGGGTTATTTGGTGGCTTGGCAAGCAATTAGTAAATATGGGACACAAAGTCTCCTATTTGGTTGGCCCTGGCTCTTATTGTGATTTTGCAACAGGCGTGCATACCTTAAATCAGGACATTCCATTTAATCAACAAATACCTCCTGGGGTGGATCTGGTTCATTTAAATTGCAAAGTGAATGAGACCCCTGCAATCCCTTATATTTTCACCTTACATGGCAATACCAATGACCAAAATCCAATGGATATCAACACGGTCTTTGTGTCAAAAAATCATGCCAACAGATACGGTAGCGATTCTTTTGTGCATAATGGCATTGATCCGGATGATTATGGGGACCCAGGGTTGGATCAAAAAAGAAACTATTTCCATTTTTTAGGTGACGCTGCTTGGCGTGTAAAAAATGTAAGAGGCGCTATTAAGATTGCACAAGATGCGAAAATCAGATTAAGGATATTGGGCGGTAAAAGATTCAACTTCAATCAAGGTATTCGACTCACATTTGATCCTCGCATCCATTTTGATGGGATGATCGGCGGTATAGAAAAAAATAATTTGCTTAAAGGTTCTAAAGGTTTGATTTTCCCTGTACTTTGGAATGAACCTTTTGGATTATCCATTGTGGAGAGCCTTTATTTTGGATGTCCTGTCTTTGGCACACCTTACGGGTCCTTAACAGAAATTATTCGCCCAAGTGTTGGCTTTACAAGCAATTCATTGAGTACACTTGTAGAAGGTGTTCAACACGCAGGCCAATTTGATACAAAAACCTGTCACCAATATGTGATGGACAATTTCACAAGTACGCAAATGACAGTCAATTATTTAAAGAAATATGAAACTGTTTTAAGTGGTCAACATTTGAATGATACTGCACCAATTTTAACAAACATTCAAACAGAAAAATTTCTTCCTTTTTTACCTTAGAAGATTTTTAAAAAAATTAGCTTAATTTTTTACTACAGACTTAAAATTGTTATCTATTAAATTAATGGCTTCATAATAACCCTGCTTATACCATTTACAACGTGCTAAGTAAGCCACCAATTGTTGTTGTAAAAGTGGATTTTGCAACATCGTTGCAGGTAATCCTTTTTGTTTTGTCTTTCGTAAATATTGATCCAATGACTTTGTTAGATCTTGCTTGGCATAATCAGCAACAAATGCTTGAACAGATGGATATTGATTTATGCTCTTTTGTGCTGTAAGATAATATTGTAATACAAATTCATTCATGGAGCCTTGCGTATATAAATTGGCATAATTTGAATCTGCATACAATGCATTGGTTGGTAACCATTGATTTGGAATAATCCCCCCGCCACCATACACCGTATTGCCTTTTGGCGTTTTATACGCCTTGCCAATAGAAGCAGTATCTATATTCCCTTCATTGGATTGCACCATGCGTTCAAGAAAGTCATGCTCATATGCCATTTTACCATTTTTATAAGGACGTTGAATATTACGCCCTAATGGTGTAAAGTATTTTGCAGTCGTCAGTCTCAATGCGCCACCATTAGATAATCTAAATTGTTGTTGCACCAATCCTTTGCCATAAGACCTTCTTCCCACGACTTTCGCTCTATCCCAATCTTGCAAAGCCCCTGCTAATACCTCACTTGCAGAGGCTGAGGTTTCATCCATTAAAATAGTCAATCCACCTGTCTCAAATAAACCTTCTCTTTTACTATAATAATTCACTCTTGGTGCATGTAAGCCTTCTGTATAAACAATTAATTTATTGCCTGCTAATAACTCATCTACAATCCCTACCGCTTCTGATAATAATCCGCCTCCATTGCCTCTTAGGTCAATCACCAGCGATTTCATCCCTTTTTTTAATAAAGGCTCTAATGCTTGCATAAAAGCCTCATAGGTTCTATCTGCAAATTTATCAATTTTAATAAAACCAATAGTGTCGCTCAACATATAGGCAGCATCTATTGGGGAAACCGGAACAGATGCTCTAGTTAAATTAAAAGTCATTTTTTGTTGATTACGTAATACGCTTAATTTTAAACTTTCTTCTGCTGGACCTTTTATTTTTTGTTTAATCGCTTCCCCATCTAATTTATTTCCAGATAATTTAATAGTATCATCCACCGTTAAAAGAATGTCACCTGTTTTTAAACCAACTTTAGCAGCCGGACCACCTGGCATGACATAGGAAACAAAAACGCTGTCTCTGAATTGTTGAAATTCTATACCTATCCCTTTAAAATTGGGTTGTAATTGTTCATTGGCTTCTACTAAATCTGCAGGTGGGATATACACAGAATGGGGATCTAATTGTCCCAAATAAAAATCGGCTACTTTGGTTTGAGTGCTATCCAAGTTGACTTGATCCACATATTTTGATTTAACCAATTCAATGATCTCGTCCATCGCTGAATTTGAATCAAGTGAAGGAAACCCAATGGAGAAACTTCCTTTTAAAAAAATGCCTATACCAATACCCAATAAAAGAACGACTGCATAGGCAATTGGGGTGACCCAACTTGTTTGGGTAGAACGAGGTTGATTTTGTTGCATGTTGTATGAATTCTTGGCAAATTTACATCAATTCAAAATGAAATGGCTAATTTCATGCCCTAGTTCAACCACCATGAAAAAGACTTATTTAATTGCAGATAGCGGTGCCACAAAATGCCAATGGACTTTAATACAAAACGGCAAGCGTCAAACCATTAAAACAAATGGCATTAGCCCCTACTTTTTAAGTCTTCAAGACATTGTGCAATTGATAGAAAAATCATTCCAGAAAAAGGTAGATTTAAGCAAAGTAGATGCAGTCTACTTTTATGGAACAGGCCTTAGTAATCCGGATAATGTGGTTATTTTAAAAAAGGGCCTGAAAACTGTTTTTAAGAACGCAGCATTAGACATTCAAACCGATTTAATGGCCATTGCTAGGGCTGCCTGTCAGGATAAAAAAGGGGTGGTTTGTATTTTAGGCACTGGCTCCAATGCAGGATTCTACAACGGTAAAAAAATAACAAAAAACAGCCCAGGACTTGGCTATGTTTTAGGGGACGAGGGAAGTGGCGCTTATTTAGGTAAAAAAGTATTGCAGTATTTTTTATACAAGACATTTGACGAAGAGCTGATGAATATGTTTGAGAAAAAATACAATTTGGATCGCGCTGCTATTTTAAATAAAGTCTATAAAGAGCCCACGCCAAATAGTTATATTGCAAGCTTTACTAATTTCTTGGTCGAAAATAGAGGCCATTACATGATTGAAAATATTATTGAAGACGGACTCAACGATTTCTTTTTTACCCACCTTAACAAATTAAATGAATCTTGGTTACACCCTATTCATTTTGTGGGCAGCGTCGCGTATGGCTTTAAAGATGTCTTAAAACAATTGGCCGATGGCTATGAAATTGAATTAGGCAAAATTGTGAAGTCTCCGATGGATGGATTGATTGAATACCATAGCAAACACTAGATACAAATGCACGATATAGAACCCTATTATCATTGGCGACATTTATATACAGCAGAGGCAGATCCAAGGTCTATTTTTTTTGGTAGGACCTATAGTGAATTTGAATTTTCACAAACTGTGTACAATTATTATATCCATCCTCAATGGGATGAATTTGGTAGCAAAACTTTGTACCTAAAAATTTTGTACACCGACTATGATGCAAAGTTTGCCATCATAGAACTCATTGGCGAGTGGAATGATACGATTGAAAATGATATCATGGAATTGAAACGAGAAGTCCTTGATAAATTGATGGCAGAGGGCATCATTAAATTTATTTTGATTGCAGAAAATGTATTCAATTTTCATAGTGGGGATAAAGATTATTACGAAGAGTTGTATGAAGAATTATCCGATGAAGACGGATGGGCCGTATTGGTCAATTTCCATCCGGCTGCCCAACACGATTTTTTATTGAGAAAATTAAACCGCTACATAGAGCTAATGGAAATCAGCGCATGGCGCACCTACAAGCCTGAACATTTTTTTCAATTCATTGATCAAAAATTGAGTCAAAGGCTTGGTTTGTAAAACTAAAAAAAGCGTAAATAATTACGTTTACTTAATTGCAGTAAATAAGACGAATATAATAAACAAGGTCAATAAACAAGGTCTTCGTAAGCTGCTAATAATTCTCTGTGAGCATGGTCATCCTTGGCTAATTTACAAGCTGCCATGCCTTTTTCATAGCATTCAATAGCTGCTTCTTTTTCAGAAAGCGCTTCTAAACATTTTGCCAAATGATAGTAAGAGCCCACATAATCAGGTGACTCAGTCAGGATTTCAGTAAATAGGGCTTTGGCCTTTTGCAAGTCCCCTATTTTGATATACTCTAAGGCTAATGCATGTCTTAAAAAGTTATCCTTAGGTTGTTGATTTAAAAATTCAATAATTCTTTCAATTCGTTGCATCTTGTCTTATATTTGCATTAGTTGCATAAACAACCAAAAAGTTAGACTATGAAGATATTAGTTTGCATCAGCAAAACACCAGACACCACATCTAAAATTGCCTTTATCGAAGGTAATACAAAGTTCGATGAAAACGGCGTTCAATGGATCATCAATCCATATGACGAGTGGTATGCCTTAGTAAAAGCGATTGAAATGAAAGAGCAAGATCCTGCTGCTACCATTCACCTAGTTACGGTGGGCGAAGCAGATGCTGAACCAATTATTAGAAAAGCTTTAGCACTTGGTGGAGACGAAGCTATTCGTATTAATATACAAAGCAATGATTCATTTGTAGTAGCAAGTCAAATTGCCGCAATTGCAAAAGAAGGTGGGTATGATTTAATCCTTACTGGTAAAGAAACCATTGACTACAATAGTGCCTGTATCGGCTCCATGTTGTCTGGTTTATTAGATTTGCCATATGTTTCACTTGCCAATCAAATGACATTAAACGGCAATACTGCAACTGTTCAAAGAGAGATAGAAGGTGGAGAAGAAACCTGCGAAGTCAACCTTCCTGCAATTGTTAGTTGTCAAAAGGGAATGGCGGAACAAAGAATTCCAAATATGCGCGGTATCATGGCTGCAAGAACAAAACCATTGAAAGTGGTTGAACCAATTGCTGTTCAAGCAACCACCTCTATTAAAAATTATGATTTACCTCCTGCAAAATCTGGCGTAAAATTAGTTGCAGCAGACAATGTGGAAGAACTAGTAAGATTATTAAAAGAAGAAGCAAAAGCATTCTAAACAATTCAAATCGAAAAAAAATGATACTTATATATATTGATCAAGCAGAACAACAAATTAAAAAATCTTCTCTAGAAGCTATTTCATATGGTGCTGCCCTTGCAAAGCAATTAGGCGTATCAGCAGAGGGTATCCTACTAGGAACAGTGACAGATGATTTAGCAGGCCTAGGAAAATATGGCTTACAAAAAATACATCAAGTGGCTGATGCGAACTTGAATCATTTTGATGCCAAAGTTTTCACACAAGTATTGACTGAAGCTGCAAAAGCCGCTAATGCATCCGTACTCGTTTTTGCCCATAACTTAAATGGAAAAGCAATTGCTCCAGCGGTTGCTGTAAAATTACATGCAGGTATTGTGACTGGCGCAAATAGCTTGCCTGATACAAGCAATGGATTCACGGTGACTAAAACTGTTTTTTCTGGAAAAGCATTTGCACAAATCAATATCGATACACCTGTTAAAGTGATTTCTATCAATCAAAATTGTTTTGGTGTTCATACGCAAGAAGGCAGTTGCGCTTTGGAAGCTTTGTCTATCGCTATTCCTGCAGCATCTATTAAAGTCACTGCAACACATAAGGTAGAAGGTGAAATTCCATTGACCGAAGCGAATCTCGTAGTGAGTGGTGGACGTGGATTAAAAGGACCAGAAAACTGGGGTATCATTGAAGATCTTGCAAAAGTATTAGGGGCTGCAACGGCTTGTAGTCGTCCAGTATCCGATTCAGATTGGAGACCACACCATGAGCATGTGGGGCAAACAGGGGTTCAAGTGGCACCTAATTTATATATCGCAGTGGGTATTTCTGGCGCCATCCAGCATCTTGCTGGGGTCAATAGAAGTAAGACCATTGTGGTCATCAATAAAGACCCAGAAGCACCTTTCTTCAAAGCTGCAGATTATGGTATTGTGGGGGACGCATTTGAAGTATTACCTGCCCTAACAGCTGCCATACAAAAATCAAAGGCCTAATTCAAATCAATGCTTTTTTGCTTTAACTTTGTAAAGCAAATTATCTTATGCAAAAAATTGAACTTGAAATTGTTGCGCTATCTCATAGTATCACCCAATCGAATTCCTATGCGGTTATTTTAGGAGAAGTGAATGGGTTGAGACGCTTACCTATTGTGATAGGCGGGTTCGAGGCGCAAGCGATTGCAGTGGCATTAGAAAACATGCATCCTTCAAGGCCCTTGACACATGATTTAATGAAAAATTTCATGACTGCATTTAACCTTCAATTACAGGAAGTGTATATCTGCGATTTACAAGAAGGTATTTTCTATTCTAAATTAGTTTGTTTCAATGCAAACGATACGATTGAAATTGATAGTAGAACAAGCGACGCATTGGCTTTAGCAGTTCGTTTTGGCTGCCCTGTTTATGTCTACGAACATATACTGGATCAGGCAGGATTAACTAACGAGAAAGTAGATAAAATAGATATGCCTGCTACCATTACAAAAACATCTGAGCGAAGTGACTTAGCTAAGCTTTCATTAGCAGAATTGAATCAATTACTAAGTGAAGTATTAGAACAAGAAGATTATATCCGCGCCATTGATATCAGAGATGAAATCAATAAACGCAATGAACCAAAGCAGCCATAGGATGATTCAATTCCCAAACTGCAAAATCAACCTTGGTCTTTCTATCCTTGCAAAAAGAGCAGATGGTTATCATGAACTTGAAACAGTATTTTATCCCATTGCAGTTTCAGATGCCCTAGAAATTTTACCTGCAGCTAATATAACCATGACCCATTCAGGCATTGCTGTTCCTGGAGACCCTGCACAAAATCTTTGCTTAAAAGCATACCATTTACTTAAAAAAGATTTTCCTACTCTACCTGCTGTTCAGATGCACTTGCATAAAAATATTCCAATGGGTGCGGGTTTAGGTGGAGGATCAAGTGATGGAACCGCTGCATTGATTATTTTAAATGAACAGTTTACGCTTGGTTTGAATGATCAACAATTAATTGATTATGCAAGTCAACTTGGAAGCGACTGTCCTTTTTTTGTGTACAATAAAGCATGTCATGCCACAGGAAGAGGTGAGGTTTTAACACCAATCCAATTAGATTTATCCAATTACCAATTTTTACTAGTACACCCAGGAGTGCATATAGCTACAGCATGGGCATTTCAACAATTGAACCCCCATATAAAATCAGAAAGTATACAAGCAATCATTGAAAAACCTATCACCGATTGGAAAAATTATTTGATCAATGATTTTGAAGCGCCTGTATTTAAAGCGGAGCCTACGCTTTCGGTAATTAAAGATCAACTATACCAACTAGGTGCAATTTATGCCAGCATGAGTGGGTCAGGAAGTTCCTTATTTGGCATCTTCCCAAAGGATCATTTTAATCAAGCTCCGTCCATTGAGCATGCCTTTCGTATTGACTTAATATAGATTTTTAATTCAATCGGGGCTTTTTAATTATATTAGTGCTTATCATGAAGAAAATCATTCGCCCTTTCCAGATTTTATACTGTTTTTACGCTTTATTTATTTTTGCCTGCTTAACAATGATCTCGCTATTTGCCATGTTATTTATTCTGCCATTCGGTGATCAATATTTAACCATCGGCATCTATAAAATTGGTCGCTATTTTTCTAAAACATTGTACCTATTCATAGGGATGCGCCATCAAGAAATTTACGAGGGCATCCACCATTTTAATCAGGCACATGTATTTGTTGGCAATCATAATTCGTATATGGACATCCCCCCTATTGTACAATTAAAGCATCAACCAATCAAACCATTGGGGAAATTCGAATCTTCTAAAATCCCACTTTTCGGACTATTTTATAGGCATATCGTTATTATGGTGGACAGATCTGATCCTGAAAAAAGAGCACAAAGTCTTAGGAATTTAAAAGAAGCTTTAAAAAATAAAATTTCGATTTTTATTTTCCCAGAAGGCACATTTAGCATGACCGATGAAAAACCATTGAAAGATTTTTACAATGGGGCATTTAAACTAGCTATTGAGATGCAGGTTCCAATACAACCGGTTTTAATGGTTGATTCGGTGGACAGAATGCATTTTAGTAGCATCTTTACCCTTAGACCAGGCATTTGTCGCGTCGTCTATTTGCCTACTGTTTATGTGGATAATTATACAATAGAAGATCTTGAAATTTTGAAGGATCAAGTGCACCAAATGATGGATGATGGATTAAGAAGATATCGCAACTATCCAGCATCTTAATGTATTTTTGTAGCCCAATATGTACGCCGAAATCATCATACCATTAGCCCTACCAAAAAACTATACATGGGCCATTCCCGCTGAATTAGCCGAGGGCGTAATGATTGGCATGCGAGTAGAAGTAGTGCTGGGATCCAATAAGCGTTATGCCGGAATTATTAAACAGATCCTCACCGAAAAACCTGCTGGATTCAACCCTAAACCAATTTTAGGTGTACTAGATGAAGCTCCCATCGTATTTCCAGCCCAATTGCAACTTTGGGAATGGATGGCTAGTTATTATATGTGTACAGAAGGGGAAGTGATGCAAGCTGCTGTGCCAAGTCATTTAAAAATATCAAGTGAAAGCATCTTCATTTTAAACGAAGAAGCCAATATAGATAGTCAACATTTAAGTGATACCGAATATATTGTTTCAGAAGCATTGCAAATAAAAAAACAACTAAGCTTAGTTGAAATACAAAAGTTATTAGATAAAAAATCGGTTTATCCGATTATAAACAAACTCATCCAGAAAGGTATTTGTTCTGTTCAAGAAACAATGCATGATAAGTATACCATCAAAGTTGAAAATCTACTGCATTTACATCCCAATTATCATAGTGAAGCTGCATTAGAGCAATTATTAAATGATTGGACCAGGGCACCTAAACAATTAGCACTCCTACTTTCATTCTTGCATCTTCAAAAAACAGCGGGGCATGTGCAACAAAAGGCTTTGTTAGAAAAGTCAGACACTACACATGCGCAATTAAAAGCATTAATTGACAAAGGGATTCTTGTAGTTGAAAAAAGAAAAATAGATCGCTTAGCTGTGGATGCAAGTATGGGCAATGCAAACTTGCATCAATTGTCTTCAGCACAACAACTGGCATATGATTCCATTGTTGAACAAATGAAAACGCATTCGGTCAATCTGCTACATGGCATTACCGGAAGTGGTAAGACACAGGTTTATGCAGCATTAATAGAGCAGGCTATTCAGTCCAATCAACAAGCATTGTATATGCTGCCAGAAATTGCATTGACTGCGCAAATGATTCGCAGGCTTAAACAATATTTTGGAGGGAAAATTGCTATTTATCATTCTAAATTCAATCCTAACGAAAGAGTTGAAATTTGGAATAAAGTAAAGTCTGGCGAAATCAAGATTGTATTAGGCGCGAGGTCTGCTTTATTCCTACCCTATAAAAATTTATCCTTAATCATAATAGATGAGGAGCATGATGCTTCTTATAAACAACAAGATCCTGCGCCAAGATATCAAGCCAGGGATACCGCCATATATTATGCCAATCAGCTTGGTGCGAAAGTGGTATTGGGATCTGCGACACCTTCTGTCGAAACCTATTACAATGCACTACAAAAAAAGTTTGGCTACTACCACTTAAAAGAAAGATTCAGTGAAGGTGCATTGCCACAAATGTTAATTCTAGATACGAAAAAACAAACTGACCAGTCTGCCATATTAACCCCTGAATTATTAGAAGCGATACGAGCCACTGTGGCAAAAAACAAACAAGTCATTTTATTTCAAAATAAAAGAGGCTATGCCCCTTATATGATTTGTGAAACCTGTGGCTGGATACCGCATTGTAAGCAATGTGATGTCAGTTTAACTTTACATAAAGGGAAAAATTTATTGTCTTGTCATTATTGCGGAGCAGCCTACCCAGTCGTGCATACCTGTGAGGCTTGTGGCAAACAAAGTTTCAAACAAAAGAGTTTTGGTACCGAACAAATTGAAGAAAAATTAGCGTTGGCTTTACCACATATCAACATTGCAAGAATGGACTTGGATAATGTAAAAGGCAAAAATGAACATGACCATTTAATTCAGCAGTTTGAAAAAAGAGCAATTGATGTATTGGTAGGCACTCAAATGGTGGTAAAAGGGTTAGACTTTGAACATGTAGACTTAGTTGGCATTGTGGATGCAGATAGTTTGTTGAATTTCAATCAATACAGGGTCAATGAAAGGGCATTTCAAATGATGGAACAAGTGAGTGGTAGAGCAGGTCGAAAAAATGATCAAGGTAAAGTGATTGTGCAACTTAGTCAGACCAATCATCCTGTGATTGAGTTTGTAAAAGGCCATGACTACCATGCTTTTTATGAATTCGAGATCAATAATAGAAAACATTTTGCTTACCCTCCTTTTAGTAGATTAATGAGTATCCTTTTTAAACATAAAGAAAATCATATCGCAGAAGAAGCTGCAAATCACTTTTTAAAATCATTGGATCCAATGATACAAAAAACAGTCATGGGACCAGCTCAACCTATTATTAATAGAATTAGAAATAAATATATTTGGGAGCTTTGTGTCAAAATAACCAAACAGCCACAGCAATTACAAATTGCCAAAAAACAGTTATTGCATTTTATTCGTTTAATTGAAGTACATCCAAGATACAAGTCTGTTCAGATTATCATAGATATCGACCCCAACTAAATGAAGCTTCAACAAAATATAATCTTAAAACCCTACCATAGTTTTGCTTGTGAAGAAATTACTCGTTTTTTCACTACAGTTTCAACAAAAGAAGCTTTAGTAGAAGCCATTGATTGGGCGAATGAAAACAACCAACCCTATTTAATACTAGGATCAGGTACGAATATTTTATTTACGCAGCAGTTCAATGGATTGGTGATTAAAATGGAAATCACAGGCATCCAAAAATTACAGGAAACATCCTCAGAACTGCTTCTTGAAGTTGGGGCAGGCGAAAACTGGTCGCATTTTGTAAGTTATTGTGTGCAAAAGTCCTGGGGTGGCTTAGAGAACCTGAGCATGATTCCTGGTTCGGTCGGTGTTGCACCCATTCAAAATATTAGTGCTTATGGCGTAGAAGTAAGCGAACATATTGTTTGTGTAGAAGCATTTGATACAATCAAGCATGCCTGGGTAAGCTTACCAAAACAAGATTGTACTTTTGGTTACAGAACAAGTATTTTTAAAAAAGAACCCAATCGATATATCGTTGCTGCTGTAAAATTTAAATTATCAAAACAGCCTTTTTTAAGAACAGATTATGGGGCTATAAAAGCTGTATTACATTCCAGAGGCATTAGCAATCCAAGTGTGGAATCTATAGCGGGTGCAGTGATCTATTTAAGGTCTAAGCAATTACCAGATCCTAAAAAACTAGGCAATGCAGGTCACTTTTTTAACAACCCAATGATTACAACATTTGAATATGATCAGCTAATGATTCAATTTCCTTCCATAATGGCCTATCCTATTGACGACCATACTTATAAGATTGCTGCTGGATGGCTTATTGAAGCTTGCGGATGGAAAAGTATTACCAAAGATCAAGTTGGTTGTTATAAAGACCAAGTTTTGGTGATCGTAAATTATGGTGCAACAAAAGGAAAGACCATTTTAGATTTTTCTGATGCAATCATTCAGTCTGTTCAAGATAAGTTTGGGGTATTACTAGAAAGCGCTATTCATATTTTATAGTCAAATCTGCTCTTCTATTTTGAGTTCTACCCTCTTTTGTTGCATTGCTTGCAATAGGCTGGGCATCGGCCATTCCAATTAAGGTTGTTCTATTTTCAGCAAGGCCTTTTTTAATTAAATAAGATTGTACTTTCTTAGCTCTTAATAAAGATAAACGATTGTTTATTTTAATTGTACCAGTATTGTCCGTATGTCCAGTAATCACTAAACTGGTCTTAGGATATAGCGTCATGATTTGCACCAATGAATCTAACCCTTGTAATGACTTAGCATTAATATTTACTTGACCGATTTCAAATTTTAATGCAGCAGCAATACTGTTTAGTTTAGGTTGAAGATCCTCGCATCCATTGTTACCAGCTACCCCTGCAATGGCAGGACATTGATCAAGTTCATCATTGATGCCATCTTTATCAGTATCGGGTATCGCACAACCATTGTAACGTGATAATCCTGCTACAGTTGGACAAGCATCTTGTGCATCATTAATACCATCTTTATCAGTATCCGGCACTGGACAGCCTCTGTATTGAACTGTTCCTTCTGCATCTGGACATTTATCATTTTCATCATTGATCCCATCCCCGTCTTCGTCAGGAACTGGACAACCCTTGTATTTTAATAAGCCACTTCGTTCTGGACAATCATCTTTATCATTGGAGACACCGTCATCGTCTTGATCTGCTTGCACTGATTCAATCGGCATTGCAATGGCTTTTTTCTCTTTTAACTTTAATGGGAAAGAATAGCTAATACCAAAATTCGTATGCATTTTAGTCAACTTAGACGCTTCTGCATTATGGGTACCGAATACATGTAAAAATGATCCTTGCTTGGCTTTAAATTGAACACCAAGACCCATGGGCGCATACCCTGTAAAATTGGTCGCATCTTTTGCCAATCCAAGTCCTAGAATAGCATAGGGTACAATCGATTTATCATCAGTAGCCAACTTGATATGAACACGAGTATCAATAGCAGCATACATTGCATTTGTAGTTGCTTTTGGCTGCTTTGAAGAAACGTAGTAAGGATATTTTAATGAACTAATATCCAGATTCACGACTGCATCAAATTTCGGCGCTATCCCTTTGAAAAATTGTGCCCCTACAGCTGGTGTAGAAACAGTTAACCCCTCTGTTAGAGGGGTTTTCTTAAAATTCAGTATAGATGCTTTTAAAGCAATCGAAGCTGGTTTATTTTTATTTACTTTTTGATCTTGCGCATTGCTAAACAATGAAGCAAATAAAATAAAGGTTACCCCAATTACTTTTTTTGACATTAGTATTAATTAGTTCAATAAGAAGCTATAGCTAACTCCATAGTTGTAAGAAGGTACAAAAGACTTAGACATCTTAGTTGAGTATGTTGTTGTAATGTTCAAATTTGAACCTTTACAAGTCTTAATCTGTAATCCTAAACCAACTGGTGCGTATGCACTATAATCTCTGAATGCAAAACTACGAACACCTAAACCTGCAGTTACATATGGGTTTACTCTAAAATCTCCTTTGAACATCTTGATATTTACGCCAGACTCAACAGAAGTCATCACATCTTCGTTTGATCTTCTTAATGCATTTGGTGCATATAAAGGTTTACGTGTGATTCCTAAATCAAAATTAGCGAAGATATCCACCTGGTCTGTATATTGACTTGTGTAGTTTACACCTAAAGATTTTGTTGTAGATGCATATTGACCCCATTGCTTAGCATTTAAGACAGATCCTATAGAACCATTTTGTACTTTCTCACCAGTTCCAAAATCTAAAGCATTGAATCTTACAGCGATGGACTTTTTCTTACCCCCCATACTAGTTTGAGCTTGAGCAGAAATAATTAGACCCAAAGCAATTAGAGAAAATAATAATTTCTTCATATTTATTGTTTGTTAAATGTCTCACAAATTTAGGCCTAAATGGTGAATTATTGAAATTTTTTAAACATCTATTTTTCATCCGATTTTGGGTTCTTTTTGGAATACCCAATGGCGTCTACCATTACTTTTACAAGCCCTTTTGATTTGAAAACCAACTGTTTAGCTGCAGATTGACTTAAATCTATCACCCTCCCCTTTAATAGCATATTGGGGTGCATGTGGTCATTGATCCTTACCAGGACAGTCTTCCCATTCCTTAAATTGGTGACCCTAACAATGGTATTCAATTTTAATAAATTACAAGCTGCGGTGTACTTATTGTTGTAAAATCGCTCCCCTGTGGATGTTTCTGTGCCATTTAAATTAGTACTATAAAAACTCGAAATGCCTATAATACGATTGACTTCAATCTTGATTCGATTGGTATCAATTTTGTTTTTATATCGTTTGATATTAGCACTATCTAAATAGTTTTTTGTAGTAAGTGTATTAGTGTATACCTGCTGTGCATAAATAGGGCTGCAAAACAAAATTAAATTAGCATAAACGATTGAAAGCAACATGTATTTTTTCATAGGTTTTCGTTTTAAAAAACTATCTACTTAAATTGGTATCACCTCAATCACGCTGTCTAAATTCAATGGGCCGTAGATATGCGGGAACAATTCATTCAAGTCATCTGCCAATTCAAATAAAATTGGTCTTTGCACTTTGGCCTTTTCTATCTTCAACTTCACCAAACCGGTTTGTCCTTGATAAAAACGCTCAAGTACCCCTTCTATTTGTCTTTCGATTGAACAATGTATGAACCCATCTTTTATAAAATCGATAGGTAAATAGCTTTGTTTTACTTGTGCCTCCTCCCATTCTTTGCTTGTAGTCACATGATATATAAATTCGCTTTCCATTTTTTTCTAATTTAATTATTTAATAATTCTTGGTACACGTTGATCGATCAGCATTAAATCTGCTATCACTATCGCCGTTACCGCTTCAAGTACTACTGGTACTCTTAAAGCAATGCATAAATCATGCCTGCCTTTTACCGAAAAATCTTCCTGAACATTGGTTTCCCAATTTAAAGTATGTTGCAACTTAGGTGTCGAAGAAGTGGGTTTCACCGCAATCCTAAACACGAGTTCATTGCCATTGGTATATCCACCTACCACACCACCTGCGTGATTGGTTTTTGTTTTACCTGATGCATCCATAATGGCATCGTTATGTTCTACGCCAAACATTTTTGCAGCCGCAAATCCTGTTCCAAATTCAATGCCTCTGATTGCCGGGATTGCAAACACTGCGTGGCTGATCAAGGACTCCACAGAATCAAAAAAATGTTCTCCTAGTCCTATTGGTAAGCCTTTCACCACACACTCTACTATGCCACCCACACTGTCTTTTTGATCAATCGCATTTTGCAGGCCTTTTTCTAAGTCTGTTTCGCCTCCAATACTTATTATCGATGCTTGGATATCAATACCTTTTAATAATTTTTTTGCAACCACACCTGCTCCAACTAAACCTGCTGTTAACCTGCCACTAAAATGTCCGCCGCCTCTATAATCTTCGAACCCACCAAATTTTTGATGCGCTGTAAAATCAGCATGACCAGGTCTTGGAACGGCTCTTTGTTTTTCATAATCACCACTTCTTGTATTGTTATTTTCAAACAAAAACATCAATGGCGCGCCAGTGGTGGTATCATTAAAAACGCCTGTTTTAAAAAAAGGAATATCATCCTCTTGTCTAGGTGTAGTGCCTTTTTGCTTGCCTCCTTTTCTGCGTTCCATATCCTCCACAAAATGAGACTGCTGTAAAGGCAATCCTGCTGGACATCCGTCAATTAAAACGCCCACACAGTCTCCATGCGATTCGCCAAAAATTTGAACTTTAAATAAGGTACCAAAACTATTCATGAATAAACTTTTATAGTGAATACAAGTTAAGCAATTTAATTTAAATCAACTTTCACTCCAAGCTGCTGCAGATCTAAAAAGAAATCCGTGTAGGACTTATTTACTGCTTCTGCATCTGTGATGGTAATTGGTCCATCAGCAGACAATGCGGCAATTCCACAAGCCATCGCAATGCGATGATCGTGCTGGGAAAATACTTCTGCGCCTTGGATACCAGTGCCTCCATAAACCAACATTGTATCCTGATTTAATTCTATTCGAATACCCAGTTTTGCAAATTCAGTTTGTAGTGTGAGTCCTCTGTCACTTTCCTTATGCGCTAAACGGCTTACCCCATGAAGGGTTGTGACACCATTGCATACCGCCGCAAGCGCAACTAAAGGCGGAAATAAGTCTGGACAATGCGTCGCATCAAATTCAAACGCTTTTAGTTGAGTATCCATTTCTGCGCTATCTGTTGCGGGACCAATAAATATTTGATCCTCGTTTATTTTGATGGATGCGCCAGCAGCCTTTAATGCTTGCATCACTGCTTTATCCGCCTGCATAGAGTTCAATTGCAAACCTTTTACAGTGATAGGACCTGCAATGGCACCTGCTACTAATAAAAAAGCGCCACCACTCCAATCGCCTTCTACTGTATAATTTATATGTGCTGCTAAAGGTGGATGTGCAAAAAATTCAAATCGCTCATATTGTTGATGTTGTACATCCCATCCAAATGCATTTAAAACAGCCAATGTTAAATCTATATAAGGTTTACTTTTTAAATCTTTTACTTGAATGACTGCGTTTGTTGCATCTGAAGCAGCGTAAGCCATTAACAACCCAGTTAAAAACTGAGAACTTAAAGAGCCATCTACCTCAATATTTGCAGGTTTTAGAGGACCTTTGATTTGGATAGGTAGGTAGCCATCTTTAGATTCTATTTCTATTCCAAGTTTTGGAAAAATAGTATCAAAAAAATGCATCGGTCTTTTCAATAAACTACCCTCCCCTTCAATAGTGATGGTTTGATCACTTAATGCCGCGATGGGTGTAAACATTCGAATACCTAATCCACTTTCGCCACAATTCATATTTGTACCAATTGGCTTCACCCCATCTGAATGGACAGTGATAGAAGTTGGATTGTATTTTTCATTTGAGGATTGTTCTATTTGAACAACAGCCCCTAATTTTTGTATCACATCTAAAGCTGCAAGATCATCATTGGAATGTCCGGGATTCAGAATTGTGGTGGTACCTCTATGTATTAATGCGGCAGCACATGCCCTTTGCATACTGCTTTTACTAGCTGGTGCAACCTGCTCCCCTTTTATGCTATTTGGATGAACTGTTGCGCGCATTTTAAGAATAGAGTTTAATCAGTTTTTGTAAAGTTTTCATTGGGATAGTTTCATAAACACCCTTGCCAATTTTACTTAAAAGCACATATTGCATGCCAGCATTGGCTTTCTTTTTATCTTTTTGCATGATTTCCATTGCTGCATCAATATCAAAATGCATGGCAGTAGGTAAGCCATATTTTTTTAGGGTTTCTACCAATAAACCAGTTCCAGTGAAGCATAATAATACTTGTGAAATTTTAGCAGCATAGACCATCCCAACGCTAATTGCATGACCATGTAATAAAGCATGTTCATTTTCAATCGCGTGCCCTAAAGTATGTCCAAAATTTAACAACTTACGATCTCCTTGTTCAAACTCATCTTTCTGCACCACTTTTACTTTTATTTCTACATTTTTTTGAATCAATGCAGCCAAAGCTTTTTTATTCTTTTGATAGAAGGCTAAATCATTTTGATTTAATTCCTGCAGCATTTTTGCATCTTTGATAGCCGCATGTTTGATGATTTCTGCAAAACCATTTTCCCATTGATAACTAGGCAATGTATTTAAGAAACTGTGGTCATATACAATAAAAGCTGGCTGATGAATCAAGCCCACCATATTTTTATATACCCCCACATCGATGCCATTTTTTCCACCAATCGAAGCGTCCACCATGGCTAGCAAAGTGGTAGGAACAAAACCAAATTGAACGCCACGCATATATACGCCAGCCACATAGCCAACCATATCTGTTACGACACCTCCTCCAACGCCAATCAATACGGATTGTCTATTGGCGCCAAAGTTCAATAATGCCTCAATCATAAAATCGACTGTTGCTTGTTGTTTGTGTGCTTCTCCAGCAGGCATCACAATGGTAGGTTTCCCTTTGAATTGTTGTTGATGCAAGGCATACACATTCTCGTCTGTAATATAAATCGCATTTGATTTGTCAACCATTTTACCAATCGTTGCAAATTTGCCATCTAACACAAATTCAACTGTGCTGCTTGAGAATTTTACTTTCCAATTTTTCATTCAAGTCCATTTATCATCACTAAAATTGCTGGAAGCTCCAGGCAATTTTAGCTATTCATAATTTTATTTTGTTGTTGTATACTTTCCATATGCACCGCATCCATGTATTTAGTGATAAAGTCATCACTCAATCCCAAAACATTCCCCTTAGCAACTGCTCTTTCTAAAATTTCGTTCCAACGGTTGGTTTGAAGGATAGTGATATCATTATTCTTTTTATATTCACCAATTTTTTGTGCCACTTTCATACGTGTAGATAATACTTGTAATAATTCATCATCTAATTGATTGATTTGTTGACGCAGTTTTTCCAATGCCATATGAAATTCTTCAGAAGCAATATTTTCTTTTCTCCAACGAATCGCTTCCAACATCTCCTTTAAGACTTCGGGCGTAATTTGTTGTTTCGCATCACTCCAAGCATTGTCTGGATCAATATGTGATTCAATGATTAAACCATCAAAGTCTAAGTCAATTGCTTGTTGAGCTACTTCTTGTAGAATATCACGACGACCACAAATATGAGACGGGTCATTGATCATTGGAATACCTGGATAACGACGCTTCATCTCAATCGCTAAATGCCACATAGGTGCATTGCGGTATTCGGTATTGCCATAAGAACTAAATCCTCTGTGGATGAGTCCAAGCTCTTCGATACCTGCTTTGGCAATACGTTCCATACCACCCACCCATAATTCAAGATCTGGATTCAATGGGTTTTTAATCAACACAGGCACTTTAACTCCTCTTAATGCATCCGCAATTTCTTGCACACTAAAAGGATTCACAGTCGTTCTTGCACCAATCCAAAGTACATCCACACCAAAATGCAAGGCATCTTCCACTTGTTTACCAGTAGCCACTTCTACTGCAACCGGTAATCCTGTTTCCTTTTTTGCTTGTTGCAACCAAGACAAACCTTTAGTACCAATCCCTTCGAAGCTACCAGGTCTTGTCCTTGGTTTCCAGATACCTGCACGCATAATGTCGACCCTGCCTGTAGCAGCTAATCGAATAGCTGTTTGCATGACTTGATCTTCGGTTTCTGCACTGCAAGGACCTGAAATAATCAAAGGTGCTTTTTGTAATAAAATCCCCATGTGAACCAATTTTAATTTTTAAGATGTTGTTAGACCTATCCTTCGTTGCTGCCTCTTTGACCACCACTATCTGCATCATTCATACGAATACGACGACCCTTATAGTTTTTACCATCTAAAGCACTGATCATTTTCTTTGCAGAACTAGCTTCAATTTCGATCCAGCTATTCATGTCTCTCATATCAATTCTTCCTAAAACCTCTTTCTTTAAATCACTCATGTCTAAAATGAATTGTAAGAAACTCGCTTTATAAAAACCATCCTTGGTTCCTAAATTCACGAATAAACGAGTTGCACCTGCAGTACCTCTTGATTGGCTACGACCGCCTCTATCTCCACGATCTGCGCCGCGATCTCCACCACTTCTGCTATCATTATTCATTCTATCTCCTCCGCTTCTGCGATCTGAGAATTCGTTACGTCCTCTTTCTCTATTACGATCCTGCATGCCACCAACATCACGACGACCTTTTTCAGCTGCACGGATATTTAAATCTGCAGCATTTTCATAATAAGCTAAGAAACGATTGAACTCCAAAGCAGCGACGCGCTTCAAAATTTCTTCTTTAGACATGTCTGCAAATTTCTCTGCCAACATTGGTACATAAGTTTCATAATCACCATGACTCACATCAGTGGACATTAACTTATCCATTACATGGAAGAATTGTTTTCTACAAACATCTTTACCACTAGGGATATCTAATTTATGAAAAGTGCTTTTATTGATATTCTCAATTTGACGCAATCTGTAAGACTCTCTTGCATGCACAATAGAAATACAAATACCTTGACTACCAGCCCTTCCTGTACGACCACTTCGGTGTGTGTAAACTTCTACATCATCTGGTAATTCATAGTTAATGACGTGCGTAATTCCTTTTACATCAATACCACGAGCAGCCACATCGGTTGCTATTAATAATTGTAAAGTTTTATCTCTAAATTGACCCATGACTCTATCACGTTGTTGTTGTGTTAAGTCACCATGGATGGCATCAATATCATACCCTTCTCTAGTTAAACGAGCTGAGACATCTTGTGCATCTGCTTTGGTTCGGGTAAAAATGATACCATAAATACCTGGGTTAAAATCGATGATTCTTTTTAAAGTCTCATAACGATACTGCGCCGAGGTGACATAATATTGGTGATCGATACTTTTATTGGTTGCATTCACTTTACCAATGGTTACTTCCACCGGCTCTTTCATATAACGCTTACTTACTTTTTTAATTTCAGTTGGCATTGTTGCACTAAACAACCAAATACTTTCTCTGTTTGGAGTGTTCTTTAAGATAAACTCAATGTCTTCTTGGAATCCCATGTTCAACATTTCGTCTGCCTCATCCAAAACCACATATTCAATTTGCTCTAAATTGATTGCTTTTCTTTCGATCAAGTCAATCAAACGACCTGGTGTAGCTACAATAATTTGTACCCCTCTTTTCAAATCTCTAATTTGCATACCAATAGATGTACCACCGTATACTGCTAAAACTTGAACACCTGAAACGTGCTTTTTAAATAAGTTAATTTCATTGACTATTTGCATACACAATTCACGTGTAGGACAAACCACCAAAGCTTGTGGATGTTTGTCAGCCGTTTTGATTAATTGAATCAATGGCAAACCAAATGCTGCTGTTTTACCAGTTCCTGTTTGTGCCAATCCAATAAAATCTTTTGTTCCGCTAATTAATACCGGAATTGATCGCTCTTGAATTTCTGTGGCATGTGTATAGCCTAATTCAGTCACTGATTTTACCAATTGTTCGTTTACGCCTAATTCAGCAAAAGTTTTTTTAGTCTTTACTGCTTCAATTAATTCATTCGTTGTATTCATCTCTTCTGTCTTCTTCATTTTTAATTTTTTAATTTTCTTTGATTAAGAATTTATTTTAAAATTCTTTTAATACCATTTGCATTTTCAATCAAATCAGATAAGTAGTCACTATTCTCTTTCTCGAGACATGACTTGAACTTTTTCAATTGACTGATATGCTCATTTAGCACATCCAACACATTTTCCTTATTCTGCATAAAGATGGGAACCCACATTGCAGCATTGGACTTTGCCAAACGCACTGTGCTTTCAAAACCACCACTCGCTAATTCAAAAATAGCATCAGACTCTTTCTCCTTCTCTAACACGGTATTCGCCAATGCGAAAGAAGTAATATGCGATATATGGCTAACGTAAGCCACATGGATGTCGTGCTTTATTGCATCCATGTATAATATATGCATCCCTAATTGCTCATACAATTGCTCTACTAATGTCAAAGCATCTTCGTCAATTTGTTCTTTATTACAAATCACAGTTGCCTTTTCTTTAAATGCATCTTGTTGAGCCGCTTCTGGACCACTAAATTCAGTTCCCCACATGGGGTGGGTCGGAACAAACCTTCCTCTCTTGGAATGCCCGTTCGCGATTTGTACAATACTTTCCTTAGTAGACCCTACATCAAACACAACCTGCTTGTCAATTAAATCTAAAATAGTTGAAAGCAATTTTTCTGCAATATTCACTGGCGTTGCAATCACAACTAGGTCAGAGGATACAATGGCTTCTTCTAAAGACATCATTTCGTCTACAATACCCAATTGCAATGCTTGGTCTTGGTGCAAAGGATTATTGTCTACTCCAATCACATGATCCACAAAGCCTTTTTGCTTTAGGGTCATGGCAATAGAGCCACCAATTAATCCGATACCAATCACAGTTAAACGCATGCTTCAATTCTTTTAATTGCTTCACTAAATTTTTCTAATGACCCACACAAACTCACACGGATATAGTCGTTACCAGCAGAACCAAAAATGCCTCCTGGTGTAATAAATACATTGGCTTCGTAAAGCACTTTATCACTTAACGCATAACCGTCTTTGAATGTGGCTGGAATTTTTGCCCAAACAAACATTCCAACTTGTTGTTTTGAATAAGCACATTTTAAAACATCTAATAATTCGAATACTTTTTCGCGACGTGCGGTATATATTTTATTCACGGATTCATACCAACTTTCGTCTAGACTTAATGCTTTTGCAGCTGCTAGTTGGACTGGTAAAAACATACCACTGTCCATATTGGATTTAAACCTAAGTATTTCATTGATTCTGTCTTCGGCAGCAATTAACATGCCGACTCTCCACCCTGCCATGTTTTGGCTTTTACTCAGAGAGTTTAATTCTATCACCACCTCTTTTGCACCCTCAATAGACAATAAACTTTCGGGTTGATTGTTTAAGGTAAACGCATAAGGATTGTCATGACAAATCAATATTTGATGCTTCTTCCCAAAGGCAACCAATTGCTCAAAAAGCGCTTTGGTTGGACTTTGTCCTGTTGGCATATGTGGATAGTTCACCCACATCAACTTGACTTTTGATAAATCTGATTTTTCTAAATTTTCAAAGTCAGGCGCCCAACTGTTTTCGGCAGTTAGCTCATAATAAAGCGGAGTGCCACCCGCTAGTTTAACTGCACTTGTATAAGTAGGATAACCAGGATTAGGGATTAACACCTGATCTCCTTCATTTAAATAGGTCATGCAGATATGCATGATCCCTTCTTTACTTCCTAATAGAGGTAATATTTCTGTAGCAGGATTAATGCCTTCTACTTTAAAATATTTTTGATACCAAGCGGCGATGGCTTCTCTTAATGCCGGAACGCCTTTGTAAGATTGGTAAGCATGCTGATTGTCTTTGCTTGCTTCGGCTTGTAATACCTTCACTACATCTGGATGCGGTGGCAAGTCTGGACTACCAATACCTAAATTGATAATTTGCTTGCCTGCTTTGTTGAGTTCATCAACTTCGCGCAATTTGGTTGAAAAATAATATTCTCCAATCCCTTCCAATCTTTTTGCTACCGTCCAATTCATACTTATCCTTTTACTACTTTACCTTTTTTATACAATCCAAATAATTTGAAATTCTTGGTCATCAATTTTAATTCTGCTAATAATTTATCCAATTGTTTTTTTTGCTCAAACTCAATGTCTGCATAAAAACCATATTTGAAAGTACTACCCGGTATAGGCATACTTTGTAACTTGCTTAAATTAGCGCCACCCTGAGCGATCTTTGCCAATATCTTGGACAAGATACCTTTAGAGTGGTCTGTCTGAAAATAGATAGACGCTTTATCTGCATCTTCTACTTGCACTTTTTGTTTTGCAGGCACCATGATTAAAAAACGCGTGATATTGTTTTTTAAAGTATGGATATCTGGTCCAATCACATCCAAATCATATAAATGAGCAGCGAACTTACTTGCAATCGCTGCAGTATGTTTGCTTTTACGTTCACGCA
>CAMAQL010000022.1 GCA_945860605.1 Chitinophaga pinensis
ACCAGAATTAGATTTGACGATCGATCGTATGCGTGCCAAGGATCTTGGTTTATCTACAGCAGATATATCACAAGCATTACAGTCTGCATTTAGTGGGGCACGTGCTGCCTATTTCATTTTGAATGATCGTCAATACGAAGTGATTACACAGGTACCTAAATCGGATCGTAACACGCCAACAGATATCAATAAAATTTATATCAGAAATAGTCGTGGCGAAAATATTCCTATCTCAAGTGTTTTGTCAATAGAAGAGAATAGTAATCCTCCAAATCTTTACCACTACAATCGTTTTAATTCTGCTACCATTTCTGCATCTTTAGCAGAGGGAAAAACAATTGGTGATGGTGTGAATGCCATGGAGCGCATTGCAAAAGAAAAATTAGATGAAAGTTTCCAAACTGCTTTGAGCGGACCATCTAGAGATTTTAAAGAAAGTGCTTCAAATACTTCCTATGCTTTATTACTCGCATTGATTTTAATTTATTTAGTGCTTGCAGCTCAGTTCGAAAGTTTCACGGATCCTTTCATCATCATGATTACTGTGCCACTGGCCATCGCCGGCGCTTTGATTTCACTATGGATGTTGGATCAAACATTAAATATATTCTCGCAAATTGGTATCATTATGTTGATAGGCTTGGTGACTAAGAATGGTATCTTAATTGTGGAATTTGCCAATAAGAAAAGAGAAGCTGGCTTAGGTATTAAGGAAGCCGTTTTAGAAGCTGCAGCGCAGCGTTTAAGACCCATTTTAATGACAAGCTTAGCGACAGCACTGGGTGCATTGCCAATTGCCATTAGCTTAGGTGCTGCTGCAACAAGCAGAAAACCTTTAGGTACTGTAATTGTAGGAGGTCTAATGTTCTCCTTAATCTTGACTTTATTTGTGATTCCTGCGGTGTATACCTACTTATCAAGTAAACATAAACGAGTGGTAGACTAATAACAATAGCCAACAAAATGTTGGCTATTCTTTTATAATGATGTCTTGCATAAATTTTACAGTGGCTTTTTCAACGCTTACGATATCATTTGAAACAATGGGCGAAGCGATTACATGATTCCCTGCATTTGGTATGGCCATTTCCATTTTTAAATTAGCTGGGGTTGCAATTTGTTGCATCATTTTTTGAATCGCAGTTACTTTAACTACATTATCCTGATGCGCTTCATCCTTATAATAATACAATGCTAGCGTAGGTTGATGAATCTTTTTAAAAGTAGCTTCTGTCATTGTTGCTTCTAATAAATTTTGCAATGCAACAACTCCTTCTATTCTATAATGACTATTCCAATATTTTGGGTAAGCGGAGTCTTTGTATTTTATATCTACATAATTACTTTTTAAAACGGCTCTCCCAATCTGCAAGCCCCATGGGTTGTCAAGTAATGGTGCAGATGGATTAAATACTTCAATATTTGGCGAATATAAAATCAAGCCTGCAATTTCAGGATAAACAGAGGCTAACTTTAAAGCCAAAGTGCCACCAGTAGAAGTGCTCATTAAAATAACTTTCTTCCCAATTTGTTTTCCAATAGCATAGGCCAACTTTGCAGATTCCCAATATTGATCTGCAGTTAAATTCATAAGGTCTTCGGTGGTATCAATACCATGTTCTGCTAATCTTGCTAAGTATAAATTACAATTAAATTGTTTAGCAATATTTTGATGCACTGGATCGCCTTCCATCTGGCTTGCACTAAATCCATGCAAATAAACAAGTGCATACTCTGTTTGTGATTTACTACTGTCTGCCCAAATAATTTTTGCTTGATTATTGGGCTTAATCTTATGCGGGGCCTCCATTGCTGTGATATAGGAATCAAGGGCATTGATACTTGCAACAGCTGGCAATACGTCATTCAATGCAGGTTTTGGAGGCTGAGGGCCTAAAAAATAAATAACAAATAAAGCTAAAATGGAGAGAATGACTATTTTTAGGATACGCATTAGGGTATTTTTATTTTAAAGCTAGTTATTTTGAAGGCCTTAAAAAAATATTTTGCTTATCTAAATCCACTAAATTGCAGCTATGAATAAAGAAAGGTTTTTATCATTGGATGTTTTTCGCGGTATGACTATCTGCTTGATGATCATTGTCAATACACCAGGAGATGCATTGCACACTTTTGCGCCTTTCAAACATGCTAGTTGGCATGGATTTACTCCAACCGATTTAGTATTCCCATCCTTTTTATTTGCTGTGGGTAATTCACTCAGTTTTGTTTTACCTAATGTAGAAAAATTAGGGAGGACTAAAGTGCTTTACACCATTTTAAAACGCAGTTTTATTTTATTTGCTCTAGGCTTTTTAATGTATTGGTTTCCATTTACTGGTGCTTTGCAAGACACCAGAATATTTGGTGTACTGCAACGCATTGCACTCGCATACGGATTTGCAGCATTGATTGCTCATTTTATGCATGAAAGAGTGGTTAAGGTGATGACTGCAGTGCTTTTATTGACCTATTGGTATTTAGCAGTGCGCTATGGACAATCAGGTGACCCGTTTAGCTTAACAGGGAATGCTGTTTTAAGATTGGATCTATACTTGCTTGGGCCAAATCATTTATATCAGGGCGAGGGCATCGCTTTTGATCCCGAAGGATTGCTAAGCACTTTGCCAGCGATTGTAAATGTGCTAGTGGGCTTTATCATAGGTAACTTTGTAAAAACAAACGGGAAAACCTATGAAGGTTTAACACACTTATTCATGTGGGGTGCTGGTTTTCTATTCTTAGCCTTCATGTGGGATTTTGAATTTCCAATCAACAAAAAACTTTGGACCAGTTCCTTTGTGGTGCTTACAATTGGATTAAATATGATCATTTTGGCTACCATCATTTACAGGGTAGACATCCACCGTCAACATCAATTTTCTAGGTTTTTTGAAATTTTTGGGAAAAATCCGCTTGCGATCTACCTTTTTTCAGAGATTTTGCTCATCAGTTTGAATTTAGTTCAGGGGCCTGCTGGCTATACAAGCGCATTTCAATGGCTGTATCAATTGGGTTTTACTCGTTTTGACCCTTATTGGGGCTCCCTTTTCTTTGCCATTTCCTTCATGTTACTTTGCTGGCTATTGGGTTATGTATTAGATAAATTTAAGATATATATTCGTATCTAAAGCTTAATAATCCTTTTTCCCCAATAGTTTTTTTTAGGACTGTAAACGGCGTACCTTTGCAGCCTCAAAACAGTACATGGAAATAAGAAACATCGCTATTATCGCGCACGTTGACCACGGTAAAACAACCTTGGTAGACAAAATTTTACACGCAACTAAAGTATTCAGAGATAACCAGGAGACTGGTGACTTAATCATGGATAGCAACGAGTTGGAGCGTGAAAGAGGTATCACTATCTTAAGTAAGAACGCTTCTGTAACCTACAAAGGTGTAAAAATTAACGTGATCGATACCCCAGGTCACTCTGACTTTGGTGGTGAGGTGGAGCGTGTTTTGAAAATGGCAGACGGTGTTTGTTTACTAGTGGATGCTTTTGAAGGACCTATGCCACAAACTCGTTTTGTATTACAAAAAGCATTACAGTTGAATTTAAAACCAATTGTAATCATCAATAAAGTAGATAAAGAAAACTGTCGTCCTGACGAAGTGCATGATGCAGTGTTTGAATTATTTTTCAACTTAGATGCAACAGAAGAGCAATTGAATTTCCCTACTTTTTATGGTAGCGGAAAAAATGGTTGGTTTAATGAATCATTGACGCAATGTGAAGATATCACGCCTTTAATGGATGGTATCTTAAAATATGTTCCAGGTCCAGATGTGAAAGAAGGGCATACACAAATGCAAATCACGTCATTAGATTATTCTACTTTCTTGGGTCGTATTGCGATTGGAAAAGTAGAAAGAGGTACCATCAAAGAAAACCAAAATATTGTTTTGGTGCAAGCAGATGGCAGCATCAAAAAAAATAAAGTAAAAGAATTATACGTGTTTGAAGGGATGGGTAAGCGTAAAGTAACAGAAGTAGTTTCTGGTGACTTATGTGCTGTAGTTGGTTTAGAAGAATTCAATATCGGTGATACTATTGCTGATCCTGAAAATCCTGAAGCATTGCCAGTGATTAGTGTAGATGAACCTACAATGAGTATGACTTTTAGTATTAACAACTCACCTTTCTTTGGTAAGGAAGGAAAGTTTGTTACTTCTCGACATATCCGTGATCGTTTATTGAAAGAAACTGAAAAGAATCTAGCATTACGTGTAGAAGAAACAGATAGTGCGGATAGTTTCTTGGTGTATGGTCGTGGTATCTTGCACTTAGGTGTACTAGTAGAGACCATGCGTCGTGAAGGGTATGAATTAACTGTGGGTAATCCACAAGTATTGGTGAAAGAAATTGATGGCAAAAAAAATGAGCCATTTGAAATATTGGTGGTAGATGTACCTGCTGATTACAGCGGTAAAGTGATTGACTTAGTGACCCAAAAGAAAGGGGAGATGTTGATCATGGAATCGAAAGGTACCATGCAACACTTAGAATTTGATATTCCTTCTAGAGGTTTGATTGGACTTCGTTCTCAAATGTTAACACAAACAGCAGGTGAAGCTGTAATGGCGCATCGTTTCAATGAATACAAGCCTTGGAAAGGACCAATTCCTGGAAGAAGCAATGGTGTATTGATTGCAAAAACTGGCGGTACTACCACAGCTTATTCAATTGATAAATTACAGGATAGAGGGCGTTTCTTTATCGAGCCAGGTGAAGAAGTATATGCTGGTCAAGTATTAGCTGAGCACATTAAGCCAGGTGATTTGAATATCAATGCTGTGGAGATGAAAAAATTAACTAACCACCGTGCGAGTGGTAGTGATGATAGCGTTCGTATTACACCAAAAGTACAATACACTTTAGAAGAGTGTATGGAGTACATTCAATTTGACGAGTGTATCGAGGTGACTCCAAAGTCGGTTCGTATGCGTAAGTCTTTATTGGACGAGAATGAGCGTAGTAAAGCAACAAAACAAGCTGCACAATAAGCAATTCGCTTGAAGTATAAAAAAAGAGTCTCAATGAAAATTGAGACTCTTTTTTTATACAATGATTTTAACTAAAATAGTTTTTAAATAATGTTTTATTGAAATTATTGACTGCTTATGCATTCACTGGTTTGTTAAGTGTCGCCCACAATAAGTCCTTTAACTCTATTAGGTTTTTAGAAATCGCAGAAGAGATAAAAATATGAGGAATATTTTCTGGTAATTCTTTTTCAATAGCATCCATTAATTCTTGATCTAGTAAATCTGTTTTACTGATTGCGATAATGAAATCTTTTTGTAATAACTCAGGGTTGAATGCATTCAACTCGTTCTTTAAAATTTCGAATTCTTTTTTATGGTCATTTGAGTCTGCTGGAATTAAGAAAAGCAATACCGCATTTCTTTCGATATGTCTTAAGAATCGGTGACCTAGTCCTTTCCCTTCAGCAGCGCCTTCAATGATTCCAGGTAAATCTGCAATACAGAAAGATAGGTTGTTTCTATATTCAACCATACCCAATTGGGGTGTCAAAGTTGTAAAAGCATAGTTCGCAATCTTTGGCTTTGCTGCTGTAATTGCTGATAAGAGTGTGGACTTACCTGCATTTGGAAAACCTACCAATCCAACATCTGCAAGTACTTTTAATTCAATTTGTTTCCATCCTTCTATTCCATCTTCTCCAGGTTGTGCATACTCAGGAACTTGTTGTGTAGGCGTGGCAAAATTACTATTACCCAATCCGCCTCGACCACCTTTCATCCAAACAATTTCTTGTCCGTCATGTAAAATTTCCGCTTCAATTGCTCCGGTCTCTTCGTCTCTTGCGATGGTACCTAAGGGCACTTCAATAATAATATCTTCTCCGTCTTTACCGGTACATTTATTTTTAGAGCCATTCTCTCCGTCTTTTGCTAATACATTTTTATGATAACGTAAATGCAATAAGGTCCAAAGTTGGGAATTACCTCTTAGAATCACATGTCCGCCTCTTCCGCCATCACCACCATCTGGTCCACCTTTAGCTGTCAATTTGTTTCGTAGAAAATGTCTACAACCAGCTCCGCCATGACCACTATGGGCAAAAATTCGGATGTAATCGATAAAATTATTTCTTTCTGACACTTGTATTAAATCTTGGATACAAAGTTACTACAATCAAGCGGTAATTTAATTTAATAAAAAAAAGCCCTCTCTTTTTGGGAAGGCATTTTTCTATTTTTAAATGGATGTTTTGTTTAGGAACAGGCCTTTATAATTTGGCTAATTATTTGCCTTTAGGCCATCAATTAAAATAGCAACCATGTTTTGTTCAAGTTCTTCTGCGCTAATTTTTTTGGTTGAACGCTGCCAGCTTTCGATTCCACTTACTGCGTGTAAAAAAATAAGAACAACGGTTGGGGCATCAATTGGCTTGATTTCCTTATTCCTAATCCCTTCTTCAATAATAGCAGCCAATCTTTTGCGATATACTCTTCTTTGATTTTGGTAATTGGATAAGTAGGGATCAGAAAGGTGTTTCCATTCTCTATCACTTACATATACTTCCTCATAATGATGAATCATCTCTACGATATGGAATCGCAGGATCTTTTCCATTTTTTTTAATGAACTAATTTCTTCTGATTCTATTTCATCAATTTTTAAAACAAAACGGTTGGCTACATTAAATACCAATTCATGCAATAACTCACTTTTGGATTTGATATGATTGTATAAACTTGCAGCTTCCACACCTACAGCCTCTGCTAAATCGCGCATACTTGCCGCTTTATAGCCCTTTTCTCTAAATAATGTAGCCGCTTTACGCACAATTACGTCTTTTCTGGACCCGTTTTTTTCTGTTTTGATTCTAGCCATGATGTTATTTTGTGCGTTGATTACCACAAAATTATCGAATAAAAACCAAGGTTTTGGTTAATTTTTGATAAATTATTGAATTTTGTTAGTTTTTTGGTAATCAACTAGTTGCATTCGTAGAAGTACTTCGATTTAGAATGCTTTGGGATAGAAGGCTTAAAAATCGTAGTTTCGCAACTGAAAATCAAAAAAATACACATGTCTTTAGTAGTCGTTGGATCTATGGCTTTTGATGCCATTGAAACCCCTTTTGGGAAAAGTGATAAAATTATTGGTGGTGCAGCAACTTATATTGCATGGTGCGCTTCTAATTTTACCCCAGTAAAGCAAATTTCCGTAGTTGGTGGAGATTTCCCCCAAGCACAATTAGATGCTTTGACAGCAAGAGGTGTCATCTTGGAAGGCGTGCAAATTAAAAAAGATGAAAAAACTTTTTTCTGGAGTGGTAAATATCATTTAGATATGAATACGCGTGATACTTTGGAAACACAATTGAACGTGTTGGAAAATTTCCAACCAGTGGTGCCAGAAAGTTATCAGGATTGTGAAATTTTAATGTTGGGAAATTTGGTACCTGCTGTACAAAGTAGTGTCATCAAACAAATGAGAAATAGACCAAAATTAATCGTGATGGATACGATGAATTTTTGGATGGAAATTATGATGGATGACTTGAAGCATACGATTAGTTTAGTAGATGTTTTAATGGTAAACGATAGTGAAGCGAGACAATTGAGTGGTGAGTATAGCTTGGTCAAAGCTGCAAAAAAAATCATGCAAATGGGTCCAAAATATGTGATCATCAAAAAAGGTGAACACGGTGCTTTATTGTTCCATGAAAATCAAGTCTTCTTTGCACCTGCATTACCATTAGAGGAAGTTTTTGATCCAACTGGCGCTGGTGATACTTTTGCAGGTGGATTTGTAGCACATTTGGCAAAAACAAAAGACATTTCGTTTGAGAACATGAAGACTGCAATTATTTTAGGAAGTGCAATGGCAAGTTTTTGTGTAGAGAAGTTTGGTACAGAGCGTTTGACTGAGATTAGTGTAAAGGATATCAAAGAGCGTGTTGCATCTTTTGTTCAGTTGGTGAACTTTGATATTGAGTTGGTTTAACATCGAACTTTATTGATTAATAATATGAAACTTGCAGTAGTCGGTGCCACAGGTTTAGTAGGTACTAAATTATTAGAAGTACTTGCTGAGCGCAATTTTCCTGTGACTGAATTAGTACCAGTTGCTTCTCCACGTTCTGTAGGGAAGGAAGTAACCTTTAATAATAAGCGCTACAAAGTGGTGAGTATGGAAGTGGGCATTGCTGCACAACCAACTTTAGCAATTTTTTCTGCAGGTGGAACGGCTTCTTTGGAGTGGGCGCCAAAATTTGCTGCTGCTGCTATTCGTGTCATTGATAATTCTTCGGCATGGAGAATGGATCCAACAAAAAAATTAGTAGTGCCAGAGGTGAACGCTTCTGTATTAACAAAAGATGATTTTATCATTGCCAATCCTAATTGCTCGACCATACAAATGGTGGTTGCATTGCAACCTTTACATGAAAAATATACAATCAAAAGAGTTGTTGTAAGCACCTATCAAAGTGTGACTGGAACAGGTCAGCAAGCCGTAGATCAATTATATAAAGAACGCAAAGGCGAAATTGTATCTTCCGACCAAATGGCGTATAAATATCCAATCGACTTAAATGTGATTCCTCAAATTGATGTTTTCTTGGAAAATGGATATACAAAAGAAGAAATGAAAATGGTCAATGAGACTTGCAAAATTATGCAGGACGATTCGATTAAGGTAACCGCTACTACCGTGCGTATTCCAGTGGTGGGTGGACATAGTGAAAGTGTGAATGTAGAATTTCATAATGAATATGATTTAAAAGAATTGACCGCTTTGTTGGCAGAAGCGCCTGGCATATTGGTACAACAAGACGATGCTGCACAATTTTATCCAATGCCATTGTGGGCACATGAAAAAGATGATGTATTTGTGGGTCGTTTACGCAGAGACGAAACGCAGCCAAAAACTTTGAACATGTGGATTGTAAGTGATAACCTACGTAAAGGCGCTGCTACCAATGCAGTTCAGATAGCAGAATACTTGTTGTTAAAAGGGATCATCTAAAAAAAGCGTTATCGTTAAAATTAAATAGGAAGAAGGCAATTCAATTTTGAGTGAAAAATTAGGATGTTGAATCGCTATTTATTAATTCAATGAATTCCGCTTCGGTCAATATTTTTATCGAGGCTATTTTTTTTGCTTTCTCTAGTTTGCTTCCAGCATCTTCTCCAACGATTAAATAATTTAACTTACTGCTTACACCACTCAAGAGATGTCCGCCTTTTGCTTCTACCATGGCTTCTGCATCCGAACGTTTAAGTTGCGTTAAAGTGCCTGTAAATAAAAAGTTCAATCCTGTCAGTGATCCATCTGTTGCTTGATGATTGGTTTGTTCTACATTCAATCCCAATTGTATTAGCGACCCAATCATTTTAAGTTGAATTGGGTCGTGAAAAAACTGAACAATACTACTTGCTACTTTAACACCTATATCTTCGAACTCTAATAATTGTGCTTCGGTGATACGCGTTAAATCAAGTATATGGTTGATTTTGCTTGCAATCGTTTTAGCAGTCGTTTCTCCAACAAATCGAATCCCTAAAGCATAAATGAATCTATGCAATGGCTGTTGTTTAGAGGCTTCTATTGAAGTTGTTAGATTGTCAACACTTTTTTTCCCAAATCCTTCCAATTGTCCAATCTGCTCAAAGTTTAAAGTATAAATACCAGGAATGTCTTTTAGTAAACCAAGCTCAAAGAATTTTTTAATATTGGCCTCGCCTAAATTTTTAAGATCCATTGCGTCCTTACTCACAAAATGTGCAATACGTTCTACAATTTGTGCGCTACATTGGAAATTATTACACCTCCATACTGCTTCTGTACTTTCTTTCACTAAGGCTGTAGCACAAACAGGACAATGGGTTGGAAATTGAATCTTTTTTTCAACACCTGTTCTAAGACTTGCAATGGAATGCACAATTTGTGGTATCACATCACCAGCACGTTCAATAATAACCGTGTCTCCTAAAAGCAAATCCTTTTCAATGATATATTCTTCATTATGAATTGATATACTAGATACAGTAACACCTCCAATGGCCACGGGTTTTAATTTAGCTACGGGCGTAACTGCGCCAGTTCTGCCTACTTGAAATTCTACATGCTCCAAAACAGTAGTGGCTTGTCTTGCTTTAAATTTATAGGCAATGGCCCATCTTGGATGGTGCGATGTCATGCCTAATTTTTCTTGTAATGCTAGATCGTTGACCTTCACCACTAAGCCGTCAATCTCATAGGGTAATTGGTCTCTTCCAGATTCGGCAATAGCACAGTAATCAATGACATCTTGTATTTTATTTACAACTTGTTTTTCTTTTTCGGGCGATCTAAATCCTATATTCCATAAAAATTCCAGGGTCCCACTATGGGTTTTTAAAAGCGGATTCACCGTTTTTCCTGGGATAGGTAAAGTATAACTTACATGATAGATGAACGCATCTAAATTTCTTTCTGCCACTTCCTTTGGATCTTTCATTCTTAAACTGCCCGAAGCTGCATTTCTTGGATTGGCAAGGGGTGACTGTTGCTTGGATTTTAATTTATCATTAAAATCATCAAATGCTTTTTTAGTCATAATCACTTCGCCACGAATTTCAATTTGTTGGATGCCATTTTCTGTAAGTGGAATCTGTAAAGGAATGGATCTAATTTGTTTGATATTATTGGTAATGTCTTCTCCTTCTACACCATCTCCTCTGGTACAGGCGCGCACCAAAAGGTCGTTTTCATAAATTAAGGAAATACTAGCGCCGTCAAATTTTGGCTCAACACAATACGTAATGGCATCGAGGCCAGCACTTTCTCTTGCTTTACGATCAAAATCATCTAGGTCCTCTGCATTATAGCTATTCTCTAAGCTTAACATCGGAACTAAATGTGGTACCGTTTCAAAATTGCTATTCAAACTATTACCCACTCTTTGACTAGGTGAGTCTGGGGTAATCAAAGAAGGATCTGCGGCTTCTATCCTCAATAAGGCTTGAAAAAGTTGGTCATATTCGTAATCACTAATCAAGGGCTCGTTGACTACATAATATTGGTATTCATGAAACTGTAATACCTTTTTTAAAGAAGTTAAATCAATACTTAAAGGAGCTGTTAGAAACTGCTTTGTTGTTTGCTGTAATGCTTGTATTTGTGCTTTATCGTACATGGGCGAAAATCTTCGCTAAAGTACAAACTTTAGCGCTTGCAAGCTCATTATTTAATACCTTTATGGACTAAATAATGGTATACTTATGTTGTATTCAATGACGGGTTACGGAAGGGCAGAAATGACATTTAACGACAAAACACTTTTAGTGGAAGTCAAGTCTTTAAACGGAAAGCAATTTGACGTTCGTTTAAACATTCCTTCCATCTTAAAACCAATTGAAGTTGAAATTAGAAATACATTAAATGAACACTTATTTAGAGGTAGTGTTGAGTGTTCCATTTTTGTCAGATCCAATGGTGCTTCAAAACCGGTTAATATCAACAAAGCATTGGCAAAATCTTATTACCAGCCAATCGTTGAATTAGCAGATGAACTAGGTATTGGCAAGGAAAATATTTTGAGTACCCTGTTGAAAATGCCAGATGTGGTGTCTTCTACCAATGAAGTATTAGCAGAAGACGAAAAGCATGCCATTTTTGGTCTTTTAAAACAAGCCATTGATTTATTAAATATTCATAGACAAGAGGAAGGGAAATCCATCGAGCTGGATTTACTTGAACGTGTTGCTGGCATTGAAGCGCAACAAGCAGCTATCGCTGTGCTTGAGCCAAATAGAAGAACCAAAATTAAAGATGGCTTAATTAAATTATTAGAACAAAATGTTGGACCAGATAAATACGATAACAATCGTCTTGAGCAAGAATTGATCTATTATATCGAAAAAATTGATATTTCAGAAGAGCGTGTTCGTTTAACAAATCATTGCGCCTATTTTAAATCGATACTTGCCGAAAAAGATCCAAATAAAGGAAAAAAATTATCTTTTGTTTTACAAGAAATGGGTAGAGAGATTAATACTACTGGGTCTAAGGCCAATGATGTAGACATTCAAAAAGCAGTCATTGTCATGAAGGATGAATTAGAAAAAGCAAAAGAACAAATCTTAAATGTATTATAAATGGGGAAGTATTATCGTATAGTATATGGTATTTGTTTTTTAATCAGCATAGCTGCTTGTCAAACAATACCCTTATCTGAACAAAATACAATTCATCCAGACCATCAATGGAATAGTGCCAAGCCAGAAAAATATTTATTCAATATTACGGATACCAATCAATTGTATAAAGTTATCTTTGTAATTAGACACCACAATGCATATCATTATAAAAATATCTGGATCGAGTTAAGTCATAGTAGTGCTGGTGAAAAAGCACAAACGGCAACATTCAATTTGAATTTAGCGAATGATCAAAAAGGTTGGCTAGGCACTGGGATGGATGATATCTTTGATCAACGCATTCCATTGTATTCAAAGCCAGTTAAATTAAAGTATGGCATGCATACCTTTACCATCAAGCATACGATGCGTGAAGATCCGCTACAAAATATTTTATCTACAGGCATACGAATAGAAAAAGCGACTTTATAAAATGAACATGCCTTTTTCCATATCAAAATTAGTATGGGTTAGAATTATTTATTGGTTATTTCTAACCTATATGGTCGCTGCATTTATTTGGTGGTATGTAGCCCTTGTTAAGCAAAATGATTTACTGACTGCCACAAAAATCGAAACCCTTACTGCCAAAGGTGTAATCGATCAAGCGCAGATTGCAAGCATAGAGGCCTTTGCTACTCGAAAAACAAAACAATATATTGGAGAAGGGTTGACATTTTTATTGCTATTTCTTTTGGGAGCTATTTATGTTTACCGTTCATTATTGAAGCAATTAAAATACTCCACTCTGCAACAGAATTTTATGATGGCAATTACGCACGAACTTAAGACGCCAATTGCAGTCACGCAGTTAAATTTAGAGACGATTGTAAAAAGAGATTTACAACCTGAGCAACAACAACATTTAATCCAGAACACACTTAAAGAAACAAAAAGATTAGATGCACTGTGCAACAATATTTTATTGGCTTCACAATTCGAAATGGGGCAATATCAAAATAATAAACAAATGGTGGATCTTTCTGCCATTACTGTTCAATGCATCCAATCTTTTGAAGAACGATACTCAAATAGAAACTGTATTCCTTCAATTGATGCATCTATTCAACTTCAAGGCGAACCTTTATTATTACAATTAATGATTAATAATTTATTGGACAACGCCAATAAATACGCAGCTCCTGAGACAGCTATTTATATCGACTTGCATGCAGTTGGAACAGACATTGAGTTAACAGTCAAAGACCAAGGCATTGGGATTGTTCCAGAGGAAAGGTCAAAAGTATTTGATAAATTTTATAGAGTGGGTGCAGAGCAAACCAGAACGACAAAGGGCACTGGATTGGGGTTGTATTTATGTAAAAAAATTGTCACATTCCACGCTGGCAATATTTTCGTCAAGCCAAATCAACCCAAAGGAAGTATTTTTGTGGTTCAACTCAAGGCAGATTAATCATGCAAAAACATAGTATCTTATTGGTGGAAGACGAAGAACATCTTCATGAGGCCTTGAAGCTGAATTTAGAAATGGAAGGGTATGAGGTGGATTCTGCATTTGATGGCGGGGATGCTTTAAAGAAAATTCAATCCGCTCATTATGATCTTCTGATTTTGGATATTATGTTGCCTTCTTTGGATGGCTTTAGCATCACAGAACATATGCGATTAAATAACAATCAAACACCTATTTTGATATTAAGTGCAAAAAATACAAGTGCTAATAGGGTGCAAGGATTAAAATTAGGTGCGGACGACTATTTAACCAAGCCATTTAATTTAGAAGAATTGCTTTTAAGGGTAGCCAAACTGATTCAGAAAAACGCGCAACAAACCAATGCTTCCCCGCAGATGGATAGCTACCAATTTAAAGGGCATAGTATCGATTTCAACGCTTCAGAGGTGTTGCTTGCTTCTGGCCAAAAAATCACCCTTACTAAAAGAGAATTATTATTGTTAAAATTGCTCATTGAGCATAAACATAACGTGGTCACAAGGGAAAAGATCCTGCAATTGGTCTGGGGCTACCAAGTCTTTCCAAATACCAGAACCATTGATAATTTCATTCTTAATTTTAGAAAGTACTTCGAAATAGACCCAAAGCACCCAAAACACTTTATTTCCATGCGCGGTGTAGGCTATAAATTCCAAGATTAATACCCCTTTACGCAATGTTTGGGCAAAATTTGCGTTATTATTTATAGATAATTTTAGCCCATGTCATTGTCCTCTATCCAAGACTTTGTAGAACCTATTAACCTGTCTTTCTTGTCAAAGGACGAAGGTTATCGGGATACCCAGCTTGGCAAGCATATTAAATCTTATGAAAATCAACTGCCTGATATCAAGGATGCGGATATCGTATTGATTGGTGCAGGGGAGTGCAGGGGCGCCGGATTTGCATTGAATGGTTTTGAAGCAGCCAATGCGGTTAGAGCGGCTCTGTACAATTTATATTATTGGCATGCGCAGGTGACGATTGCAGATATCGGAAATGTAAAACTTGGGCAGACTATTCAAGATAGTTATGCTGCATTAAGAACAGTGATTGCAGAATTGATCCTTCAAAATAAAAAAGTAGTTATTATGGGTGGATCTCATGATCTTACCCTGCCTCAATACCATGCCTATACTGCGATTCCTACCTTAGTGAATGCGGTGGTGGCAGACGCTAAAATCGATCTAGATTTAGAAGCTAGGTTGCCATCGGATCATTTTTTAGAAGAATTATTTACAGGCTTACCGAATCATTTAAACCATTACGCACATATTGGTTTTCAAAGTTATTTTATGCATCCGCATATGCTTGAAACAATTGATAAGCTAAGGTTTGATTGTTTTAGATTGGGAGTGGTTCGTGAAAGTATCGAAGAGATGGAGCCAGTCATTAGAGATAGTCACATGATGAGTTTTGATATTAGTGCCATCCAACATGCCCAAGCGCCTGCTAATATTATCACATCAAATGGGTTTAATGGAGAAGAAGCCTGTGTGTTGATGCAATATGCAGGGATGAGTTGGAAAACAAGTTCTATTGGTTTATTTGGATACCAGGCGGAACTAGATCACCATGGATTAACAGCGATTCAGATGGCACAAATGATTTGGTATATTATAGATGGCGTGCACCGTGGTAAAAAGGAAGCGCCATTGACTGCCTTAGATCGTTTTAAAGAATTTCAAATTGCTTTTTCAGATATTGATACACAATTTTTACAAAGTAAAAGCACAGGCAGATGGTGGATGAAATTACACAGTGGAGAATGGATGCCTTGTAGTTACAAGGATTATTTAATAGCTTCTAATAACGAAATCCCAGAAAGATGGCTAAGAGCATTAGAAAGAGAGTAAACCCATTTAAGTTTGAAAATTTATTAAAATTATTATTCATTGTAGTAGCAACAGTAATGATTTTAAGCGCCTGTTCAGTACGCCAAGCGCAAAAAACATTACTAAGTGCTGAAGGTGTGAAGGGTGCGCATATTGGAATCGCTATTTACAATGATACAAAGGGACAATGGCTGACCAAATACCAGAGTGATCATTTTTTTACACCAGCAAGTAATACAAAAATATTAGCAACTTATTTAGGGCTAGAGTTTCTTGAAGATTCCTTACCAGGATGGAAAATGGCAGAAAACGCCGACACTTTATTTTTAATGCCATTGGGGGATCCTAGTTTTATGCACCCTGAATTTAGTTATCAACCAGTAGTGGAGCTCATTAAAAATACAAAAAAGCAAGTTGTACTAGTTGGCAATCAACAAGATCATTTTGAATTATTTGGAAGAGGCTGGTCCTGGAGTGATTATGACCAAGATTATCAACCAGAAAGAAGCAGAATGCCAATCTATGGAAATGTGGTACATTTTTACCAAAGCAATAAAAAATTAGATGCCATTAAGCCTTTCTATTTTTTTAGAGACAATGTAGATTTAGATAAAGTGGGAGAAAAAAACTGGACAAGAAATATATCTGGGAATCGTTTTTACACCACCAACGAAAGTAATAAAAGCAAATATTTTCAAGTACCCTTTACCCAACAAAACGCGCCATTATTAATAGCGGTTGACTTATTGAGTGATACCTTAGGCAAAAAAATTAGCTTTCAAAACTATATTTCAGGTCTAACAAATAGTTTCAAAACTATTAAAACTGTGCCAACGGATAGCTTGCTAAAAATAATGATGTTCCGAAGTGATAATTTTTATGCAGATCAAATTGTGTTGATGGCAAGTGAAAAATTGTTGGGCAGAATGGATGATGCAGCATTGATAGATTCAGTCTCTAAAACATTGTTTACAAATTTACCTCAGCGTATGCGATGGGTAGACGGAAGTGGATTAAGTCGATACAATTTAAACACGCCAGAAAATTATATTGCTATTTTACAACAGATGCAAGCTAAGTTTGGAGAAACTCGTATTAAAAATATTTTTGAAAAGGGAGGAGAAGGCACGATCTTGGCCTACTATAAAAATTTTCCAGGAACCATGTATGCTAAGACAGGCACACTGGGAGGGCAAGTAGCATTGAGTGGGTTCATCTATACACCGAAGCAGCAAAAATTATATTTTTCTGTATTGGTAGCCAACCATATGAGCCCAACAAGCACGCAGGTTAGAAGGGCGGTTGAAACTTATTTAACCAAGGTGACTAAGGGGATGTAATTGTTTTTACTTACTAAATAATCGATCTAAATAATCTTCATTGAATTCAATGAAGGTGGGCGCTCCAGAAGCAGTGGTATTTGGAATATCACATTCACTTAGGGATTCGATCAAGCCATGCATTTCCTTTTGTCCTAAATTTTGACCTGCTTTGATGGCCATTTGACGTGCCATACAGCGAATTAATTTTTCTCTTTTACTGAATTTTAAATCGGCACTAAAATGTTTGAACTGTTCCAATAAAAGTTCGATGGCATTTTTTTCGTTACCTGCAAGTACATCTGCGGGGATACCTTGAATGATAAAACTATTTTGACCAAAGGCTTCTATTTCATATCCAATATTGGCTAAGTCTTCCACCATCTCTTCGAGCAATACTGCGTCACTAGCACTTAGTTCTAATACAACTGGGAATAAACTTTTTTGAGTGGCATGGGGCTGTGCACTTGCTTTTTGATACTTTTCGTACAAGATCCTTTCATGTGCTAATTGTTGATGGATAATAATCAATCCACTCTTAGTTGGTGCAATGATATAGGTTTGATGAAGCTGCATTAAAAACGCGTCTTCGGGAACAGATAAAGATGCATCTTCTTTGTATAAACCCATCGAAGATGGTTTAATAATAAAATTCTGATTCGCAGTGGGCATTTCAGTAAAAAAGTTTTTCCAATCCTGCTGTCCTGATTGTCCTGTTTTTGGGATTAAATGCGCTTGGTTTTTTTGCGTAAAACCTTCATACAATGACTTTCTCGAAGTTTCCTGAACTTGACTTTCCGAAAAAGGTTTTTGAATGGCATCCAATTGTTGAATGTTGGCATCTAAAGAAAAATCCAAAGAAGGTGCAATGCTAAACTGCGCTAATGCATGTTTGACAGCTGCTTGAACAAATGCATAGATGATCTTATCGTCTTCGAATTTAATTTCTTGTTTGGTTGGATGTACATTGATATCAACTTTCGATGGGTCTACATCGATGTACAAAATATAACTAGGGAAACTATCTTTTGCGATTAAACCATCAAATGCATTAGTGATGGCGTGGTGCAAGTAGGCACTCTTAATGAATCTTCTATTGACGAAAAAATATTGGTCGCTTCTGGTTTTTTTTGCAGTCTCTGGCTTACCAACAAAACCGGAAATAGTTAGGTAGTCCGTGTGTTCTCCTACTGTCACCAATTTGCTTTGATAGTTATTGCCTAGCACTTGAATTGCTCTTTGTTTAAAGCTCCCTCCTTCCCAATGGTAGACTTCTTGACCATTGTTGTTTAAATTAAAATAGATTTCAGGAAAAGCCAACGCAACCCTTGTAAATTCCTCTAGTATATGTTTAAGTTCGGCAGAATTACTTTTCAAAAAATTCCTTCTAGCAGGCACATTGAAAAATAAATTTCTCATACTGATACTCGTTCCAACAGCTGTGGCAACTGGCGAAGTGGAAATCACTTTGCTATTTTCAATGGTTACTTCTGTACCCACCTCATCTTCTGGTCTTTTTGTTTTTAATTGGACTTGTGCCACCGCAGCAATGGATGCCAATGCCTCGCCCCTGAATCCCATGGTGCGTATTTGAAATAAATCTTCGATCACAGATATCTTACTAGTCGCATGCCTCGCAAATGCATTTTGAGCATCTTTTTCAGACATGCCCTTGCCATTGTCAATCACTTGAATCAATGACTTGCCTGCTTCGTTAATGATCAGTCGAATTTCCGTAGCCTCCGCATCTACCGCATTCTCCAATAATTCTTTGACAGCGCTGGCTGGTCTTTGTATGACTTCGCCTGCCGCAATTTGATTGGCAATATGATCTGGTAGTAAATGAATTGTTTCGGCCACTTATTTAACTATTTTAAAGTGTGTAAAAGTAGTAAATTTGCCTCTTAATAACGAACCTTATGCAGAGAACAGCCGACATCCAGAAATTAAGCCATAAATACCTTCCAGCCGACTTCGTAGTGACAGATTGGGCAAGCTTGGAGCCTTTTTTCAAGGAATTGAAAGAGCGACCTATACTTGCTTTGCAAGATTTAGAGGCATGGTTGACAGATTTAAGCGAATTAGAAGCTTGTATCAGTGAAGATGCTTGTTGGAGACAAATAAAAATGACCTGCGATACCACAGACAAAAGTTTAGAAGACGCGTTTACTTTTTTCTGTATGGAAATTCAACCTCAGATGCAACCCTATGCTGATGCATTGAATAAAAAATTAATTCAATGCCCTTTTACTGCAGGGCTAGATCAAGCTCAATACCATACTTATTTAAGGTCAGTTCAAAAAAGTATTGAACTATTTAGAACAGAGAATATTCCGATTCAAGCCGAGTTAAGTGTTTTACAACAACAATATGGTGTGATTGCTGGCAAGATGACCATCGAAGTAGGTGGTAAAGAATACACTTTACAACAAGCTGCACAATTTTTAGAAAATGAAGACCGTGCGTTTAGAGAGGAAGTATATCGAAAAATTCAAACAAGAAGATTGCAAGACCAAGAAGCGATGCATGATTTATTTACAAGCTTAGTACAAAAACGACACCAAGTTGCTTTGAATGCGGGCTTTGAAAACTATCGTGATTATAAGTTTGCAGAATTAGGTCGTTTCGATTATACGAAAGAAGATTGTTTTCAATTTCATGAAGCAGTGAAGCTACACGTGATGCCTCTAATCGAAAAAATTTATACGCGTAAAAAAGAAAAGCTAGGAGTAGATTTGCTCAAGCCTTGGGATTTAGAAGCAGAACCTGCTGGCACCAAGCCTTTGCGTCCATTTACTGACGGGAAAGATTTATATGAAAAATCTGTGGCATGTTTTGAACAAGTGGATCCTTTCTTCGCAGATTGTTTAAGAAAAATGAATGAGCTTAAACATTTTGATCTTGAAAGTAGAAAAGGCAAAGCGCCGGGTGGATACAATTGTCCTTTAGCAGAATCAGGTGCGCCATTTATATTCATGAATGCTGCCGGGCAGATGAGTGATGTGACGACGATGGTTCATGAGGGTGGACATGCGGTACATTCTTTTTTAGCTCATCCCTTATCATTAAGTGCGTTCAAAGAATATCCAATGGAAATTGCAGAAGTGGCAAGTATGGCAATGGAATTATTTAGCATGCAGCACTGGCAACCCTTTTTCGAAAAAGAAGCAGATTTAAAAAGAGCGATTGAGCATCAACTAGAAAGAACAATTACTATTTTCCCATGGATTGCCATCATTGATAAATTTCAACATTGGGTGTATACGCATCCTGCGCATACGATTGAGCAAAGAACCAATGAGTGGCAAAACATTGTAAAAGAATTTTCATGCAAGACTTTGAATCAATCTGGTTTAAAAGAATTTAGAGCAATAGGATGGCAAAGACAATTGCATTTATTTGAAGTGCCATTTTATTATATCGAATATGGAATTGCACAATTGGGTGCGATAGGCATGTGGATGCAGTATCAAAAAAATCCTGCACAAGCATTAGAAAATTATATGAATGCTTTAGCTTTGGGTGGAACAAAGACCTTACCAGAGTTGTATCAAACTGCAGGCTTGGAATTCAATTTCTCTCCTGAGTATGTTAAAAATTTGATGGAATTCACCAATCAAGCACTTGAAAAATTATATCACTAATTTTAAAATTGAATAAGATGAAAAAAATAGCTACTGTAATTTTATTGAGCATGTTCACATTTGTTGTTGCAGCACAAAAACCTAGCACTGCACCTACTGGAAAATCAGATCCAATTATGCCGGTTTATTTAGTGGATGGGGTGGAAACGCCCTATGCTAAAGTGGTTAAAATCAACACGGCACTCATTGCTTCTATGGATGTATACAAAGGCCCTGATGCGATTGCGAAATTTGGGGCAAAGTATAAACACGGTATCGTGTTGGTGAAATTAAAAAAGTCAACTAAAAAATAATTGCTAAAGTAGATGGCAGTTTGATAAAAAAAAGACCTCGAAGTTTCGAGGTCTTTTTTTTATGCGTTGTTACCGTCTTCTGGCCTAGGTCCTTCTGGTCTAGGTCCATTATTTGGACGAGGCCCGTTTTGGTTTGGCCCCTGTGGACGAGGTCCGTTTGGTCCTTGTGATCGCGGTCCATTATTAGGACGAGGTCCGTTTGGTCCATTTTGATTTGGTCCTTGTGGTCGTGGTCCATTATTTGGTCGCGGTCCATTTGGATTCTGTCCCTGAGGTGCTCTATAATTTCTTTCTTGATCTCTTCTGCGTCGATCGTTCTTTTCTAATGAACGTAAACTTATCTGACCTACTAACTCTACAAATTCTGGTTCTACTTCTTTATTCTTACTGGTGATTTCTACAGCTTCTAATTCTTCTACCGCAATACCTTGTTGATTCAGTTTTTTAATTTCCTTAACGCGTTCAATCGTTAATGGAAAATGCTTGGTATTGTTAGGAAGGGTATACCACATTAAATTCTTGAAAATATCTTTCTTGATTAAAAAGGCAGTTCCCATTTGAGTTTGTAAATTGTCTGCGTAATCAGGAAAGGCTTGCAATGCATCTAAATAAGTATCTAATTCAAAATTCAAGCAACATTTTAAACGACCACATTGGCCACTTAACTTTGTTTGGTTGATGGATAAATTTTGATAACGCGCAGCAGTGGTGTTGACACTTTTGAAATCGTGTAACCAAGTACTACAACAAAGTTCACGACCACAACTTCCAATACCTCCAACTTTTGCGGCTTCTTGACGAATACCTATTTGGCGCATTTCTACTTTTACTTTAAACTCATTTGCGAACATACGGATGAGTTCTCTAAAGTCAATACGATCATCTGCTGTGTAGAAAAAAGTACCTTTTTTGCCATCCGCCTGCAATTCGATCTCACTTAATTTCATCTGTAATTTCAAATCTCTTGCATA
>CAMAQL010000023.1 GCA_945860605.1 Chitinophaga pinensis
AGAATGGATGGCATCATGATACTACCTAATGGAAATAGAGTTGCTGCAGGTGATAAAAGAGGTGACGATAGTGTTGCAGGATATTAATGCAATTAAAATAAATAAACAAAACCCCCTTGGTCAAAAATAAGCTCATTTATATTCGTATACTGATCGCCAGTTTTGTAGGATTGCTCTTGCTCTCCTACTTACTCTTGCTTTTACCAGTCGTGCAAGAAAAAATTGGTCGTCAGATTGCTAAGAATATGAGTCAGTCCTTGGGTAGTGAATTTCAATTAGATGGTTTAAGTTTTTCTTTATTCAATCGAGTGGATATCAAAAATGTCCTCATAAGAGATCAACAAAAAGATACCTTATTATTTGCACAAACACTTAAACTAAGAGTCACTGACTTATTGTTTTCTAGTAAGGACCCAGTGCTTGGGTATATTGGATTAGAGCAAGCAAAAGTCTATTTACACAGAAAAACTCCGGTATGGAATTACCAATTTATAGTCGACCATTTTAAATCAAAAGATACAAGTAAGTCATCCGACCAATCATTTGATTTAAAGAAAATTGATTTAACTAATATTCAATTTATCCAAGACGACGAGTGGATAGGTTCCACCACAAAATTTGAAGCAAAACATCTACTCGCTAATTTAAATCAATTTAAAGGCAATAAAATTGACATTGAAAAACTGATACTAGATAAACCCTTCTATTATCTTTTAGACAAACCAGGATTGGCCCCTATCAATAAAATAAAAAAGATTAAGCCACTCAAAAAGGAAATGTATTTTAATCCCACTGGTTTGATTATTCAAGCTAAAAAAATTGAAATTGTACAAGGAAAAATTTGGATTGAATACGGATTTGGACAACCTGTCCCTCATTTTGATGAGGAACATATTCGGATGCAAGACCTGAATGCGAGTATTGATAATGCAAATTTTATTGGAGATACCATCAGGGCTAATGTGAGGTTATCCTTGAAAGAAAGATCAGGCTTTGTGATCAAAAAATTGGCTACCAAATTTAGAATGACCCCGCAAATCATGGAATTTGCTGCCTTGACCTTAAAAACAAATAATAGCAGTATTGGCAACTACTATGCCATGGAATACCAAGATTTTAATCCTGACTTTAGGAAATACGTGCGCAAGGTGAACATGCGCGCTACTATCGCCAAGTCAATTGTGGCTTTTGATGATATTGCCTTTTTTGCCCCAGCACTAAAAAATATCAACCAAAAAATTACGACTAGTTTTAACTTCTATGGAACTGTAGATGATTTTAAAGTAGAACAACTTGGGGCACAGTTTGGCCAGTCTTTTGTGCAAGGTGCTATGACTATGAAAGGTCTTCCCAATATGAATCAAACAATGATTCAAGTGAATCAATTGAATGCAAAAACCAATATGCTAGATTTAAGCACTTGGATCCCCGAAATCAAGCAAATAAAAAATATACCTTTAGATGCATTTGGTAATCTTTATTATCAAGGAAGTTTAGCTGGAACAATCTATGACTTTAAGACAAATGGTACTATTGCTTCTGATATTGGAACAGCGGTAACTACCATACACTTACAATTTCCAACCAATAGCGAGCCGATCTACGATGGTAATCTTGTTGCAACAAAATTGAATGCGGGAAAGTTATTTAATATCCCATCCTTAGGTCTGTTAAATTTCAAGGGCAAGATTGCAGGTAGTTCATTCAAACTAGATAAGATAAAAACAAATATCGAAGGTCTGATTGATTCTATTCAGTTAAATGGATATACCTATGCACAGATACAAACCAATGGCATTCTTCAGAAGCAAGCTTATAATGGAACAATAAAAATCAAGGACCCTAATATTAACTTCATAAGCAACTTAGAAGTTGATTTTCAAAATGCCATACCTACTTTTAATGCAGTAGGTGATTTAACCAACGCCAATTTAAGTGCCCTTAAATTTTCAAATAATGCGATTCAGTTAACCGGTTTATTGGATCTTAATTTTTCGGGCTCTAATATTGATAATTTCATTGGCTCTGCTAAATTCTATAATGGAAAATTAAAAAGTGCCACCAATATCATCAACTTTGATTCGATCGCACTAAAGTCCAATATTACAAATGGTAACAAGCAAATTAGTTTGTCCAGTGACGATGTCCAAGCTAGCATTGTAGGAAAATTCAATATCAATCAATTACCAAATAGTGTTCAATACTTTTTACAAGGGTATTTTCCTAATTACATAAAAAACTTAAAGGAAGCCCCAGTCAATCAGCAATTTTCATTCCAAGTGAATACCGCCTACTTTGAACCCTATATTAGAATTTTTAGAAACGAATTTTCAGGGTTCAATAATATGGCCATTAGTGGTACAATTAATACAGATAAGCAATCCCTTCAATTACAAGCGAAGCTTCCTTATCTACAATGGGATAACTATGCTATTTCAAATGGCATCATTGGCGGAACTGGTAATAAAGACAGTTTAAAGATTGACCTTACAGCCACTTCATTTAATGTAACAGATAGCCTTAAATTAATAAGCCCCAAACTACGTATTACCACTTCTAAAGATCAATCTTTATTTAAATTAAATGCAGAAAGTAAATCTGCCCTATCCTATATTTCATTTGAAGGCAAGGTGAACACCTATACCGATGGACTAAGTATCAAATGGGCCCCTTCTTACTTTATTTTAAATGAAAAGCAATGGACGATTCAAAATGAAGGTGAGATTTCATTAAGAAAAAACAATACATACGCTAAACGATTTAGTATCTCACAAGGTTTGCAAAAAATTGCAGTTCAAAATCACCCAAAAGATGTCAATGGATTACAGGTAACACTTGAGAATGTGATTTTGGGCGATATGACCAATCTATTTTTTAGTTACCCTAAACTAGAAGGTATTACGAATGCTAGCATCAATTTAAATCAAATCAATGACCAATTTTCATTGAATCTAAATAGTACAATCAATCAATTTAGTTTCAACTCAACACTTCTAGGCAATACAACCCTTAAAGCTGCTTACGATGCTAAAACAGGCATCGTACCATTTGATTTAAACTGCCCAAATGAAAACTACAATTTAGCTGCAAAAGGGACTTATGCTATTTTAGACAGTCTAAACCCATTGGATGCGACTTTAACGCTGAACCAATCTAATTTTGGATTGATTGAAGAATTTATTGGAGGGGTCTTGACAGATTTAAAAGGAAAAGCAACAGCCTCAATTCATTTTGGTGGACGCATTGAAAATCCTGATTTAAGAGGTGTTGCCACCATCAAAGATGCTGCATTCAAAGTAGACTTCACAAAAGTCAATTATTTCCTGCCAACTGCTACCTTAGCATTTACAGATGAAGGCATCGACTTTGGCACGATTCAAGTCAAAGATAAATTAAACAGACTAGCACAGTTTAAAGGAAAAATTTTGCATCAAAGTTTCAAGCACCTTGTTTATGACATGGAAATGCAAAGTCCTAAAATTGAACTTTTAAATACAGATGTTTTAGACAATAGTAATTTTTACGGACAAGCGGTTGGTAAAGCGACTATGACCATCCGCGGGCCTGAGGAAAATATCAAGATGGCAATCAATGCGGAGGTCAATGATAGTTCACATATTTATCTACCAAACACCACAAGCAAAGAAACAGGCAAATCAGAATTCATTGTTTTTAAAAAAATAGGTAAATCAACCATCAGCAATGCAGAGATCCCAACGTTTAATCTTGTGGTTGACCTAGATGTGAGTGCTGACAATAAAACCCAGATAGATGTCATCTTAGACGAGCTAACAGGTGATGTCATTAAAGCAGTTGGTAATGGTCGTATTAAGATTAGGGCGGGCAATATCGAACCACTCACCATGCGCGGCAAGTATAATATTGAAAAAGGAAAATATGATTTCAATTTTCAATCAATTATTAGAAAGCCATTTGAACTTATTCCAGAAGCAGGTAATTTTATTGAATGGACAGGAAATCCATATGAAGCAGATATACATATAGATGCTAGGTATACAGCAGAAAGAGTGAGTTTAAACGAATTGGTGGGAAACGCAAATTTTAGCAATGCTGTAAAATCATACCGAGGCAATGTCTTTGTGATTGCCGCATTAAGAAATAAATTATCAAAACCTGATATTCAATTCACATTAGCCTTCCCTCCCGGAAATCCTATCAGCACTGATAATGAGTTCTCCCAATTTATTACAAGGCTCGAACGCGATGACAATGAAATTATCAAACAGGTTTCATTCTTGATTGTATTTAACTCATTTGCACCAGTTGGTTTCAATACTGGAAGTAGCAATAACGCTTATAACGTAACCACCATTGGGATTAATTCCATTTCACAATTGTTGACCAAGGAAATCAATAAATCTGTCACTAATTTGTTAAATAAAGTAACCGGTGATCAAAGTCTGAGATTTGATATAGGATCAAAAGTATATAACAGTGGTAATTTATTAGATCCTACAGGATCAGGAATTGCGATCAATTCTAATAGAATTGATCGACAAAGAGTCAACTTAAAACTTGGTCGAAGCTTTTTTAACGAAAAAGTGATCGTCAATGTAGGAGGTGACTTTGATTTTAACTTAAGGTCCGCATCAAATATTGAAAACAGTAACTTTCAATGGTTACCAGATCTGAATATTGAATTCGTCTTAACTAAGGATAGAAAACTAAGAGCCATTGTCTTTAACAGAAATAGTTTAGATATCATTGGTGGCAATATGGGAAGAAGAAATCGTCAGGGAGTCAGTATCTCCTATCGAAGAGATTTTGAAAATTTTATTTTTTAGGTAAAATTGGCATTGGGATTTTTTGACAATTTTTAAATCGATAGACATAAAAAGTTCTTAGCACTACCCCTTTTTGTTGAATTTGAATACGATCTGTTTTGCCCATTTTTTCAAAATAGGGCAAGATTAAATTAGTAGGATTGAATGGTAGATTGGAGGGCTGTATAAAGTAGGCATCCTGCCCTAATTCTAAACTAGGTTGGTCTTGATTAAGCCATGCAAATTTGTGTACATCTTCAATTGCTCCAATTGCAATCACTTGTTTTTGGATAGGTCTTGCTGTATAAAATAAAATATGCCCCGCAGGAAACCATTTAGAGACTATTATAGGCGCTTTAACTTGCATAAGGGTATTCTTTTCATCTTGTGCTACAAGGGCCTTGAAATCAGCACTAAATTGCGTCCAGCCTGTTACGTCATTGATTGGATTGTACTCCCCTAAATTTTCTTGGCTTTTAGAACCTAATTGGAATGGGAATACATGAACCAACCCAATAAATCCAATCACTAAGACCAGAAAGAATCCTAGCGCCCATTGAATTAACTTTGGAAAAAGGGAGGTAGCCGTTTCGGACCAATAGATCCCAGATAATAAAAATAAAGCAATGAAACCTGGACCTGTCCAATGTGGTAAAGTTGGATTGAATAACGAGATGCTCCAAAATAAAAGAATCAAAGGAAGACTAAGCCATAACAATAAAGCGACTATTGGAGCCGGGGTATGATTTATTATATTTTGATTTTGAACAATTGCTTTTAATTTTTTGAATCGAAGCAATGGAATCAAGCAACTGATATAGACCAAAGGATTTTGATAAAAAATTTCACCCACAATTTGTTGTAACAAACTTGCCACCTGAATTCCAGAATGCAGCACCCGCTTAGAATGAAATGTATAGGTAATAAAATCATTGTCAAAATTCCAATACAGAATAGGAATCAATGCAGCTATGGTGATGATTACGGAGATATATAAAAATGGTTGCTTAAGCGTTTTCACTTGATGCAATAAAATAAATCCACCAAATCCAGCCCATAAATACAACCCATGCACTTTACTTAATGTAGCTAATCCTATCAAACAACCTAACCCTATCCAGTTGATGGTCGTAAATAAATGCGGCTTTACCACCCATTTTGCCATTAAATAAATACTTCCTGTAAAAAATAAAAGCTGAGGACTGTCAGGCATGATAAATAAGCCTGCAATAATACTTGTGTAAATGGAACATGTATATAATAATGCTGCAATCCATCCCGCACGTTCGTTATGTATTAAAGTCCCTGTTCTAAAAATAATCCAAGTAGAGATAGCTGCAGAAAGGACAGCGCCAAGACGCATGGATAAAGTGGAAACCCAATTTAAATTAAGGGTGGAGAGTTGAATCAGCCAGCCCACCATCGGCGGATGATCAAAATGGTTCCAGTCAGGTTGAACTGCATAAGTGTAATAATACACTTCGTCATTGCCCAATTCCAGTAAAAAAGACAAAGCTATTTTTACAATGACTGCAATTCCGATTAACCAGATTGTCTTTTTAGGATAATCTACCTTTGAATATTGCATGGACCAATAATTAAATTATGATTTGCTTGCAGCTTGATCTACGAACCAGGTTGTTGCAAGATGATATCCTTTTAACCCTAAGCCAACAATGGAACCAACAACTTTGGCAGAAACATGCGATATTTTTCTGAACTCTTCACGAGCATGTATATTGCTAATATGAACTTCGATGACTGGTGTTTGAATAGATGCAATGGCGTCACCGATGGCAACTGAAGTATGCGTGTAGGCTGCCGGATTGATGATTATCCCATCTTGGTTAAAACCATATTGTTGAATTGCATTCACAAGCTCCCCTTCTACATTGGACTGAAAATAAGTAAAATTAACTTGAGGAAAAGCTTGTTTTAATTGCAGTAAACAATCCTCAAAACTTTCGTTGCCATATATACCCGGTTCACGCTTGCCCAATAAATTTAAATTAGGCCCGTTGATGATGGTAATATTAAGCATGCATTTTATTTTTGTAAATTAAAATTAATTCGCTTTCATTAATGCAATAAAATCGTCAAATAAATAACGGCTATCATGTGGTCCAGGGGTTGCCTCTGGGTGATACTGCACACTAAATGCAGGACGATCTTTTAAACGAATGCCTTCGATAGAATCATCATTTAAATTCACATGAGAAATCTCCACATTAGCATGTGCTTTAACGGCATCCGGATTCACACCAAAACCATGATTTTGTGTCGTGATTTCTGATCTACCTGTGATGACATTTTTTACTGGATGATTCAATCCTCTATGACCATGATGCATTTTAAAAGTAGGAATATCATTGGCAAGTGCCAACAATTGATGCCCTAAACAAATGCCAAATAAAGGTTTTTTCTCTTCTAAAATTGACTTAATTGTTTTCACCGCATAATCCATTGGTGCTGGATCACCAGGACCGTTTGATAAAAAATACCCAGTTGGATTGAACGCTTTTAAGGTTGCAAAGTCTGTCTTTGCAGGATGCACTCTTACATGGGCTCCTCTATCAATTAAACATTGTAAAATATGTTGCTTCACTCCAAAATCTAATACTGCCACTTTCAAGGGCGAATTGACATCACCTAATTCGTACACTTCCTTGGTACTAACTGTGCTCGCTAATTCTAAACCATCCATGCTAGGAACTTTTGCTAGTTGGGCTTTCAATGCATCTACATCTAAATTATCCGAAGAAATAATACAGTTCATGGCGCCACTTGTTCTTACATGAGCTACCAATACCCTTGTATCTAATCCTTCGATTGACACAATATTATTCTCAATTAAATAGTCGTTTAAATTTCCATCGGCCTGAGCACGACTAAATTTTTCTTCTAAATTTCTTCCAATTAAACCATGAATTTTTACAGACTTACTTTCAACGTCTGTTGCTTTAACACCATAATTACCAATGTGTACATTGCTCATGATAATAATTTGTCCTGTATAACTTGGGTCAGTAAATACTTCTTGATACCCAGTCATGCCAGTATTAAAACAAATCTCACCAGTGGTTGTTCCAATTTTTCCAAAAGCTTGACCATGAAAAACGTTCCCATCTGCTAAAACTAAAATTGCTGGTTGTGTGGCCATATCGGTAGGTTGATTTAATTATTCAAAAATAGGCAAAAAAAAGGCAAGACCAAAGTCTTGCCTTATATGTAAAATGAATTAATTCATTATTCAGCTTTTGAAGCGTCACCATTAGCGTCATCAGCAGATGCTTCGTCAGTTGTTTCGTCAGTTGCTTCTGGAGTTGGCTCAGTTGCAACTTCTTCAGCTGTAGCAGCTTCCACTGGAGCTACAACTACTGCTGCTTTAGGAGCAGCAGTAGTTGCTTTGCTTCTACGTGTCTTTTTAGCTGGTTCAGTCGCAGAAGCGATAGAATTGCCATAAATTTCGTTGAAGTCAACTAATTCGATCATCGCTTTTTCAGCATTGTCACCTGGACGAATACCTAATTTGATGATTCTAGTATAACCGCCTGGACGTGTAGCAATTTTTGGCGCAACCACTGTAAATAATTCCTTTACAGCAGCTTTGTCGTTTAAATAACTAAACACGACTCTATGATTATGACTAATTTCTTCCTTGCTATCTGTTTTCTTAGTCTTAGTAATCAATGGCTCAACGTATTTTCTTAAAGCTTTAGCTTTAGCTAAAGTCGTTACAATACGCTTATGCGTAATAATTTGACAAGCTAAGTTCATCAATAAGGCTTCTCTGTGTGCCTTTTTTCTTCCAAGGTTGTTGTTTTTGTCTCCGTGACGCATGACATTTAAGTTTTATCCTTACACCGTGTCAGGAATTGTAAGGTTTGAGCTTTCGCTCGGTTATAAATAGTGATTTACAAAAATCTTTGCAGCCTATTGTAAATCTAATTTGTCTAATCCTAATTTACCTAAGTCCATTCCAAAGCTCAATCCTCTTTCGATCAATACTTGCTCGATTTCAGATAAAGACTTTTGACCAAAGTTTCTAAATTTCATTAGATCTTCTTGCTCATATTGTACCAATTCACTCAAGCTGTTAATTTTAGCAGCTTTCAAGCAATTGAATGCACGAACAGATAGGTCTAAATCTTCTAATGGAGTTTTCAATACTTTTCTTAATTGCAATACTTGCTCATCTACCACATCTTCTTTCTTATCTTCTTTGTTATCGAAGGTAATATTCTCGTCTGTGATGATCATAAAGTGTTGGATCAAGATTCTAGAAGCTTGCTTCACAGCATCTTCTGGGTGGATTGTTCCGTCTGTAGCAACTTCCAAGATTAATTTTTCGTAATCTGTTCTTTGCTCCACACGATAGTTTTCCATTACGTATTTCACGTTCTTGATTGGTGTATGAATAGAATCAATCGCGATATAACCAAATGGCATATCTTTTAATTTATACTCTTCGGCTGGAATATATCCACGACCTTTTTGGATCGTTAATTCAATATCTAATTTAGCAGAAGGGTCCATGAAACAAATTACTAATTCTGGGTTCATCACCTGGAATTGTTGAGAAGCTTCACCGATATGACCTGCGTTAAATTCGCTACCACCTTTGATAGATAAAGTAATTTTTTCAGAGCTCACTTCTTGATCTGCCTTACGCTTAAAACGAACTTGCTTTAAGTTTAGGATCATTTCTGTTACGTCTTCTGTAATGCCTTTGATTGTAGCAAATTCGTGATCTACTCCTTCGATTTTAATACCTACGATAGCAAAGCCTTCTAAAGAGCTTAATAAAACTCTTCTTAAAGCATTTCCTAATGTTAGACCAAAGCCTGGCTCCAATGGACGGAATTCGAACTGTCCTTCGAAATCATTTGCTTTTTGTAAAACAATCTTATCTGGTTTTTGAAAACTTAATATAGCCATGTTACTACTTTTTTTTATTTTGATTCTTTCATTAGAAAGAAATTGTGTTAAGTGCTACCTACTATTTAGAGTACAATTCTACAATCAATTGCTCCTTGATATTCTCAGGAACTGCTTCGCGCTCTGGCATTGTAATGAAAGTACCAGTGTTGGTCGTTTCGTTCCAATCCACCCAGCTAAACTTTGTGTTTCTTGCACGTTGCTTGCTTACAATAGAAGAATTGTGTGCACTCTTAGGACGATAAGTGATGACATCACCTGGACGACATGTATAAGAAGGCACATTCGTTACATCACCATTTACAGCGATGTGCTTATGCGCAACCAATTGACGAGCTTCAGGACGGCTAGCAGCCAATCCCATTCTGAAAATTGTATTGTCTAAACGAGACTCTAATAATTTGATTAAGTTTTCACCGGTAACACCTTTTAAACGAGCTGCTTCTTCAAATGTTTTGCGGAATTGACGCTCTAGTACACCATAAGTGTACTTCGCTTTTTGCTTTTCTCTTAACTGTAACGCATACTCGCCTAATTGCTTACGCTTGCGTTGCGCACCGTGTTGACCTGGAGGGTTGCTGTTTTTACCCAACCATTTAGCGTTACCTAAGATAGGTTCGCCGAAAATGCGGGAAATTTTTGTTTTGGGGCCTGTGTAGCGTGCCATAATGTTGCTTTTTTTTGATTTTTTAATGTCGACGCATCATCAGTAAAAATCTAAAATCAATGATGCATCCTGGTTTATAAATAGTTATTAAAACTCGGAATAATTATACTCTTCTTTGTTTAGGAGGACGACATCCGTTATGTGGCATAGGCGTTACGTCACGGATAGAAATCACTTCGATACCAGACTGAGAGATAGAACGGATTGCACCTTCTCTTCCAGAGCCTGGACCTTTTACAAATACTTCTACTCTTTTAACACCAGCATCTAACGCTACTTTCGCTGCGTCTGCTGCTGCCATTTGAGCTGCGTATGGCGTGTTCTTTTTAGAACCTCTGAAGCCCATTTTACCTGCACTACTCCAGCTGATCACTTGACCTGCTTTATTAGTGAAAGCGATAATTAAATTGTTGAATGTTGCACTGATTCGAACTTCTCCAGAAGCGTCTACTTTAACGACTCTCTTCTTTGAAGCGGCTTTTGCACTGTTCTGTGCTTTGTTTGGTTTTGCCATTTTTTTTGAGGTGTGCCCTAAAAACTTGTAAAAATACAGGTAAAAAGAGCGGGTTATTTAAATTGAAATTACGCCGAAGCGGAAACCGAGTCAATCTCCCCTGAAACTTTGGAGTCAGGATCTAATTTTAGTCGGATTTATATAAGAATAGGTAGTCACTTTAGCGACTAACTATCTAATAGTATTATTTCTTAGCTACTTTCTTCTTACCAGCAACTGTCTTACGCTTACCCTTACGAGTACGTGAGTTCGTCTTAGTACGTTGGCCACGAACAGGTAAACCTTTTCTGTGACGCAAACCACGGTAACAAGCGATATCTAACAAACGCTTAATGCTCATAGAAACTTCACTACGTAAAGCACCTTCTACTTTGAATTCAGCATTGATGATATTACGAATCGCAGTTTGCTCATCGTCATTCCACTCATTTACTTTTTTGTCGTAACTGATGTTTGCTTTGTTTAAGATGTATTGAGCTGTAGAATGTCCAATACCGAAAATGTACTGTAGTCCTATTTCTCCTCTTTTGTTTTTTGGTAAGTCGATACCGGCAATACGAGCCATATGCTAAAACTTGATTTTTTGTTTAATTTTTATTTTCTAAAAACTTTAGCGTCTCCGCTAAAAGTCTTACTATCCTTGTCTTTGCTTAAAGCGAGGGTTCTTTTTGTTGATCACAAATAATACGCCTTTACGCTTCACGATTTTGCAATCGGCACTACGTTTTTTGATAGATGCTCTAACTTTCATCTTTTTGTTTTTAAATATTTATTCCTAATGTTTTTTAAACTTTTTTGTTGAAATAGATTCAGCTTATTTATGTCTGAAAATAATTCTTCCCCTTGTTAAGTCATATGGACTCATCTCAACTCCTACTTTATCACCTGGCAAAATTCTGATGTAGTGCATGCGCATTTTACCAGATATTGTTGCTAAGATTTCGTGACCATTTTCAAGCTTTACTCTGAACATAGCATTGCTCATTGCTTCTATAATTACTCCATCCTGTTTAATCAGCGGTTGTTTTGACATACTTATTTTGGGGTTGCAAAGATATGGAAATGAATGGAATAACGAAAAAATCCCGAGTAATTCTTCTAAAAAGGGCAAAATAAAAGGAGAAGTCGTACTTCTCCTTTATAATATATTGAAAATCAATGTTTTAAATTTATTCGCCTAACCCATTCCTGGGAATAAAGGACGACCGATACCCTCCCTGAAAGGCCAAGGTATTGCTAAAAGAATTAATATGAGGGCAATTACGTATAAAATACGAGTTGGACTCGGTTTTAATGTCTTTTTATATTTGATATGGCCAATCGTAATCAACACAATTGCCAAAATCATTGAAAAAATATGTTCTACTGCCCAAAAACGGCTTGCCGCATCTTTCATGGTGGCGCCCATCCCAGCAGATTGTATCAATTTAATCCCTAAAGGACCAGCAATGTATTGATACAGCCCTACCAATAAACTAACATGGGCACTTATCAAAAGGATTTTACTTGTCTTTAACGCATCCTTTTGAGTGAATAACTTATAAATGCTTAAGATTAAGGCGATTAAAACCACCCATCTTAAGGTATTATGTAAATGTAAAAGTCCTGTATACATTGGTTAATATTTGTAGCTAAAGTAGTTAAAAAAAGCTAAACTTGTTAATACACCCAGTCCGCCACAAATAAATTGGTATCCCTGGTGCCCTTGTTGTTTCTGTTAGAAGCAAAGATGATTTTTTTTCCATCTGGGCTAAACATTGGGAAAGCATCAAATCCTTTATCTCGACTTATTTTAACAAGGCCAGACCCATCTAGGTTGATCAAATACATGTTAAAAGGGAACCCTCTCTTGTATTCATGATTGCTGCAAAAGATGATCTGTTTTCCGTCAGGCGTAAAATTAGGCGCCCAATTGGCTTGTCCTAGGTTGGTGATTTGCTTGGCGTCTGACCCATCCACATTCGCAACAAACACTTCCATATTAGTAGGTGCCACCAAACCTTCTTTCAAAAGACTGCTATATTCCGCTATGTCGGCGTCTGTTTTTGGACGACTCGCTCTCCAGACAATTTTTTTGCCATCAGGGCTAAACCATGCACCTCCGTCATAACCTAAAGTATTGGTGACTTTCTTTTCTTTACCAGTGGCGATGTCCATCACATATAAATCTAAATCTCCGTCCTTATCGCTGCAATAAATCATTTTCTTTCCATCATAAGACAAGGTTGCTTCAGCATCATAGCCTTTGGCAGTGGTTAATTTTTTAATCACATTGCCATTGGTGTCCGCCATAAAGATGTCATAGGTATTGTACAAAGGCCAGATGTATTTGTTGCCATATTTTGCGCGATCTACTGGCGCAGGGCAGTCTGCACTACCCTCGTGCGTGGAAGCGTAAATAATATGTTTCCCGTCTTTCATGAAATAGGCACATGTGGTTCTTCCCTTTCCCGTACTCACTAATTTATATTTAAATGGATCTGCCGCATTCAATGGTATGTTCCCCATAAAAATTTGATCACAAACAATCCCTTCTTTCAGATTGGTCTTTTGAAAAATAATCTGCTTACTATCAAAACTCCAATAGGCTTCTGCATTGTCCCCTCCAAATGTCAATTGTTGTACATTTTTAAAATGCGTTTCGCCTTCAAATTGTACCGTATCTTGCTGTGCCATCAGACTAAATCCAAAAAATAAGGCTGGTAAGACGATGATGAATTTTTTCATATTGATTTCAATTGGCCGCAAAAATAGCGTTAATCATTAAAGACGGGATGGCAAATTCACAGAATCAGGTAATTTGGAATTTTTTTTGACGAAAAAATGACAGTTCCCTAAAAAAATAAGAACTTTGAACAAATCCAATTTATGGCCATTATTGCTCCTTCCCTTTTAGCAGCTGATTTTTTAGAACTAGGTAAAGCTTGTTCGATGCTAAATACTTCTGAAGCTGAATGGTTTCACTTGGATGTAATGGATGGTGTTTTTGTTCCAAATATTAGTTATGGTTTACCCATCATCGAACAAATAAAAAAAACAACAAATAAAGAAATGGATGTGCACTTAATGATTGTGCAACCAGAAAAATATATTACTGCATTTAAACAAGCAGGTGCAACTATTTTAACAGTGCATTACGAAGCCTGCACACACTTACATAGTACTTTACAGCAAATTAAGGCACAGGGTATGAAAGCTGGCGTAGCATTGAATCCACACACGCCTATTGATGTTCTGAAAGACCTAATTTTTGAGATAGATGTGGTTTGTATCATGAGTGTGAATCCTGGTTTTGGCGGACAAAAATTCATCGCACATACCTACGAAAAAGTAAAAGCTTTAAAGCAATTGATCGTTCAACATAACGCATCTACTTTAATTGAAATTGATGGTGGCGTTACTTTGGAGAACGCCGCAAAATTAATTGCCGCCGGGGCTGATGTATTGGTAGCAGGAACCACTGTGTTTAAAGCAACAGATCCAATTCAAATGATAGCTAGTTTAAGAAATTGTTAAGCACTAATTCCCACAAGCAGTAATCCACATAGTGTGCAAATGTTTGACTTGGATAATGCATTGGTGTATGTTAAATTGTGTTAGGTAGAAATAATCTTCTCCTTAACCTCTAAAAACTACTACATTGACTGAAACCATCATCAACCTAGAATCTGTTAATCCAATTGATTTTTTTGGTGTTAACAATAACAAATTTGATCTTTTAAAAAAGAAATTCCCACTCCTTAAAATTTTATCACGTGGCACCCAAATTAAATTAAGTGGTGCTCCAGAACAAATTGATATTGCAAAAGAAAAAATTGAATTAGTCATTCAATACATGCAACGAAATGGTCATTTAAGTGAAAATTATTTTGAGCAAATTTTAGGCGGCGATGACGCCGAAGTGATAGATAATTTTGTGGACCAAAACCCAAATGAAATATTGGTCTTAGGTCCTAATGGAAAAACAGTAAGAGCGAGAACTGCCAATCAAAAAAAGATGGTAACCTCTGCAGATAAAAATGATATTGTATTTGCTATTGGACCCGCAGGTACAGGTAAAACCTATACTGCAGTCGCCTTAGCCGTTCGTGCATTAAAAAATAAATTGGTTAAAAAAATTATTCTAACAAGGCCTGCAGTGGAGGCTGGGGAAAGTTTAGGTTTTTTACCAGGGGACTTAAAAGAAAAGATTGATCCCTATTTACGTCCTTTATATGATGCGTTGGATGACATGATTCCTGCAGATAAATTAGCATATTATATGTCTTCGAGAACCATTGAAATTGCGCCACTAGCATACATGCGTGGACGTACCTTGGACAATGCATTTATTATTTTAGATGAAGCACAAAACGCAAACGATTTACAAATTAAAATGTTTCTGACACGTATTGGTTCCAATGCAAAAGCGATTATTACAGGTGACCCTACTCAAGTAGATTTACCACGTAATCAAAAGAGTGGTTTAGATAAAGCTGTTCGAATTTTACAAAACATAGAAGGTATTGCACATATTCAATTAGATGAGGAGGATGTTGTACGTCATAAATTGGTAAAAGCGATTATCAAGGCCTATGATAAAGAGCGTGAAAATGAAACTGAAAATTCCTATCATAGATAGTATTTTTTGAATCTAGGAATGAATATGGCTCAAAATTAAGTAATTATCATGCAAATTATATATTTTTATAATATATAATCCATTGGAAAATCAATTATTGTAAATTGTTAATAAAAACACAAATTGATTGAAGGATTATTAGTTTCTTTGCATCACTAAATAAAACAACAACTATGCTTAGTAAAAAATTACTACATTTTACATTCGCCATGCTGCTATTGCCAGTATTGACATTTGCTCAAAATACGACTGGTAGTATTAGTGGATCTGTAAAAGCTGACAACGGTGAAGCCCTTGTCGGTGCAACTATTTCTGTGTTACATATTCCTACTGGAACTGTGTACAATGCACAAACAAGAAAGACTGGTTTTTTTGATGTAAGTAACGTGCAACCGGGTGGACCATATGCCGTAACTATTTCTTATGTAAACTATCAATCAGAAAAGAGAGATGAAATCTATGTATCATTAGGTGATGTTGTAAGATTAGATATCATCTTATCTTCTAAAATTGACAAATTAAAAGATGTCACTGTATCTACTACGAAAAGAGGTTCAGATTTATCAGTTAGAGGTGGTACACAAACCATCATCGGTCGTGATAAATTAGACAACTTACCTACTGTAGGTAGAAACGTTCAAGATTTCTTGCGTTTTACACCAACTGCAAAATTTGTTGGAAGTAATGGTGATTTAGCTGGTGTATCTATCGCTGGTCAAAACAATCGTTTTAACTCTTTATATATTGATGGTGCTGTAAACAATGACCAATTTGGTTTGAGTGCAAGTGGTACCAATGGTGGACAAACAGGCGTTGGTCCAATTTCAATTGATGCGGTAGACCAATTCCAAGTAATGGTTTCTCCTTTTGATGCATCTATCGGTAACTTTACTGGTGGTGGTATCAACGCAACTACAAAAGGTGGAACAAACAAAGTAAGTGGAACAGTTTACTCATTCACACAAAACCAAAACTTAACAGGTAAAACACCAACAGGTGCGAAAGAATTAGCAACTAAGTTAAATCCTTTCACAGCTAGAACAGTTGGTGGAAGTGTTGGTGGAGCCCTTGTTAAAAATAAATTATTCTACTTTGTTAACTTTGAATCTATTGAGAACGAAAGACCACAACCTTTTGATATCAGTGGTTACAGAGGCGCAAGCGGAAAAGCAGATATTGATAAATTAGTTGATTTCGTAAAAACAAAATACGGATATGATGTAGGTGGTTACCAAGACAATGCTGCTTCTACAAGTGCAAAAAGATTGGCGACTAAATTAGACTGGAACATCAATCCAATGAACAAGTTCAGTTTATCTTACCGTTACAATGAAACAAGTACTTTTGCAACTTCTGCATCTAGTTCTTCTAGAGTGAACTTCTATAACAATGGTGTGCTTTATCCTAATAAAACCAATTCATTGTCTGCTGAATTAAAAACAGCATTTAAAAATGGTTCTAGCAATAAAATGTTATTCACTTACACAGATGTAATGGATGACAGAAACCCAATTGGCGACAAGTTTCCACGTGTAACTATCTTAGATGGTTCAGTAGGACAAATGATATTTGGTTCTGAAGAATTCTCTACTGCCAATTTATTGAAGCAAACTAACTGGAACTTCTTAGATTTCTACAAGTTCAATGTGAACAAGAATGCATTTACAGTGGGTGTGGATTATGAATTAAGTAAGTCTTACAACGTATTCATTCGTCAAAACTTTGGCTCATACCAATTTGGTTCTTTAAACGATTTCTTAACTGAAAAAGCACCAATTCGTTATGACCGTTCATTCGCTTTATTAGATCAAACAACAGGTGATAATACAAAATCTGCTGCTAGTTTTTATACTGGTAGAGGAAGTGCTTTCATCAATGATGAAATCAGATACACAGATAATTTAACTGTGAACTTTGGTATTAGAGCAGATTATACTAAATTCTTATCTACACCTATAGAAGACATGTATTTCAACTTCAACACGGTTAGATTGTATGATTTCAACGGCGCAAGATCTGGAACAATTCCTGATCCAAAAATTTCTATCTCTCCAAGAGTTGGATTTACTTACAAGATGCCAACTGAAAATATCACAGTTCGTGGAGGATTAGGTATGTTCACAGGACGTATTCCTTTGGTATGGCCTGGTGGCGTATTCAACAACAACGGTCAATCAGTTGGAGGTCTTTCTATCTTTACTGCATCTGATATCGCTAGATTTGGTATTACATTCAGACCTAATCCATTAGGTCAATACACTGCTGCTGATTTAGGTTTAAGTACAGCTGCAGCGAAAGGTCAAATGGACTTAATTTCTAAAGACTTTAGATTACCAAAAATCTTCCGTGCTTCTTTAGCTATTGATAAAAAATTAAAAGACAATTGGTCTATCACAGTGGAAGGAAGCTTTAGTAAAAATATCAATGAAATCTATTACAGAAGATTAGATATCAACCCTCCAGTGGCTCAATTGTCTGGACCTGATAACAGATATATCTATGACTTAAAGCGTATTGGTTACCCAGCTGGTTCTGGTATTACTGCAGGATCTAATCCTTATACTGGTGTTTTCTTGTTAGAGAACCAACCTTACTACCGTCGTTCTGGTTTTGCATATAATTTCACAGCTTCAATTGACAAGTCTTGGACTGACGGATTCTCATTCAACGCATTCTACACTTATGGATCTTCTTTTGTAACGCATGAACCAACTTCTAGCCAAAATAACTCTCAGTGGAGATTTATGGAGACTGTGAATGGAAGAAATAATGTTCAGAGATCAAGATCAGACTTTGACCTAGGTCATAGAGTTAGTGCTTTTATTGCTAAGAAATTCACTTATGCAAAAGGTGCTTTAGCTTCTACTATTAGCTTAGTATACAACGGACAGTCTGGTAACCCATTCAGTTATGTATATGCGACTGGTCCAGTTAGAGATCAAGGAACTTCAGAATCAAATGATTTAATCTTTATCCCTACTGCTGATCAAATTAGAGCAATGACTTTTGTAACCAATAGCTCTTTCCCATTATCTCCTGCTCAACAAGCAGCTGCATTGGAAAACTATATTGCTCAAGACAATTACTTAAGCAAAAACAGAGGTAAATATGCTGAGCGTAACGGTGCTAGATTACCATTTACAAATATCATTGATGTGAAATTTATACAAGATTTCAACGTGAAAATTTACAACAAGAAATACCAATTCCAATTAACCTATGACGTGTTTAACTTCACGAATATGTTGAATAGAAACTGGGGTAGAACCTATTTCATGTCGAACGATCAAACTTCTATCATCAAGTACCAAGGTGCAACAGGTTCAACTGTACCTAGCTATAGCTTCGCTCCAGTGGCTAACAATACACCATGGGGTATTAGCTCAAGCACATCACCTAGCTACAGTGCTCGTTGGGTAAGCCAATTAGGTTTACGTTTCAAGTTTTAATGGAACAAATTAAGGATCTAATATAGACCTATATGAATGCCCTCCAAATTGGAGGGCATTTTTTTTGACTTGGTTTTTGTAAGATCTTAATATTATTTGTAGTTTTAGTGGGTATGGGCCAAAATTTAACACAGTTTACAATTGGTATTGAGGAAGAATACATGGTATTAGACCCTGCTTCCAAGGAATTAAAGAGCCATCAACAGGCTATTGTCAATGAAGGAGAGAAAACCTTGAAAGATAAGATCAAAGCCGAGATGCACCAGGCGGTGGTGGAAGTTGGAACCGGAATATGTCAGGATGTAGAAACTGCTTTTCAGGAAGTATTTGAACTAAGAACGCATGTAGCTAAGATCGCTAAAGAATTAGGTTATAGTATTGGCGCTTCTGGCACCCACCCTTTTAGTTTATGGGAAACCCAATTAATATCTGACCAAAGCAGGTATCAAGCCCTTTTAAACGAATTACAGCAAGCTGCAAGGAGTAATTTGATTTTTGGTCTACATGTGCACATTGGAATGGAAGATCGCCGTATGGCCATTCATATTGCCAATACAGCTAGGTATTTTCTCCCACATATTTATGCATTGAGCACCAACTCCCCTTTTTGGGAGTCAAGCAATACAGGGTATAAATCTTACCGCTCTAAAATATTTGATAAATTTCCAAGAACAGGTATCCCCGACTATTTTGAAAGCATCGAAGCCTATGAAAGTTTTATACAATTATTGATTAAGACCAATTGTATTGACAATGCTAAAAAAATATGGTGGGATTTAAGAGTGCACCCAGTATTCAATACAATAGAATTTAGGATTTGCGATGTCCCTATGACCGTTCAAGAAACAGCCACCATCGCTGCTTTGTTTCAAGCTTTATGTGCTAAAATTTACACCCTCAGAAGACAGAATATTAATTTCATCAATTACCAACGCGCATTGATCAATGAAAATAAATGGCGTGCAAGTAGGTATGGCATTGATGGATTGCTCATTGACTTTGGTAAAGAAAAAGAAGTGCCGGTAAAGGAGTTAATTAACGAACTACTAGAGTTTGTAGATGG
>CAMAQL010000024.1 GCA_945860605.1 Chitinophaga pinensis
AGAGAAGTTAAGTCCCCCATGGCCGATGGTACTTGGGTTTTCCTGGGAGAGTAGGTAGCTGCCTTATTTATTAAAGAATCCTCATCATTTATTTGATGGGGATTTTTTTTGCCCTTAAGCGACTTCTTTTCTTGTTGATGCAGACCAAAGCTTGTAAAAATCTTCTCTTTTTAGTTCAATCTCCATTGCTTTTTTAGCTTCTTGGATTCTTTCGAACTTTGTGGTACCAATGACTGGAACAATTCGACTAGGGTGTGCGTACAAAAACGCAAGCAAAATTTGATTGACACTACATTCATAAGCTTTTGATAAGCTATCAGCCTCCGCAAGGATGCGGGTATGTTGTTCTGTTTTTTCTGTGAATATTCCATTGCCCATTGGTGACCAAGATTGTGCTTCTATATTTTCAAGTTGACATTGATCTAGTACACCATTATCAAATGCATTTAAATTTGTCAATGAAATTTCTACTTGGTGGTGTTCAATTGGAATATATTTATGCAATAGTGCAACTTGACTTGTTGTAAAATTACACACTCCAAATGATTTAATTTTTCCAGCAGTCTTGAGTGTTGTGATTGTTGCTGCAATCTCTTCCACATGCATTAATATATCTGGTCGATGAATTAATAATGTGTCAATATAGTCTGTGTGAAAATTTTGTAAAGATTGTTCTACTGATTTTGTGATATGTGCCGCACTGGTATCATAAGATTTGATTGCATGATGCGGTCTTTTCGGCGTCAACATATTGATCCCACACTTGGTAATAATTTTTATTTTAGTTCTTAAACTAGCATTGCCTTTTAGCGCATGACCAAAATCTGCTTCAGTGGTATAGTGGCCATAGATATCTGCATGATCAAAAATGTCCAAACCAATTGCTAAACATTGATTGATTATTTGTTCGTATTGACTGGTCGTAAAGTTTTCACCCCATACTCCCCAACGCATACAGCCCACAATAGGCTTATGTTGTAGCTTTTTCATCTATCTTATATTTTGTAATTAGAGTTACAATTTAATACTATCTCTTTATTTATTAAGCATGTATAGACATAAAAAAACCGGCGCTCACTGAGCGCCGGTTGTATTGCAACGAGGTTGATTAATATCTGTTATATTCACCACCGCCATTACCGCCACGATCACGATTGTAACCGCCGCCAGTTCCGCCGCGATTAAAACCACCACCGCCACCACGATTTCCACCACCACCAGCACCGTAAGGCTTCTTAGTGAAACTTCTTTCACCTTCTGGACGTGGAGTAGACTCGTTTACGACAATGTTACGACCTAACACTTCCGTGTCATGAAGTTGAGCGATAGCTGCGCGAGCTTCGTCATCATTAGCCATTTCAACAAAACCAAAGCCTTTGCTTCTGTTGTTGTTAAATTTGTCTGTTACAATTTTTGCACTTGCAGTTGCTCCGAATGGAGTAAAAAGTGCTTCAAGATCTTCGCTAGTCATATTCCAGCTAAGATTTCCAACATAAATGTTCATGTTCTTTAAAATTAAGTGATCTAAAAACCGATTGAGCAATATAGCTCTTTCGTACTATACGAAGATAGGTATATTTTATACACAAATACAGATTATATTGTTAATTAAATTAATTATGAGTATAAATAGACGCTAAAACTAACAAAATGGCCTTTCTGAGGTATCAGAAAGGCCTTTTTATGGTAAATTGACCATTTTGGGGGCCAATCAATCTATTTTGAACTAAGCTTCAGCTCCAATTTCGATATCGATTTCAGTCGTTTGACCGTTACCGAAATCTATAGTTGCTTTATAAGTACCTAATTCTTTAATCTCATCTTGAACAGTGATTCTTCTTCTGTCAATCTCGTAACCTTTTTGATCACGGATTGCAGCAGTTACCTGAATTGAAGTTACACTACCAAATATTTTGCTGTTTGCACCAGTCTTAGCTGTTAATTTAACAGGACTAGCTGTTAAGACAGATATTACTTTAGTGATCTCAGCTAACATCACAGCTTCTTTCTTCGCCTTCGCTTTCAAACGCTCTTCCAATTGTTTTAAGTTAGAAGGGATTGCTTCAATTGCGTGTTTAGTTGGGAATAAGAAATTACGAGCGTATCCGTTTTTTACATTTACTAACTCATCTTTTCCACCTAAATTGTCTACGTCTTTAATTAAAATTACTTGCATAATTGTTTTTTTTAGTTCCCAAGAGCCCAGTGATAATATTATTTATGACTGTCACTCGCCTTGATGTTTATGCATCGCGAGATTAGGGATGGTTGACTAATGTTTTTTGAGCCTATTTAAATAAATCTGTTACATATGGTAACAAGGACATTTGACGTGCTTTTTTAACAGCGTCAGCCACCTTACGTTGGTATTTAAGTGAGTTTCCACTTAAACGACGTGGTAACATTTTACCTTGTTCGTTAACAAACTTCTTTAAGAATTCGATGTCTTTGTAATCTACATACTTGATACCATACTTTTTAAAACGACAGAATTTCTTCTTCGGTTTTTCCTGCTTAATCGCGGTTAGGTATTTGATTTCATTCTTTGCCATGTTGGTAAAAATTTAATTAAGCCTCAACTGCTTTGTGAACAGGGAAACCGCCGTTTCTCTTAATGTGGTTATACTCAACTGCGTACTTGTCAAGTTTAGTAATCATGTGACGCATAATTTGCTCGTCACGTAAGAATTGAATTTTCAATTTCTCGTTGATTGTTGCAGGTCCTGTGAATTCTAAGATCCAGTAGATGCCTGTTGTTTTCTTATCGATAGGATAAGCAAGTGATTTTAAACCCCAAGGATTTGAGGCTACAGTATCTCCACCATTTTCTTTGATGAGATCTTGGTACTTTTTCTGAGCAGATTTAAAATCTTCTTCAGATAATACCGGTGTAAAAATCACCATTAATTCGTAATTGTTCATTACTTGAATTTTTTGGTTAAATAATTGGTTTTTCCCAGTGGACATCCTTATTCAGAATGAATCTGCCAAAACAGATTTGGGAGGGCGAAGGTAGGCTATTTCAGTGGATTTCCACTCAAATTTAGCTTAAAAATAAGTGCCACAGGAAAATGGTCGCTATAACCACCCCTAAACCGGTCTCCATCATAGGTTCTTTTGGGGTAGCCCTGGTATTTACCCTGGGTTTCAATCATATCGAATGTATTGTAAATAATTGGTTTGTAGCTAGTTAGACTATTATTGGGCTGTGCCCAATGCCTACTTAATAAGATTTGATCGAATACATTTGCAACCATATGTATAAGCTACTTACAGTTTTATTATTGTAGCTGCCTTTTTTGTACCCCTCACAGGTGGCTTATTTGTTAACCATATGAAAGAACTACTGAAAAGTTATTGAAATAGATCTGAAACTAGAATTACATAGTATAAATTTGAAATAAATTTTAGACTCTGAAGCCACTTTACAAAATATTATCTACCACCACAGACTGGAGCACCTTCTTTAGTCATGCTAATGATTTAACAAAGCATGAAAAAGGTGAGCTATTTGAAAAGCTGACCGAATTAGTACTACTCACTAAACCTGTATACAAGACCAGGTACAAAAACGTATGGCTGCTTAGGGACGGTGTTGACTCAAAAACTAGCCTCATTCGGCTTATTGCTTGACAGCTTGGCAGAATTTGGGCTTTGGTACCCTGTTTGCTAGTATAGAGCTAAACAACAGAACTATGCAAAAAGGTCAAATTAGAGTTCAGACAGAGAACATCTTTCCTATCATTAAAAAGTTCCTTTACAGCGACCACGAAATCTTTATTCGTGAATTAGTGAGTAATGCAGTGGATGCGTCACAAAAATTAAAAACATTAAGCTCAAAAGGCGAAGTAAAAGGAGATATAGGTGATTTAAGAGTGGACGTGATTGTGGATGCAAAAGAAAAAACAATTTCCATCATTGACAATGGTATTGGTATGTCTGCCGAAGAAGTAGACAAGTACATTAACCAAGTAGCATTTAGTGGAGCAGAGGAATTTGTAACGAAGTACCAAGATGCCAGCATCATTGGTCATTTTGGTTTAGGGTTTTATAGCTCATTTATGGTGAGTGATAAAGTAGACATTTATTCTAAAAGTCATACAGATGCACCAGGTGTTTTCTGGAGTTGTGATGGCAGCCCTAGTTATGAATTATACGAGGTAGATTATAGCAATAGAGGTACGAAGATTGTGATGCATATCAATGAAGAAAGCAAAGAATTTTTAGAACCATCTAGGGTGAAATCTATTTTGGATCGTTTCTGTAAATTTTTACCAGTCGCTATTTATTTTAAGGACGCGAATGAAGAAGTGAAAGAGGCTAAGGCGGAAGAAGCCAAAGAAGTTGAAGCTGAAGTTGAAAAGCCAATCAATAATACCAATCCTATCTGGGTTAGAAAGCCAGCCGATTTAACAAAGGAGGATTATGAAAATTTTTATAAGGAATTGTATCCTTTTGGCGAAAAGCCTTTATTCTGGATTCATTTAAATGTGGATTATCCATTTAATTTAACGGGTATATTATACTTCCCAAAAATTAAGCAAAGCTTTGAAATTCAAAAGGACAAAATTCAGTTGTATTGCAACCAAGTATTTGTAACGGATGAGGTAAAAGACATTGTACCTGAGTTCTTAATGTTATTACATGGTGTGATTGATAGTCCAGACATTCCTTTGAATGTAAGCAGAAGTTATTTACAAGGCGATCCGAATGTGAAGAAGATCAATGCGCATATCACTAAAAAAGTTGCAGACAAGTTGGAAGAGATTTTCAACAATGACAGAAAAGCTTTTGAAGAAAAGTGGGAGAGCTTAGGGTTGTTTGTAAAATATGGTATGATCACCGACGACAAATTCCTAGAAAAAGGGAATAAGTTTTTGATTTTAGAAGATGCGGCTGAAGCAGGCAAGTTTTACACTTTAGAAGAATACAAAACCACAACAGAAGCAAATCAAAAAAATAAAGAAGGTAAGCAGGTTTTATTGTACACGACCAACCCGGTTGGACAAGACGCTTTCATTCAAGCTGCAGTAGGCAAGGGATACAAGGTGATCAAATTGGAGACCATGGTGGACGCTGCCTTTATCAATAATGTGGAGATGAAATGGGAAGGGGTGCAATTTGTAAGAGTTGATGCGGATGTGGTAGATAATTTAATTGATAAGCAAGAAAATGTAGACTCAGTTTTATCTAAAGACGAAGTAGAACAAGCTAAAAAATTATTTGAATTCCAAGTGCCTGAAATTACTTTAATCGTGGATGTGAAAGGATTGAGTCAAGATGCTGCACCGGTGATTGCTACAAGACCCGAATTCATGCGTCGTATGAAAGATATGGCAGGCATGGGCGGCGGAGGGATGACTGCATTTTATGCACAAATGCCTGACGAAGTTCAATTAACCATTAATGGTAACCATCCTATCTATCAAACACTATTAAAAGAAACGGATACAGATAAGCAACAAAAGCAAGCAAGAAATTTGGCTGACTTAGCATTATTGTCTCAGGGATTGCTGAAAGGTGCTGAATTAACAAGCTTTATTAACAGAACAGTAGAATTGACGAGTTAAATCTACAGATGAAGTAAAACTTAAAATTTCAAGTTAGGTTAGAATTTTATTTCCTCAAATATTGGTAGGAAAATTTTAACAAAGCATATTTTGAATCAACGAGCCCGAATGAATTAACTTGGGCTCGTTTCTTTTAGGTCTATCACTTGCATTTGTACAGATTGTGTTCCCTGCCATTCGTTCAATTGCAATTGAAAGACAATATCAAATGGCTTGCCCGATTTTACAATAGCAATCTTGTCTGGCATATTGTAGCCAATGCCTCTAACACTATTATTGCCTTGAGTTAGGTTAAAACTAATATGCGCCTCTTTTACCAATTTAGAATAATCCGTATCACGCACATTTTTTGCTAGAAAAATTGGGCGCATATTATCTGGCCCAAAGGGTTCCATTTGCGCAATGATTTGAAAAAATTGCAAACTTATTTGATCCAATGGAAGCAGTGCATTGATAGAAATTTCTGGTACCATTTGTGCTGGTGTGATTCTTTCTGCTACTGCTTTTTCAAATGCTTCTTTAAAAGCCTCTAATTGATTAATGTTCAAGGTCATGCCTGCTGCAGCAAAATGGCCACCATATCCTAATAAGTGTTCCCTACAAGCATGTAAAGCTTCATATAAATTAAATCCCTGCACACTTCTTGCACTGCCCGAAACGATATCGCCATTTTGGGTAAGTACAATGGTCGGTTTATAATGTCTTTCAATCAAGCGACTCGCCACAATACCAACGACACCTTTATGCCAATGGGGTTGAAACACCACGGTAGATCTTTTAGACATATGTGCAGTATCATTTTCGATCTCTGCTAATGCTTCTTCTGAAATACTACTATCGGCTTCTCTTCTATCTAAATTATCTTGTTGTAAAAGGGAAGCTACATCCAAAGCGCCTTGGTATTCCTTTTCTATAAAAAGTTGCACAGCTTTTTTTGCATCATCCATCCTGCCTGCTGCATTGATTCTTGGCGCAACAGCAAAAACTAAATTACTAATCCTGATTGGTCTATTTTGTTTTGCTAATTCTAATAAAGCTAAAATACCATGACTTGGATTTTCATTCACTTTCTCTAATCCAAAATAAGCCATGGTCCTATTTTCATCGGTAAGCGGAACAATATCTGCAGCAATGGCGGTCGCAACAAGGTCTAAATATTGCAAGTAACTTGAATCAGGTAAATTATAAGCTTGCGCAAGTGCGGTGATTAATTTAAAGACCACGCCACATCCACATAATTCTTTATAGGGATAGCCGCAATCAATTTGTTTGGCGTTTAATATAGCCACAGCTGGTGGTAAAATTGGATCGGGTAGATGATGGTCACAAATAATAAAGTCAATCCCAAGTTCTTTTGCATAGCTGATTAATTCTGTTGACTTAATGCCGCAATCCACCGAAATGATTAAACTAATTCCAGTCGCTTTTGCGTGATCGATCCCCATTTTTGATACGCCATATCCTTCTCTATAACGGTGTGGAATATAAAAATCAATGGTTGGATGGATGTTTTTTAAAAACTGATACAATGTTGCAACAGAAGTGGTACCATCTACATCATAATCGCCAAAGACCATAATGGATTCATTTTGATCAAAGGCTTGGGTGATTCTTTTGACAGCCTTGTCCATGTCTTTCATTAACCATGGGTCCAGTAAATCACTTAAAGATGGTCTAAAAAATTGCTTTGCTTTATCAAAGTCTTCAATGCCTCTTTGTACTAATAATTCGCATAAAATGGGATGTATTTGTAGTGCTGATTGTAGTGCAGCCACTTTAGCCGAATCGGCCTCCAATATATTCCAGCGTTTTTCCATTAATATTTTCTGTCAGTTGTATAGCGCACCAATTCTTCCAATGCGTCTCTTGTAATGGATGGCGGGAAACTATGTAAAACAACCAATGCTTTGTCTCTGTATTCAATCATTTTCGCGTGTGCATATTCAATACCACCTAACTGCTTCACATGGTCAATGACGAATTTAACTTTTTGTTTGTCATTGTTATTATTCTTAACAATATAAACAATCTCTTTTTTTAATGCTGGACTACATTTTTGTAAAATGTGAATTAAGGGCAGGGTCAATTTTTTCTCTTTAATATCATTGCCTGTCGGCTTTCCAATCAGCTCATCGCCATAGTCAAATAAGTCGTCTTTGATTTGAAAGGCCATCCCTACATATTCTCCAAAATCTTTCATCTTCTGAATTTGTTCAGGATCTTTAGTAACAGAGGAGGCCCCTGCAGCACAGCTCGATGCAAGCAGACTAGCTGTTTTTCCATGAATGATGTCATAGTAAACAGACTCGTCGAAATTTAAATTTCTAGTTTTCTCCATTTGTAATAACTCACCCTCACTCATTTTTTTGACAGCATCAGAGAGGATGGTTAATATTTCAAAGTCTTTATTTTCTAGAGATAGCAATAATCCTTTTGATAATAAATAATCGCCCACTAAAACAGCGATTTTGTTTTTCCATAAAGCATTGATTGAAAAAAAGCCTCTTCTTTCTAGTGCATCGTCTACTACGTCGTCGTGCACTAAGGTTGCTGTATGAAGTAATTCCACTAATGATGCAGCACGGTAGCTAGCGTCATTGATCTCGCCGTTCAGCTTGGCAGAAAGCAAAACAAACATAGGTCTCATTTGCTTTCCCTTTCTTTTGACAATATATTGCATGATCCGGTCTAGCAAGGAAACCCTACTTTTAACCGCCTCTTTGAAATGAATTTCAAAGCGTTCTAATTCCTTTCCAATGACTTTTTTTGCTAGTTCCATTTACGGATGCAATTTAACTTGTATTTAGGGAAGGAATGCGTTTTTTTTCGCTTAATTAAGCTAGCATATTAAAATGCAGCGCACCAAAATTTTGTAAGGAAGATAGCTTTAGATCTGCTGCTGCCCAATGCTCTTGTTTTAGTGCATCTGCTGCTGGTACAACTACGCAGGTCATCCTTGCAGCCTTTGCTGCCAACATGCCATAGAATGAATCTTCAAAACAAATACAGGCAAGTGGGGAGATGTGTAGGGCAGTGGCACAGTCTATATAAACCTGAGGATGTGGTTTCGCATACGGTAGGTTTTGCGCAGAACAACTTGCATGAATTAGACTGCGAATACCAAGCTTGTCTTTTACCCACTCAATTAAGGCAGTGGGAGAGGATGTGGCAAGTCCAATTTTAAAATCTTTTTCTAAAAAAAACTGAAAAATATGTTCTACTCCTGGCATCAGAGTTGCTTCTTTGTCAATGTACAACATAGCTTGATCAATCACTCTTTGCTCGGCTCTAGCATATTCTGTAGATGGGATTTTATATTCATTCAACCAATGTGCTACAAATTCTTTTGATCTAAGTCCAGTGGTGATAGCATATTGCGCCTCTGTTAAACTGATACCGTATTGTCTAAAGATTTCAGCGGCTGCTTTATTCCAAAGTGGCTCACTATTGATTAACAATCCATCAATATCAAATATGACAGCAGTCTTTTTCATTGCTTAAAGATACAATTTGTTGCTTAAACAGGGAAGTCTATTATAATTATATGTAGTATATTGCAAATCAAATCAGTGGATTAAATATGCGCTTATTAGATTATTTAAAGCAAATTAGAATTTTTCGTTCCATCATTTATGGAGTCGTAGGATTGTTTACCTATCCAGGGCTTGCTTTGTTCAATGAAATGAAGATTGAGGGCACGGAGCATCTAGAAGATTTGCCCAAGCATAATGTACTTTTTGTGAGCAATCATCAAACTTATTTTGCGGACGTCATTACTTTTGTGCATATTTTTTGTGCTGTAAAATGGAAAAAATTCAATCGTTTAGGCATCCCTTATTATTTGTTGAATCCTTTTACAAATGTTTACTTTATCGCAGCCGAGGAAACAATGAATGATAACTGGATTTCAAAATTATTTAAACTAGCTGGTGCCTTGACTGTGAAAAGAACTTGGAGAGCAGAAGGCAAAGATGTAGAAAGACAAAGAGATGTGGTAGACACACAAAAAATTGACAAAGCATTAGCAAAAAGTTGGGTGATCACTTTTCCGCAAGGAACAACAAAACCTTTTGCACCGGGCAGAAAAGGGACTGCACATATCATTAAGAACAATCATCCTATTGTGATACCAGTGGTGATTAATGGATTTTGGCGCGCGTTTACAAAAAAAGGACTCACCTATAAAAAAGTAGGTACGCCGCTTACAATCAGATTCAAAGCGCCTTTAGTGATTGATTATACGGGTTCTGTCGAAGCAATTTTAGACCAAGTAATGGACGCTATTGAGCAAAGTAAAGACTACATGCTTAAAGGCAAGCACCATGCAGTTAAAGTGACTGAGTAATCAATTTTAGGAAATACATCTTGACTTATTCGCCTTCTTCTTTTACAAACAATGCCTTTAATTCAGTGGCATCATCAGGCTTCATTTTTCCTGCAAGGATCAAACGCAATTGTCTTCTTCTTAATGCGCTTGCAAAATATTTTTTCTCTTCTTCGGTTTCTGCGATAATGGCTGGCACTTTTTTTGGTTGCTTTTGTGTATCTAACGCGACAAAAGTAAAATAGGCTTCATTGCTTAATACCCTGGTTTGCTCAATTGTATTTTGATTCCAAACCTTTAAGTGTATTTCCATCGATGTGGTAAAAGCCCTTGTTACTTTTGCTTCAATACAAATGACGTTACCTAATTTGATGGGTGTCTTAAAACTAATATTATCCACGGATGCGGTCATGGCACCTGAATTACAATGTTTAGCAGCAGAAAGATAGGCAGCGATGTCCATCCAATACATGAGTCTTCCTCCCATTAAATCTCCGAAGGTATTGGTGTCATTGGGTAAAACCAATTCGTTCATTGTCGTGTAAGAGGCTGATGCTGTTTTTGCTTCCATAATTTCATTGATTTTTAAATCCATTACGAAGGTACAACTATCTTATATACTAGTTCGCTAGATCGTACAAGATTCCAAATTGCGTAAATAAGCGGGATCTACATCTGTACCAATGCCTGGCGCTTCGCCAATACTTAAGTGCATCCCATTGAACTGGACACCTCCTATGACAGGATCTATTGTATGTCCAATTAAACAGGTATCCATATCATAAAAATGCACATTGTCCATGGCCATCGCAAAGTGCATTTTGGCACTCAATGCCACCCTGCTTTCGAGCATACCTCCCATCATACATGGAATATTGTTGGCTTTTGCGATATCATGAATTTTAATGGCTTCCTGTATGCCACCACTTTTGGAGAATTTAATATTGATGGAATGACAAGCTTTGTTCGCAATTAGTTTTCGGGCGTCATGATGTGTAAAAACCGATTCATCCGCCATGATTTTCACTGGGGATTGCGCGCAAAGTGCAGGCAAGTAATCATCATAATATTTATGCATCGGTTGTTCGCAGAATTCAATGTCATAAGGCGCTAATTGCGTGAGTACATCCAATGCAGCCTCTTTTGCCCAGCCTTGGTTGGCATCAGTTCTTATTTTTATATCTGGTCCAATGGCTGTTCTAATTTGTCTTATGCGCTCCACATCTTCCTTAGGCGCTTTTCCTAATTTTACTTTAATCATTCGAACACCTTTCTCTACAAATTCAATGGCCTGTGCTGCCATGTCTTCGGGCGTTCCAATGCCGATGGTCAAATCCGATTCGATTGGTTTTTGTTGCCCTCCTAAAAATTGATACAGGGGTTGATTGGCTGCTTTCGCTGCAATATCATACAAGGCTAAATCAAAAGCACTCTTAGCAGTATTATTTCCAGCAATGACAAGGTCTAGTTCTTTCATTCTCTGTGGAATATCCAATGGGTCTTTACCTTTCCAAAACTGCGCAAAATCTTTGGCGTTATTATAGCAGCTTAATTGTGTTTCGCCCACAATCATTGGGAAGGCCGAACATTCTCCAATGCCAATGATGCCTTGGTCTGTTTTAATTTGAATCAACACATTTTGTGCATACTCCATTGTCCCTGTAGCAATCGTGAAAGGGATCATTGGAATTTTAAATTGGTAAATGGTCGTTTCTATAATTTTCATAATGGGCATAAATATACTTATTTTGAACAATTTCCATCAACTGATTGTTATCTTAAAAATCAATTGATATGGAAGGTTTAAAGCAAAAGAAAGTATTGTTATTGGGCGCAACAGGCGGCATTGGTGCGCAATTAGCTAGTTTGTTACATGGGAGTGGAGCTCAACTTTGGTTGGCAGGCAGAGATGCCAATAAATTGAGTCAATTGGCTTCGGACTTGAGTCTGGGCGCTGATCGATTTTTTCAAGTTGATTTAGCGGACACCAATGCAGTACATCAGTTCACGAACCAATTAAGAACACTAGATTTTGCTTTTGATATTTTTGTCAATGCAGCAGGAATAGGCATCATCAAATCATTTGATAAATTGACGACGGCCGAAATGCAAACATCTTTTCAGGTGAATACCCTGAGTAGTTTTGAAACCATTCAAGCGATCCTGCCTAAAATGATGGAACTTAAAAAAGGGTTGATTATTAATATTCCAGGTATTTTAGGAAAAGTACCCATGGCAGGTGCGGCAGCTTATTGTGCAAGTAAATACGCCTTGGTTGGCATGATGCATTCTTTAAGAGAAGAATTAAAACGAACAGAAATAAGAATTACACAATTGTATTTAGGCGGAGTGGATTCTCCATTCTGGGATACCATAGATTTAAGAGTACAAAGAGATAAGATGGTGGTGGCCGAAGAGGCTGCTAGGGCCATCTGGTTTTTATGTCAACAACCAAGCTCAGGAGTCGTAAGTGAAATGGTTTTGCAACCCTTTAATCATCAAGCGATTTAAACTTTGAAAACTAGCAAATAGTCCCGATATTTGCGATACGAATGAACGTTAGCATGAACCTATCTTTAAACAATACCCAAAACGCTTTTGCGTACAAGTCCAATACAGATTTAAATAAAGCAAAATGGCTTTTTACTGTCATACAAAATCCTTGGATTGTATCCTTAGGCACTCGATTGACGCCTATGTTAATGAAGTCTGGATTGCCTGTGAACGGACTTATTCGTAGTACTATTTTCAATCAATTTGTGGGTGGAGAAACTTTAGCTGAATCTGCAAGAGTGACTAAAATGTTGGGATCCTATGGCGTGCAAGTGATCCTAGATTATGGTGTAGAAGCAAAGGAAGGGGATGCAAGTTTTGATGCAGTGACGGAACAATTTATTGCCGCAATTGAATTTGCAGCAACGCAAGACAATGTGCCTTTTGTAAGTGTTAAATTAACTGGTTTATCTAGTATGCATTTATTGGAGCGTTTAAATGATGCACCAAGATTAAGAAGTGGTATTCATGATAGCGAATCAGATGATGCTGCTTGGAATAAGCTGAAAGAAAGAATGTATGCCATTTGTGATGTGGCAGCAACACATGGTATTGGTATTTTAATTGATGCTGAAGAAACTTGGATCCAAGACTCAATTGATCGTTTAGCGATTGAATTAATGGGCGTCTACAATAAAGAAAAAGTGATCGTCTACAATACCTATCAGTTATACAGATCGGATCGTCTACACTTTTTAAAGATTTCTCATAAAATTGCAGCCGAAGGTCAATTTATCTTAGGGGCTAAATTGGTACGTGGTGCCTATATGGAAAAAGAAAGAGCAAGAGCCGAAGCAATGGGCTATCCATCCCCAATTCAAATAGATAAGTCGGCTACAGATGCAGATTTTGATGCAGCGGTTGTATTTTGTTTAGCACATCTAGACCAGATTGGTTTAATCTTAGCATCACATAATGAAGCGAGCAATTTGAAATGTGCTCAAATGATGCAGGATAAAGGGGTGCCAAATAACCATCCACATATTCACTTTTCTCAGCTCTATGGCATGAGTGATCATATTAGTTTTAATATGGCATTGGAAGGCTATAAAGTGAGCAAATACTTGCCTTTTGGTCCGTTGCAAGACGTTGTTCCATATCTCATGCGCAGGGCACAGGAAAATTCAAGCGTGAACGGCCAAACCAATAGAGAATTGCTGTTGATCAGGCAGGAAATTGCCAGAAGAAAAGCAAAATAATCTACTAATTTACTCCCCAAGTTGTAAATTGCAGCATGCAACAATATTTACAATTAGTCCAACATATTATTGATCATGGGACCGAAAAAACAGATCGTACCGGCACTGGTACTAAAAGCTGTTTTGGCTATCAAATGCGTTTTAATTTAGCCGAAGGTTTTCCTTTAGTGACGACTAAGAAATTACATTTAAAAAGTATCATTCATGAATTGCTTTGGTTTTTAAAGGGCGATACAAATATTCAATATTTGAAAGAGCATGGTGTGCGCATTTGGGATGAGTGGGCAGATGCAAATGGTGATCTTGGGCCAGTATATGGCAAGCAATGGAGAAGTTGGGAAGCGCCCAATGGCGTAGTGATTGATCAGATTTCAGAATTGATTGAGCAAATTAAAAAAACACCAGATAGCAGAAGATTAATTGTAAGTGCTTGGAATGTGGGAGACTTATCTAAAATGGCTTTAATGCCTTGTCATAATATGTTTCAGTTTTATGTAGCAGATGGTAAATTAAGTTGTCAGCTATATCAAAGAAGTGCAGATGTGTTTTTGGGCGTTCCTTTTAATATTGCTTCTTATGCGCTATTAACCATGATGATTGCACAGGTTTGTGATTTACAATATGGTGATTTTGTGCATAGCTTCGGTGATGTACATTTATACAATAACCATATGGAGCAAGCAAATTTGCAATTAAGCAGAACACCTTTTCCGCTTCCAACTATGAAAATTAATCCTGCGGCAAAAGATATTTTTGCTTTCCAGTATGAAGACTTTACTTTAGAAAATTACGAATGTCATCCAGGTATCAAAGCCCCGGTGGCCGTTTAATACATTATTTATGAAAGTATCCTTAGTTGTAGCAGCATCCGATAATCATATGATTGGCAAAGACAATCAATTGCTTTGGCATCTACCTAAGGACATGAAATTTTTTAAAGATACCACATGGGCCATGCCTGTGATAATGGGAAGAAAAACTTTTGAATCCTTAGGTCAACGTGTTTTACCAGGCAGATTAAATATTATTTTGACTAAACAAGTTGGTCTTTCCTACGATCATACAGAAGTAGTTGGATCAATCACAGAAGCTATTCAACTTGCCGAACGCGAAAAGTATGCCGAAGTATTTATCATTGGCGGCGGTCAAATTTATCAAGAGGCAATGTCGATTGCTGATACTATTTATATGACGAGGGTACATACGCAAATTGAGGGAGATACTTTGTTTCCTGTCATTGACGACCAATGGACTTTGGAGTATAGTTATCCAAATGCAGCAGATGCAAAACATGCTTTTGCATTTGACTTTGAATGTTGGAAAAGAAAATAAATGCTTTATTCTACTCCAACCCTTTTACTTAAATACCTTCATTATTACTGGGTAGCTGCAAATGCAAAAGGGCATGGGATTCATTCTCCATTTGTTTTCAAATTCATTAAAGAGATACTGAATGCAACAAGTTCATTAAAGGAGATTGAAAAGAATGCTCCTGCTGTGAATAAAATCCTTCAAGAAATTGAAGCTGCAAGTTCAAGCAAGCTTAATCCAAAAATTAAATTAGTCATTGCTAGATTATTACAAAGCAATCATCCTGTAAGTTTTTCTGTGACAGGTGATATGAAGCCATTGGAAGCCGATAGTACAATCAATACAACTGCAAAAATTGGATTAATTGAATCAGTAGAATCAATAGATTTCGCATTTATAGGCCAGGGACAGGACGAGGCGACCATGCTTCAAAGTGCAAGTAGGTTATTTGACAAGATGCATTCAAATTCCTGGGTTATCTTGCACGGGTTGCATGCGGATTCAAATATGGAAGCAGCATGGGGTCAATTAAAAAAACATGCAAATATCAGATTGACCATTGATTTGTTTAGTATTGGGATTCTGTTTTGTAGAAAAGAACAAAAAGAACAAGAACATTTTATCATTCGTTATTAATATTATTCATTGTTACCAGAAAAATTCATAGCATCCTTAGCAGGTCTTCCTGGATTTGACGAAACAGCATTTATTGAGACGCACCAAGTGCCTGCAGATTTCACTGCGGTACGTTTGAATCAATTTAAACCATTCGACCTTGCAGCCCATCCCTTTATGCAAGCAATGTCGCCTGTGGATTGGTGCCAAGAGGGATATTATTTATCTGGTCGACCAAGTTTTGTGCTAGATCCTTTATGGCATGCTGGTGCTTATTATGTGCAAGAAGCAAGTAGTATGTTTTTGCATACTATCATTAGCCAATTAGCAGATACAGAAAAATATTATAAAGTCTTAGACCTTTGTGCGGCACCTGGCGGTAAAACAACTTTATTGGCCAATTATTTTAAAAACGGATTGGTGGTAGCCAACGAAACAATCAAATCAAGAAACGCAATACTAGAAGAAAACTGTATACGCTGGGGGAGTGATCATATTGTAGTCACACAAAATGATCCAAGTCATTTTAAAGCCCTTCCTAATTTTTTTGATTTCATTATTGCAGATGCACCATGCAGTGGCAGTGGGATGTTTAGAAAAGATCCACAAGCGATACAAGAGTGGAGCGAAGAAAATGTGTTGCATTGTAGTCAAAGACAAGCGCGTATTATAGAAGAAAGCATGACTTCATTGCAAGAAGGTGGGTATTATATCTATTCAACCTGTTCCTATTCTTTTGACGAAGATGAAAAGATCATGGATGAAATTGCTGCGATGGAGGGGATGACATCTGTATCCATTCAATTGCCTCCATCTTCACAAATTGTACCCACCTATAGTCCCATTCATAAAGCCCAGGGTTTTAGATTTTATCCAGATAAAATAAAAGGGGAAGGATTTTTTATTGCTGTTTTTCAAAAACAAAAAGCGGCATATACCAGTCTCTTTTCAACGCCTTTTCAATTTACGTTATTACCCAAAAAAGTACTTGCTAGTTTAACGGCGATGTATGCCTTTCCAGAACAGTTTATATGTATTCAACATCAAGAAGATTTGATTGCATTGCCTGCGCATTGTTATGCCGACTTGCAAACCATTCGGGCACATTTATATGTCAAAAAAATAGGCATGCGCATAGGGATACTTAAAGGATCAGACTTAGTGCCGGCGCACGACTTAGTTATGAGTCAATGGACGACTATGCCCTATGAAAATATCGAAGTGGAGCTCTCAGATGCCCTGCAATTTCTCAGAAGAGCCGATTTTCAGTTGAACGGCCCCAAGGGTTGGCATAGCATCAGTTATATGAATTGTCGCTTAGGATGGGTTAAAATACTACCCAATCGATTAAATAATTATTACCCAAATACTTGGAGAATATTGAATTACTGATATTTATAAATTATATATTAATTTAATAAGTAATTTTATATCTTTTTTTGCAATTAGATTTTGTAAATTTGTTCTCCTTGAAAAAGTTGATTACATATCTGATTCTAGCTTTTGGTCTATTTAGCCAAATGGATGCCACTGGTGCCAAAGCTAAAGCTGTGGCTAAAAACGCTCAGACGACCAAAAAAGCATCAAGTAAAAAGAAGCCAACTAGCAAATCTTCGAAATCTAAAAAAGGAAGCCAAAAGAAATCTAGTAAATATTCAAAATCAAAAAAGAGCAGTTCGAAATCAAAAAAATCGGTTGTAAAAGTAGCACCTGTTGTTAGAACAGCTCAATGGGAAATGATTGCTCAAAATAAGGAACAATCAAGAATCAAAGATAGTTTGCAGAAAATCAATTTGGTGCAAACTAGCACTGCTTCAAATGAAGGTTATTTTGCTAGCTTGTTCTCTAGTCAAAAAAAGGCAGCTACTTTTCAAACTTTAAACGGAACGGCTGCAGTATTTAAAAGTATGAGTGGTTGGCAGGATAATAAATTTTATATTTTAACCAATGAATTGCCAGTGGGCACGATTGTTAGAATTACAACTTCCGATTTCAAAAGTATTTGCGCTAAAGTAATCAATGCATTACCCGAAGTGGGCAATGCAATTCAGTATCGATTAAACGATGCAGCTGCTGCTATTTTGGGCGTCACCAATAAGACCTTTCAAGTGTCTGTAACGTATTAATCAATCATTTTTCAGTCAACTTTTTTATAGCCTCTCAAAAAGTCTTCAATAGGCATTCTTTTTTTGCCTTCCCATTGGATATCGTTTAGTTGAATATAACCATCACTGCAAGCAAATCTTGCATAAGTCTTCCCATCAGTGACAAAGCTGCCTATTGGTTCTTTTGGATTTTCATGTAGGATAGATGTGCTGAATAATTTAACAATTTTGCCATCCACTTTTGTGATAGCACCTGGGAAGGGTGCAAGTCCTCTGATTAAATTATGAACTTTAACAACGGGTTGCTGCCAATTGATTTCACAATCTTTCGTAAATATTTTTGGAGCATGTGCAGTTAGGAGCGCATTGTTTTGAGGCTTGGATTGAATCGTATTTGAAATCAATCCATTTAAAGTTGATACAAGTGTTTGAGCGCCTACTTCCATCATGATGTCATGTAATTCACCCGCGGTCATATTGGGCGCAATAGGGATGCGTTCTTGCAATAGAATGTCTCCTGTATCTATGGCATGTTGTAATCTAAAAGTGGTCACGCCGGTTTCTTTTTCACCGTTAATAATGGCCCAATTGATAGGTGCAGCGCCTCGGTACTTTGGTAGCAAAGAGCCATGCACATTGAGTGTCCCCATTGGCGGGAAAGACCAAATAGATTCTGGTAACATTCTAAATGCCACCACAATTTGAAGATCTGGTTGCCACGCTTGAATCTGTGCAAAAAATTCGGGTGATTTTAATTTTTCTGGTTGTGCAATTGGTAGTTGATGTTCCAGTGCAAATTGTTTTACCGCACTTTGCTGTACTTGCATGCCTCTTCCTGCCGGCTTGTCAGGCGCGGTGACTACACCCACCACATTCATTTTAGCATCTAACAGGGCTTTTAAGGACGCAACAGCAAAAGCAGGCGTTCCCATAAAGACTATTTTTGGACTGGCACTCATCTTGTAAAGTTAACTAGAATTTACTACTTTTGCCCTTTGCACCCTAAGTGCTTTATTTAAAAAAAATCAATATGCAACAAGTAAAAAATGGGGATACCATTCAAGTGCATTACCACGGTAAATTAACGTCTGGTGAAACATTTGACTCTTCTGAAGGAAGAGCCCCGCTAGAGTTCGAAGTTGGATCTGGCATGGTAATTCCTGGTTTTGATAATGGCGTTTTAGAAATGACAGTAGGCGAAAAGAAAACAATTCATATTCCATTTATGGAGGCATATGGTCCTAAACAACCAGAAATGATTGTTGAATTTCCAAAAACACAGTTTCCTGCCGATTTAAATCCTGAAATTGGTATGGCTTTAACAATGAATAATGGTCAAGGTCAACAATTTCAAGTGACAGTGGTAGAAGTGAAAGAGGAAGTAGTGGTATTAGATGCAAATCATAGTCTTGCTGGTCAAGATTTAACTTTCGATCTTGAATTGGTGGGTATTACGCCAAAGTCTACGATCATCATGCCTTAATAATAGGTTAAAGATGTTTAAAAAAAGGCATTCCGTTGATTCGGGATGCCTTTTTTAATACCTTCACAAAGCAAAATATAATCTATGGAATGGAATGCGTTTGGGGTGGCGGAAAGATTGATGCGCTATGTGCAAATTGATACACAAAGTGATCCGAATAGTCGTCGTTTTCCTTCGACCGAAAAGCAGAAGGACTTGTCAAAATTATTACATCAAGAGTTACTAGCTATAGGCTTAGAGGATGCGTCAATGGATGCCAATGGGTATGTGATGGCGACAATTCCCGCAACCATTGCCCCTGATGCATTAGCAGCATTAAAATTACCAGTGATTTGTTTTTGTGCACATGTGGACACTGCGCCTGATTGCAGTGGCACCCATGTCAAGCCAATTTTACACAAACAATATAATGGTGCACCAATTGTACTTCCGGACGATACAACTCAAATTATTACAGTAGAAAAATATCCGTACTTAAAAAATTTTATAGGAAAAGAAATCATCACAGCAAGTGGTAAAACCTTATTAGGGGCAGATGATAAAGCAGGTGTAGCTATCCTTATGAGTTTAGCGGCTTATTTAATGCAAGATACTTCCATCCAACACGGCCCAATAAAAATCTTATTTACACCCGATGAAGAAGTTGGAAGAGGTGCTGATTTTATTGATTTTAAAAAATTGAAT
>CAMAQL010000025.1 GCA_945860605.1 Chitinophaga pinensis
ATTGACAGCAAGATCTGCTTGGTTTGGAAGGTTTTTAGAGGCTCTTTGTAAGGACTCAATCTCTGCATAACCTGCAATTTGATGCATTAAATGAACTAAGTAAACGAATAAATTACGGGTTTTATCAAACTCTTTTTGAAGTAAGCCAGCAGCAGTTGAGACGTTTTGAGCATCTAACATATACATGACCTGCATTACTTTTATTCGGATATTTCTTCGGTTCATCATAATTATAAGAGCTATTGGGGTTGCAAATCTATAATAAAATTGCTTAAAACTGACATTTTTGGCATTAATTTGCGTCCTTGTAACAAAATTACAACCAGAACTGAAATTTTGACCTATCTATTTGCTTTTAAGACAGATGGCATGGTTATAGCAGTTATGTTAATACCTTTATTAATCAATTAAAAAGATAAACTATGGCTAAGAGTTCGGCAAAAAAATTAAACATTACCCCGCTACATGACAGAGTAATTGTTATGCCTGCCGCTGCTGAAGAGAAAACAGCTGGTGGAATCATCATCCCTGACACTGCAAAAGAAAAGCCACAACGTGGAACAATCGTAGCTGCTGGTCCTGGTAAAAAAGATGAGCCGGTAACTGTAAAAGTGGGTGAAACTGTATTATACGGCAAATATGCTGGTACAGAAATCCAAATCGAAGGTCAAGACTTATTGATCATGCGTGAAAGTGATATCCTTGCAATTGTTTAATTGTTAGGTAGAATTTTAATTAAAGAATTTAAAAATTAACCGATTATGTCTAAAATGATTTTTTTCGACTTAGAAGCGAGAAATAAAATGAAAAAAGGGGTTGACACTTTAGCCAACGCCGTGAAAGTAACTTTAGGGCCAAAAGGTCGTAACGTGGTGATTGAAAAGAAATTTGGATCACCTTCTATTACTAAGGATGGTGTTTCTGTTGCCAAAGAAATTGACTTAGAAGATCCTATCGAAAATATTGGTGCGCAAATGGTAAAAGAAGTTGCAAGCAAAACCGCTGATCAAGCTGGTGATGGTACAACGACTGCAACTGTTTTAGCACAAGCTATTATAGGTGAAGGTTTAAGAAACGTGACTGCTGGCGCTAATCCAATGGATTTGAAACGCGGTATTGATAAAGCAGTTGAAAAAGTAGTAGCAAGTTTAAAAGCACAATCTCAAACTGTTGGTAACGACGCTAAAAAGATTGAGCAAGTCGCTTCTATTTCTGCAAATAACGACAATGAAATTGGTAAATTAATTGCCCTTGCAATGAGCAAAGTGGGTAAAGAAGGTGTCATCACAGTAGAAGAAGCAAAAGGTACTGATACAACAGTTGATGTTGTAGAAGGTATGCAATTTGATCGTGGATACGTTTCTCCATACTTCGTTACCAATAGCGAAAAGATGGAAGCAGAAATGCAAAACCCTTATATCTTAATTTATGATAAGAAGATTTCAGCAATGAAAGACATCTTACATATTTTAGAGAAAGTGGCACAAACAAGTCGTCCATTAGTGATTATTGCCGAAGACTTAGAAGGCGAAGCAATGGCTACATTGGTTGTGAATAAATTACGTGGTACCATTAAAGTTGCTGCTGTAAAAGCACCAGGTTTTGGTGACAGAAGAAAAGAAATGTTAACTGATATTGCGATCCTAACTGCAGGTACTGTCATTAGCGAAGAGCAAGGATTCAAATTAGAGAACGCAGACTTGACTTATTTAGGCCAAGCATCTTCTATCACAATCGATAAAGACAATACAGTGATCGTGGGTGGTAAAGGTAAAAAAGCGGATATCACTTCTCGTGTAAATCAAATCAAGGCGCAGATCGAAAATACAACTTCTGATTACGATAAAGAAAAATTACAAGAGCGTTTAGCGAAATTAAGTGGTGGTGTAGCTGTTTTATATGTTGGAGCTGCAACAGAAACTGAAATGAAAGAAAAGAAGGATCGTGTAGACGATGCTTTACAAGCAACACGGGCTGCTGTTGAAGAAGGTATTGTACCTGGTGGTGGTGTGGCTTATATCCGTGCCGTTGCAAGTTTAGAAAAATTAAAAGGTGCTAACGAAGATGAGAATACAGGTATTCAAATTGTACGTCGTGCAATTGAAGAACCACTTCGTCAGATTGTGAAGAATAGCGGTATCGAAGGTTCTATTGTTGTTCAAAGAATCAAAGAAGGTAAAGACGACTTTGGTTTCAATGCAAGAACAGAAGTTTTCGAAAACTTATTCAAAGCAGGTGTAATCGATCCTACTAAAGTAACAAGAGTTGCTTTAGAGAATGCAGCATCTATCGCTTCTATGTTGTTAACAACAGAGTGTGTGATTGCTGACAAACCAAAACCAGAAGCTGCTCCACATGGTGGTGGCGCTCCTGATATGGGTGGTATGGGTTACTAGTCACTTCAAGGAAAGTATAAAAAAAGTCCTCCAAGCAATTGGAGGACTTTTTTTATTGATTAAACTGATTGTTCTTCTTTAGCAAAATACAATTGGAATCCTTTTACCAATAACAATTGTGCAATACCATAAGTCGCCATCGTAACTAAACCTATATTTTCTATTGGACTTTGCGTAGACCAAGAAAATTTATTAAAAGCAAGTACCGCATCTGATGCTATAAAAAATAACATGCCTGGGGTCCAAAATAAATTGGCAATAATTTTAGTAGGCTTATTATTTGATACATGAATAGCCATTAATGCCGCTAAACATATAAGGGCCATATATACTAATATCGGATAAATCAATGGTCCTATGGCAGTTTTTAATTGCAAATAAATAAACCAACAGAAGCTAAGCAACAAAAACTTTGAAACTTTAAATACTGTTGATTTAGGCTGTTTCAAACCATATATTTTACTAAAAAAAATAATATTAAAAATATGCGTTATCATAAATGCAATCATGCCTGGAATAAATAATGCATCCGACAATAAAAATGCATCGCCTAAGAAGGATCCAAACAAACCAACTAAAACGAGGTACTTGGTGTTGGCAGCCGAATCAAAAAATGGTTGCACATAAAAAAATAACATCAACAAAGGGAGTAAGACTAATTTAGACCCATATTGTATACTTGTATAGCCCAGCAATTGTGCAAATAAATGCAGCATTAACAGGAGCATGTAAATTGTGATCCCAAATTTTTGAATGAACAGTTTCATTTGTTTTAATTTTCGTAAAAAATTACACTAAATATAGTTAAAGCAAGGGAATACAGAATTCAATGCATAAATTTGCCCATGATTCACCCAGACGAAGCCGCATTTTTTGCCTATTGGGAAAAAGAACGCGCCCTGCCCCATTATAAACGTAAACCCTTTTTGAGAGGGTTCAGTATCAGTTTATTGATGGGTATTGTGGTCTTGTTGATTGCAGAGATGGGCTGGTATGAAAGAGCCAATATGGTGGCCAATTCCCGAGGCAATATAATTTGGATTTTAATCGCCATTGTACTCATCTCCTTTGGATTTGGGTGGATTTACCAACAATTTACCTGGGAAATGAACGAACAACGTTATAATGAAATCAAGCACTTAAAAAATAAAAAATCATCCTAATGATCCAATCGACACCAAAAAACAACCTAAAAACAAGTTATTCAAGCATTTTAAGCTTGTTTTTAATCATTGCTGGAATAGCCCTTTTATCGGCTTGTAGTAAATCAGATAATAATGACCCTCAATCGACTGCTTGTACTATAAAAGCATCTTATAAGAATGATAGTTCAGCCACTCAAAGAGCACAGATGATTGCTTTTTGTAACAACAATGGCATCACTTATACAATACACCCAAGTGGCATTTTATACCAAATCACAACTTCTGGTGATACAACAAAGCCTGATCTATGTACTTCATTAACAATGACTTACACCGGAAAATTGATGACTGGGATCCAATTTGACAAGGGCACCATTACTTATCCTTTAAAGGACTTAATTGTTGGCTGGCAAATTGCCGTGCCTTTAATTGGTAAAGGTGGAAAAATCAAAATGGTCATCCCATCCTCATTGGCATATGGCCCTAATGCAAATGGAAGCATTCCAGCCAATTCTCCGCTCTATTTTGAAATGAGCATAGACTAGGGATCACCCCAAAATAATGGTCAAATAGGGCTCATTTTAGGCTTGTTTCCACTATATTTGCCGACTAAAAAAAAGTTAACCAAACTATTATGCAACTCAAAGGATTAGTGCGCTTTTTTACATTTGCGCTTATTTTAATTTGTCTTTACCAATTATCTTTTACTTGGTTCGTTAGAACTCATGAAAAAGCAATGGATGCTAAAGCAACCGCTTGGGTCAACAAACTCCCTAAAGCAGAACAGGTTTATCCAAGTGATAAAGACCAACAATTTTTATACAACGACAGCGTAGCTGATGCTAAAAAAGTATACTACAAGCGTTTATTAGACAGTACAAAAGAAACTAAGCTATTCTTTGGCTTAACAACTTATGCTGCAGCTAAGGAAAAGGAATTGATGTTAGGTCTTGATTTACAAGGTGGTATGAGCGTTACCATGGAAGTTGGACTAGATGGTTTAATTAAATCTTTGGCAAACTACTCTAAAGAACCAGCTTTCAACACTGCATTAACTAACGCAGTAAGCAAAAAAGCAAACAGCAATGCTGATTTGATCACTTTGTTTACTTCAGAATATAAAACCTTAAACCCAACAGGGAGTTTAGCCCCTTTATTTGCTACAAGAAGCAATGGTAAATTAAAGTTTGATGCCTCTGATGCAACAGTCACTACTTATTTACAAGAACAGTCTATCCAAGCGTTTAACAATACCTACAGGATTTTAAATACCCGTATTGACCGTTTTGGATTAGCGTCTCCATCCATTAATCCAGATCCTACCAAAGGGATTATCAATATCGAATTAGCGGGTATTTCAGATAAAGAGCGTGTACGTTCTTATTTACAATCTACGGCTAACTTGCAATTTTTTGAAGTGTATACTTTTGAAAACAGAGACTTTCAAAATGCCATTTTAGCTGCTGATAAAGCAATTGAATTGAGTAATGCAGGTATCGTTGATTCAACTGTGGTTGCTAAAATAGATACAGCAAAAACAAATGCGGCTAAAAACCCATTGTTAAAAATAGTTCAGTTCACCCAACCTTATCAAGCAAAAAATGGTCAATACATTTTCCCTGCTGAGATTGGTTATACTTTGAAAAAAGATTCTGCAGTATTAAATGCTTATTTAGCATTACCAGAAGTGAAATCTAAGTTCCCTTCGAACTTGGTATTCATGTATGGTAAGCCTGACGAATCAGATCCTAAAGCAAAAGATGTGTTGGCTTTGTACGCTATCAAAACTTTAGAAAATGGTTTAGCAGAATTAGAAGGCGATAATGTTGCCAATGCAGCACAAGATTTTGATGAGCGCGGAAAAGTAGCTATCAAAATGAATATGGATAAGATTGGTACAAGCATATGGGCTAAAATGACTTCTAAGAATGTAGGCAAGCCAATTGCGATTGTATTAGATAATATCGTTTATTCTGCACCAAATGTAAATGACGCCATTACAACTGGTAATTCTCAAATATCAGGAAACTACTCATTAAAAACAGCGCAGGATTTAGCTCAAATTTTAGAGAGTGGTAAATTACCTGCTCCAGCTAAAATTGTAGCAGAACAACAAGTTGGTCCAACATTAGGAGCTGCATCTATTCAAGGTGGCGCAATGGCCTTTGGTATTGCTTTCTTAGTGATTTTTGCCTTGATGTTGATTTACTTTAACACAGGTGGATGGGTTGCGAATATCGCGTTGATCTTAAACTTATTATTTACAATTGGTATCTTAAGTGCCTTAGGTTTTACATTAACTGCACCAGGTATTGCCGGTTTGGTATTGACCATTGGTATGGCCGTGGATACGAACGTAATTATATTTGAAAGAATCAAAGAGGAATTAACAAAAGGAAAGAGTTATCAATTAGCAGTAGCGGATGGCTATAAGCGTTCTATGTCTCCAGTATTGGATGCGCACGTAACGACGCTTTTAACCGCTATCATCCTAGCCTATTTTGGTTTAGGTCCTGTATTAGGTTTTGCCACTACACAGATCATTGGTATCTTATTGTCTTTGTTCTGTGGTATCCTAGTTTCTAGATTGATCACTGATATTTACACAAGTAAGAATAGACATTTCCAATATTTTACTGCTGTTTCAAGAGGCGTGTTTAAGAATGCAAATTTCAAATTCATCGAATTTAGAAAGTATGCATATGTCTTATCCATAGTTGTATTGATTGGTGGTATTGCTTCTTTCTTCAACGGATTTGACGAAGGTGTTGAATTTGCTGGTGGACGTAGCTTCACAGTCAAATTTGATAAAACAGTCAATATTGAAGAAGTAAGAAACGACTTGAAAGCAGTATTTGGTGAAGCACCTATCATTAAAACGGTAGATACTAAAAACCAAATTAATATTACTACTTCTTATAAAATTAAAGATCAAGGTAATAATGTAGACCAAGAAGTGGAGTCCTTATTATTTAAAGGTTTATCTAAGCAATTACTTGCTGGAACTTCTTACAAAGAATTTGACGAGCAGTACAAGCAAAAACAACAAAAAGTATTGCCATCTATCTCTGATGATTTGAAAGCAGGTGCAACTAAGGCAACCCTTTTCGCTTTGATTGCAATTTGTTTATACATCTTTATTCGTTTCCGTGATTGGAGATATTCTTTAGGTACGATCTTCTCATTATTACATGATGTATTTGTAACCTTGATTGTATTTAGTTTCTTAAGAGAAGTCGTTCCATTCCCATTAGAGATTGATCAGCACTTTATTGCCGCGATTCTTACTGTGATTGGTTTCTCTATGAATGATACTGTGATTGTATATGACCGTATTCGTGAGGACAGTCATTTAATGAAAGGTCAAGACAATGCTACTATCATTAATAAAGCAATCAACCAAACATTATCAAGAACAGTGATGACTTCATTGACAGTATTCTTAACCATCTTAATCTTATTCATCTTTGGTGGTGAAGTAACAAGAGGTTTTGCATTCGCCATGTTGATTGGTGTTGTCACAGGTACTTACTCTTCTATCTTTGTAGCTGCTCCAGTATTAGTAGACTTTGCTAAGAACAAGCCATTGGGTTCAGAACCAAAAGCAAAAAAACATAGTGCTAGCAATGCATAGTATAGTGTGATTGAATATAAAAAAAGCCCCTCGAAATTCGAGGGGCTTTTTTTATGCTATACTTTATGTTTTATGAAATTAGCTAAGAAAATTTAGAATAGAATACTCATTTGAGCGAACTTTTGAGCAAAGCGATAGAGAGCGAGAATGATGTATTATTTCTAAAAACTATACTGCAAATGAAGTTCCGCATCCACAAGTACTTGAAGCATTGGGATTGGTGAATGTAAATCCACGGCTATTCAATCCACCCTGCCAATCTATCTGCATCCCATATAAATAAATCTGATGCGATGTTTCAATGCAGCAAGGGATACCCTCAATTGAAAATAAAAGGTCTTTATCTGTGGTGACATCAAAACCTAAGACATAGGTCATCCCACTGCATCCACCACCTTTTACGCCCACTCTTAGCCTTTGTTGTTGGTCAAAATCTGGGGCATGCATTAAACGCTCAATTTCTTCTATCGCACCAGCTGTAAAACTAACTGGTGTCGGTGCAGTATCGGTTATTGTAGACATAAATAATTAATTTAAGGTATTGTGTAACTCGAAAAATTCAAACTACATAATTTATACAAAATTAACACTTATAATGGGTTTGTATGGCTCCAAATTTATAGAAAAAGGAAAATTATTGCGTTTAAAAACAAGTAAATTTTCGTAATTTGAACTATGGAATTAAACAAGAAGCAAACGGACAGTGGGATAGAGATTCAACAGGTCTATACCCCATCGGATCTTCCAGATTCAGCAAAAGCAATTCCGGATCCAGGCAGCTACCCTTTCATTAGAGGGGTGCAAAAGGATATGTACCGAGGGAAATTATGGACAATGCGTCAGTATGCCGGTTTTTCCACAGCGCAGGAAAGTAACCAACGCTATCATTATTTATTATCACAGGGGGTGATGGGTCTTAGTGTTGCTTTTGACCTACCTACTCAAATTGGTTATGATGCAGACCATGCTTTGGCAGACGGAGAAGTTGGCAAAGTGGGTGTTTCTATTTGTTCTATCGAGGATATGGAAGTTTTATTTGATGGTATTCCTTTGGATAAAATCAGTACTTCCATGACCATCAATGCCACTTCATTTATTCTCTTAGCATTATATGTAGCGGTCGCAAAGAAAAGAGGTATCGATTTAAAACAACTTTCTGGCACCATCCAAAATGATATATTAAAAGAATACGCTGCAAGAGGCACTTATATCTATCCGCCAAGGCATTCCATGCGTATCATTACAGATATTTTTGAATGGTGTAGTTCCAATTTACCAAAATGGAATAGCATCTCTATTTCTGGATACCATATTCGTGAAGCAGGAAGTACTGCGGTGCAGGAAATTGCATTTACCTTAAGCAATGGTAAAGCCTATGTGGAAGCTGCATTAGCAAAAGGATTAGATATTAATGTGTTTGGAAAAAGACTATCCTTTTTCTTTAACGCGCACAATAACTTATTTGAAGAAGTCGCTAAGTTTAGAGCGGCAAGAACCATTTGGGCAAAGATGATGAAGGACTTAGGGGCCACAGATGAAAAAGCAATGATGTTACGTTTTCATACACAAACAGGTGGGGCCACTTTAACAGCCCAGCAACCTCTTAACAATATTACAAGGGTGACCATTCAAACCATTGCAGCTGTCATGGGTGGCACACAGAGTTTACATACCAATGGGTTTGATGAAGCACTAGGCTTACCTACCGAACAAGCTGCTACAATTGCTTTAAGAACACAACAAATAGTGGCGTTTGAGAGTGGTATCCCAGAAACTGCAGACCCATTAGCAGGTAGTTATTTTGTAGAAAATTTAACTGCAGAAGTCGAAACCAAAGCACTTGAATTGATCCAGCAAATTGATACAATGGGTGGATCGGTTGCAGCAATTGAATCTGGATGGATGCAACAAAAGATTAGCGATAGTGCCTACAAGTACCAAAAAGATATTGAATCAAAAGAAAAAATCATTGTTGGTGTCAATGAATACCAATCAGATGAAAGTAATAAGATTCCTGTTTTTAAAATTGACGCACGCATTCAGCAAGCGCAAATTGAGAAAATAAAAGTATTAAGAGCAAATCGTGATCAAGCACTTGCATTAAGCTGCTTGGCAGCGATTAAGGACGCAGTCAACTCAGGACAAAATATGATGCCAACTGTGATTGCTGCTGTAGAGGCCAACTGTACTTTGGGAGAAATTTCAGACATTCTAAGAAATATTTTTGGAGAATACCAAGCTTAACAGAAACAACCCAAACAAAATATTTATCACTAATGATTTATTCTATATCATATTCAAATCAATTTTTTAAACATCCTATTTTATTCATTCAAATTATTTCATCATAAAAACCTATCCAATGCGTAAACTGTTATTCGCAATAAGCTTATTGATTGCAGTCAATTCAATAGCACAAGAACTACCAAAAAATTATGCCCAACTTGTAGAAAAAGTAGAGCCTGAGTTAATTCAATGGAGAAGACATTTTCACCAAAATCCAGAATTATCCAATAGAGAATACAATACTGGAAAATACATTGCTGATTTCTTAAAAACATTACCAGGTATTGAAGTACGCTACCCTGTTGCTAAAACAGGCGTAGTAGCTGTATTAAAAGGTGGTAAGCCAGGTGCTGTTATTGCATTAAGAGCAGATATAGATGCATTGCCAGTTTTTGAAAGAAGTAACTTACCATTTGCATCTAAAGTCACAACCGATTTTGATGGTAAAAAAGTCTCAGTAATGCACGCTTGTGGTCATGACTCACATACCGCTATGTTAATGGCAACAGCCAAAGTATTGCATGCCATGCAGAAAGACCTTCCTGGTACTGTAGTATTCTTATTTCAACCAGCCGAAGAGGGTGCTCCAGCGAATGAAGAAGGTGGTGCACAATTAATGATCAAAGAAGGCGCTTTAGACAATCCAAAAGTAGAGGCAGTCTTTGGTATACATATTAATTCACAAACTCCAGTGGGTACTTTAAAATATAAATCTGGTGCATTCATGGCTGCTGCTGATTGGTTTAATATCAAAGTAAATGGTAAAGGAAGTCACGGTTCACAACCTTGGGGTGGTGTAGATCCAATTGCAGCATCTGCACAAATCATTGAAGGCTTACAACATATTGTAAGTAGACAAATGGATTTAACCACTGCACCTGTAGTTATTACAGTGGGCGTAATGAATGCTGGTGTTCGCCAAAATATTATTCCAGAAACTGCAGAGTTAAGTGGTACTATTAGAACGCTTGATAGTAAAATGCAAAAAGAAGTACATGAGCGCATCAAGCATACTGCAAAAACAATTGCAGCAAGTTCTGGAGCTACTGCCGATGTGATCATTGAAACAAAAACTTTGGTAACGTATAATGACCCAAGTTTAGTGAAGAAAACATTACCAGCTTTAATTAAAGCAGCAGGTACGGACAACGTATCAGAATCTACTTGGGAGACTGGTGCAGAAGATTTTTCATTCTTTGGTGAAAAAGTACCTAGCTTCTTTTTTAATTTAGGTGCTCTACCAAAAGGAACTGATCCTAGTAAAGCAGGCCCGCATCATACTCCAGATTTTTATTTAGATGAGTCTGGATTTATTGTTGGTGTGAAAGCATTTTGTCAATTGGTTTTTGATCATTCAAAAACGAAGTAAGAAAATTAGAAAATGATTTAGTAGGATGAGTTAACTAATATTACTATCCTATATTAGATTAAAAAAAGAGGCTCAATTGAGCCTCTTTTTTTATAGTTCGTCTTTCTATGAAATATTTAATTTTTTGCAGGATAATTTCTTGCACCAAATAATAAGCTACCAATTCTTACCATAGTACTTCCTTTCGTAATGGCTAATCCATAATCCGAACTCATACCCATACTAAGTGTATCAAAGGATCCATCAGGGAAAGCTGGTTGGGCCTTATCAAAATACATTTTTAAAGTCGTGAACTCCTGGCTCAATAAAGCTTGGTCCTCAGAAAAGCTAGCCATCCCCATTAAACCTCTAATTCGAATATTAGAATAGCTAGATAGCCTTCCGCTCATTAATAACTCGTGTAATGCAGGGCCATCAAAACCAAACTTTGTTTCCTCTGTTGCAATATGAATTTGCAATAGACAATCAATGATACGATTTTGCTTAATTGCTTGCTTATTAATTTCTTGTAATAATTTCTCTGAATCAACCCCATGAATCATATACACAAATGGGGCAATGTATTTTACTTTATTGGATTGAAGGTGTCCAATAAAATGCCATTGAATGTCTTTTGGTAATGCTGCTTCTTTATCTACTAACTCTTGCACATAGTTTTCGCCGAAAGCACGATGACCTAATGCATATAATTCCATGAGCTCCTCTTGAGGCTTGGTTTTACTCACAGCTATCAGGGAAACTCCTTGGTCTACTAGTGTAGCTTGAATAGATTGGTAAGCTGAAATATTGACTGGCATAGGGTACAAAGGTAATTAGAACAACCCAAATAAGGAACCCATTATGAAGAATACTAGCAATCCATTATTTAGTGATAGATCGTCCAATCACCATTTTCTGAATCTCTGAAGTGCCTTCATAAATTTGTGTAATTTTTGCATCTCGCATTAGGCGCTCCACATGAAATTCTTTCACAAATCCATATCCACCATGTACTTGAACAGCTTCTGTAGTCGCCCACATTGCCGTATCACTTGCGTGTAATTTTGCCATAGCTGCACTCATCACATAATCCATATGATTGTCTTTCTCCCAAGCCGCTTTATAACATAATAATCTTGCTGTCTCAATTCGAGTGGCCATTTCTGCCAATTTAAATTGTATTGCTTGGTGCTCATGAATTGGTTTACCAAAGGATTTTCTTTCTTTACTATAAGCCAACGCCAATTCGTATGCGCCACTTGCAATGCCTAATGCTTGCGCTGCAATTCCAATACGTCCACCATTCAAGGTTTTCATTGCAAAATTAAATCCAAATCCATCATCCCCTATTCTATTTTCTTTTGGAACAATCACATCCATGAATGAAATAGAATGTGTGTCACTTCCACGAATCCCCATCTTATTTTCTTTAGGGCCTACCGTAATACCAGGTGTATTTTTTTCAACGATAAATGCATTGATCCCTCTTGATCCCTTTGAAGCATCAGTTTGTGCCATCACTAAGTAGACCGATGCAGTTGAGCCATTGGTGATCCAGTTTTTTACGCCATTCAATACATAATGATCTCCTTTATCAATAGCACTTGTATGTTGATGTGTTGCATCACTACCCGCCTCTGGTTCACTTAATAAAAAAGCCCCTACATACAATTCCCCGTCTTTTTTTCCTTGAGCCAACGGCGTTAAATATTTTTGCTTTTGTGCTTCATTACCATACTTTTCTAAACCCCAACATACTAAACTATTGTTCACACTCACACATACACTCACACTTGAATCTACTTTACTAATTTCTTCCATTGCTAACACATAACTAATGGTATCCATACCAGCACCTCCATATTCAACAGGTGTCATGATCCCCATAAATCCAAGATCGGCTAATTGTAGTAATTGTTCTCTAGGTACTTTTTGGTGTTCGTCTCTTTCAATGACACCCGGAAGACATTGTTGTTGCGCAAATTCACGAGCTGCTTTTTGAATCATTAACTGCTCTTCTGATAAGCTTAAATCCATAGTAAAAATATTTGTTCAAAATTACACTAACAATTGTTAGCAAGCAAAAAAAATTAAGTAAAATTTTCCTTTTTATTCGATCGTATTAAATGAAAATTAATTAGCGTTAAACACTAATTTTTGAGTTTATATTGAATCAGTTGAGACAAAACCGAACTATCTGCTTGATTCATTAAACGAGCACTATCTTGTCTAAAATGACGTTTAAAAGCAAGGATTGCAGCAATACTATCTTTGGTATCATACCCCACCAAACTCAATGCATGTTGGATAGATAAGCCAGTTGGGAGTTGATAGTTTGCATCTGGCTCAAACCAAATACCATAGCCCATACTTGACAATGTTTTCCACGGAAAATTGATATTGGGATCTACCTTACGTCTTGGTGCAATATCACTGTGTCCAACAAAATGGTCGACTGGAATTTGGTATTTATTTTTTAGTTGGGCAAGCAATTGTAAAAGGCTGTTTATTTGAGCTGTCTCAAAAGGCTCAAAACCATTGTTGTCAATCTCTATACCAATAGAACTTGAATTAAGGTCTGTATTATTTCCCCAACTGCCAATCCCTCCATGCCAAGCCCTCATATAGTCATTCAACATATGGTGTATGGTTCCATCTTTACAAATCACATAGTGTGCACTCACTTTTGTTCTTTCTAATGTGAAAGTTTTCAAAGTTTGTTCACAAGAATTTTGTGCTGTGTGGTGGATGACTACAAAATTAGGTTTACGTAAATCAAAATTGGTTGTACCTACCCATTCTTTGGCAAGGGGTAATTGATTCTCTGATTGTGTTTCAGGAGACAATACTATTTTTTGGGATAATAGTTTTGCTTGTCGAATGTATTGACGATTGGTATTGCCATAAGGGAAACTGCTGCAAGCATAAATACCAACGATGAGAATTAAGAAAGTAAAATATTTTAAACGCATAATCCTAATTAAAAATTTAAAAGAATAGAATTTGATATTACTAAGCCCTTATTTTGAAGAAGGTTCTTGTTGACTCAAACAATGGAAGCTACCCAATCCCCAAATAATATCGGTTGAATCAATGCCTACCACTGCTCTTGTTGGAAAACAATCTTGAATAATTTGCATTGCCTGATCATCCCTTTCACAACGAAAAGTTGGAACCACCACATGTGCATTACTAATATAAAAATTCGCATAAGAGGCAGGCAGGAATTGGTCTTCGTAAATCACATCTGCAGGCATTGGTAATTCAACAATATTCAATTGCTTACCATTGATCAAACGCATTTGTTGTATCTCTTTTAAGTTGTCTTGTAACAAAGTATAATTTTCTGAATCCTTATTGGTTTCTACCACTGTTACAACCGTGTCTTCATTCACAAAACGAACTGTATCGTCGATATGTCCATCTGTGTCATCTCCCACAATGCCTTCAGACACCCATAACACTTGTTCTACGCCATAATAATCACATAAATATTGTTCAATTTGTGTTTGATTCAAATGCGGATTTCGATTTTCATTCAATAAACAACTTTTGGAAGTCATGACCGTTCCAGCGCCGTTAAAATCAACAGACCCACCTTCCATAATAATATTTGGATAAAAAACAGGAAGTTTCAATGCTTCCGCAATGCGCGTTGGAATCACATCATCTAAATCATATGGTGGATATTTTCCTCCCCATGCATTGATATTCCAATCTACAATCGCTTTAGACGCAGCAGGATTATTTCCAATTAAAAAACTTGGGCCATGATCTCTACACCATGCATCGTTGGTTGGATGTATAAAAAATTGAATCTTTGTTAAATCTACCTTTAGCGCCTGCATCATTTGTGTTGCAGTTGCTTGCATCGAAGCATCCACCACATTGATACAAACCTTTTGAGATAAGGTTAAAATTTTAATGAATTCAATATAAGATGGATAGATACTATCTAATTTTCCTGGCCAGCTTGCCTCTTTATGTGGCCAACTTAACCAAGTAGCATCTTGTTTTGCAAACTCAGCCGGGAAAGTATATCCCAATGCTTTTGGTGTGGCTCCTTCCAATATTGCTTCTTGTATATTTTGATGCATTTTATTGCTCATCGTCTATATATCTTTGAGTGATAGGATGGTAAGAATCAATTCGGCGATCGCGTAAAAACGGCCAATGGGTTCTATAACTATCCGATTTTTCTGTATCTATATCTACCACTGCAATCTCTTCTTGATCATGTGATGCTTTGTATAATAAAGTTCCAAATGGATTACTTACAAAACTACCACCCCAGAACTGCATTAAACCATCTTGCTCTAATCCAACACGATTCACACTAATAACTGGAACGCCATTGGCCACAGCATGACTTCTTTGAATGGTCTGCCAAGCATTGTATTGTTCTGTATTAGTTGCTTCGTCCTGTGCGGTAGCCCAACCAATTGCTGTTGGATAAAATAACATTTCTGCACCCATTAAACTTGTAATTCTTGCAGCTTCTGGATACCACTGATCCCAACAGATCAAAACACCAATAGTAGCAAATTTAGTTTTGAAAACCTTATACCCTAAATCACCCGGTGTAAAATAAAATTTTTCATAATAAGCTGGATCATCAGGAATATGCATTTTACGATACTTTCCTAAATAGGTACCATCCGCATCCAAGACGGCAGTTGTATTATGATATAAGCCTTCTGCTCTTTTCTCAAATAAAGATGCAATGATCACAATGTTTAATTCCTTTGCCAACACTGCTAATTCGTCTGTTGTTTTACCAGGAATTGGTTCAGCTAATTTAAAATTTTCATACGCTTCCACATCACAGAAATACAATGAAGTATATAGCTCTTGCAAGCAAATAATTTGCGCACCTTGCTTTGCTGTAGCTTTAATTTTTTCGATTGCTTTTGCTTTATTAGCTTGTACATCTGCAGTACAAGACATTTGTATTAAACCAACTTTTACTATTGCCATATTGCGTTTTTTAAAAAAGTCTATTAAGTCGTCTTTTGAATGAATCCATCAAAACTTTGTATACCAATCATTTTCTCTGAAATAAATCCTTCTGCATACTGCACTCCAATTTGTTGTCCAAACTCTTTAGCACGTCCTTTAATGAATGTTAAAAAAGAATCACTAGAAATAAAAGTATCCGGCTCATTTGAATTTGGATTGTAAAACTGAGATGTATAAGCAAGAACCGATTCCATTTTTTTATCCATGTAGGCACTTATATCCACTACAAAATTAGGTTGCAAATTTCTAGATTGAATATAATGAAACACATGTGTTGGTCTCCAAGCAGCTTGTGCAACTCCTTTATGGGTAGTTTGAACTTTAACCAATCCAGCTAGAAAAGCAGCATCCGCTATTAACTTAGCAGCTCTACCATGATCTGGATGACGATCTTCAGGGGCGTTGCATAAAATAATATCGGGTTGGTATTTTCTTATCATTTCAATCACAGCCATTTGGTGCGCTTGATCATTTACAAAAAAACCATCTTGCATGCCTAGATTTTCTCTAATAGTAGCACCAATTATTTCACCTGCTAATACTGCTTCATTTGATCTATCAGAAACAGTTCCTCTTGTACCTAGTTCTCCTTGTGTGAGATCAATGATACCTATTTTTTTCCCTTCAGCTACAGCAGCTAACAAAGTACCACCACATCCTAATTCCACATCATCTGGGTGTGCACCAAAGGCCAAAATATCTAATTTCTGCATAGTCATTTTATTTAGCAATTCCTAATACACAAAGGTAAGTATTGAATAGGAAAGATGGGCAAATTGTATCCTGATACAAAAAACCCTTTCCGACTGATGTTGGAAAGGGTTAATGAAAATTAAATGCTTTAATTTATTTTGCTTTTGCGTATCGCTTGTTGAACTTATCGATACGACCAGCAGTATCTACTAACATGTTCTTACCTGTGTAGAAAGGGTGAGATGTGTTTGAGATCTCCACTTTAATTACTGGATACTCTTTACCGTCTTCCCATACGATTGTTTCCTTAGTGTTTGCACTAGACTTACCTAAAAAAGAAGTTTGGTTACTCATGTCTTTAAAGACAACGAAACGATACGCTTCTGGATGGATACCTTGTTTCATATTATGATGTTTAAGGCTGCACGGTTTTTGCCGTGGCAATTATAAAATAGGTTGCAAAAGTAGGCTAAAATGCCTTTTTAAACAAATTTTTGGCTGGAAAGTCCCTTAATAAAGACATAATTAGGACTTCATATTGATATATTGAAGTGGAACGCCAAAGTTTTCGGTCCTACAAGCTGCTATAACTTCCTGTAAATCATCGATTTTCTTCCCAGTACATCTAATAATATCGTCCATAATTGCGGTTTGTACCTTTAAACCCTTGTCTTTGATGAACTTAACGATTTTTTTAGCATCTTCTTGCTTTAAGCCATTTCTTACCGGGACGTCTTGTTTAAAGGTCTTACCACTTGGTTGTGGGGTTTTTGACAAATCAAATGCATTGGCATCTATTCCTTGTTTGATAGATCTACTTAAAAGCACATCCACAATTTGTTGGAGTTTCATCTCAGAATCAGACTCTAATTTAAGCATGAAGTCTTTTTTATTAAGATCAATCACCACATGAATTCCTTTAAAATCAAACCTGTTTGTGATTTCTTTTTTCACCACATTTACAGCGTTGTCTAATATTTGAACGTCTACTGAACTTGCGATATCAAATGATGGCATAATGAAAATTTAAAGATGATTAAAAATCGAATTGTATATGAAAATGAATGTATTAATTAAGATTATTTTTTTGGAAACCAAGTTTTTGATTTGATTAAAAACAACAAACCAAATATGATTAAAATTACGGAAATCAATTCGGCTTGTGTTGGTTGAAATGGTAAAAAATAATATTTATTATTCACCCTAATCTTTTCAATCAAAAATCTTTCTCCACCAGCAAAAATTAAATAAATACCCGTTAAGATACCTGGCTGAGTTACTTTCTTTCTAAAGCTCCACATGATGGCAAACAAGAGGAACATGGCAATAATTTCATACAATGCTGTTGGATATACTGGCAATGGCAATTGATTACAATAAGCCCCAACACATCCAGGGATTGGTACCCCTTCGTTCACTACATTATGAGGATATTGATAAGCCCATGCCCAATCTGGTATCAACCCAAATGGCTTTGGATTGGTGTTCACAATACCCCAATCACCGTCTCCACTTATTTGACATCCGATTCTTCCAGCTGCATAGGCAAATAACATGGTTGGTGCCATCGCATCAGCAAAATGTATCACTGAAATTTTTTCCTTTTTTAAATAATAGATAATCGCAATGGTAGCTAAAATTAGACCCCCAAAAAATGTCAAACCACTAAAAGAAATAAGGGACCCAATGGGATCTCTACTAAACTCTTCTAGGTTTTCTAAATTATGAAAAATCTTTGCACCAAGGAAACCCCAAAGTGCCGCTTTCAAAACAATATCACCTACTCTATCCTGCGGCCACACTTGTACAGTGCGGGTTTCAGGCTTTGTTAGTTTTACTTTGTCTTTTTCTTTCCATTTCAAATAGACCATGATGGCGGCGACTAAAATCCCCGCACCCAAACTTCCTTCTAAGGATAA
>CAMAQL010000026.1 GCA_945860605.1 Chitinophaga pinensis
CGCTTGTGAACTGATTAAACCAAGCCCCAAGAATAGAGTCAAAGCAATTATTCTCATAATGTTTATTTTTTGAAAGTTACGTCAATCCAATAGTTCCCGAAAAAAAATGAAACAACACAAGATCGCCGCTCATCAAATATTTTAATAATTTTAACTAAAAACTTAGGTAGGAATTGACAATCCTGACCTAAGAAATCGTATCTTTGTATTATGTATAAACACAAATTGGTGCAATTTATTTTCATAAATTGCTTATTATTAATGAGTTATGTTGGATTTGCGCAAAATTTGACCATTCAAGGCAGTTTAAAGGATAGTATTGCGGGTAGAGCCCTTAATTCAGCAACGGTTTCTCTTGTATATGCTAATGACTCTTCCTTGGTTAGTTTTTCAAGAACGAATGAGGCTGGGTTGTTCAATTTTAAAAATGTTTCACCTGGATCCTATTTGATTTCAGTTTCTTATGTAGGGTATATACCTAAATGGGTGCCTGTTATCACTGGAACAGAAAAAACAGTAGACATGGGTTTGATTTATATGAACGATGTGAATACGATGAGCACGGTGACCGTGACTGCGCGCAGACCACCAGTAGTGATCAATGGAGATTCAGTAGAATTTAATTCAGAAAATTTTAAGACAGCACCGAACGCAGTGGTAGAAGATTTATTAAAAAAGATGCCCGGAATGGAAGTAGATAAATCTGGTGGTATTACTGTGAATGGAAAAAAAGTGACCAAGGTTTTTGTGAATGGAAAAGAATTTTTTACAGGCGATCCGATGATGGCTACTAAAAATTTACCTGCAGATGCCGTAGATAAAATTCAGGTATATGATCGTAAGTCTGATCAAGCTATGTTCACTGGCATTGATGATGGCTCAGAGGAAACAGCGATTAATTTAAAATTAAAAAAAGACCGTAACAAATCCACTTTTGGTAAATTGAATGCGGGTACTGGAACGCCAAGTGTATTTGATGCACAAGGCAATGTGAACGTCATTAATAATGAAGAACAATTTTCTGCTATTGGTGGTGCCAATAATACCAACAGACAAAATTTTTCGGGCCGAAACATTGTTAATTTTTCGGGAGGTGGAGGAGGTAGACCAGGCGCTGGCGCAGGTGTAACTGTCAATCTTAGTGGTGGTTCTGGCGAAACAGATGCCAATGCGCAAGGTATTGCAGAGACCTATTCTATAGGAGGGAACTATTCAAATTTATTTAATAGTAAAAAAACCGAATTCAATGCCAACCTTTCTATTAGTGATGTAGAAAGAAATAATATCAGTAGCTCTTTTACTCAGAACCTTACGCCTGGTAATGCATTCAATAGAATTTCAAATTCTAATTCAATAGCAGGCAATAAACAACAAAATTTTGGAAGCACGATCGATCATAAAGTGAGCGACAATTTTTCATTTAGGTTTACACCAAGCTTAGGTTTGCAACAAACCACTAATTATAGCGAAGACTCTACACAAACCTATTTAACCAATGGAAACTTACTTAATAGTAATAGCACCATCGCTTCTAGTGCTTCTGATGCAGTCAATGCAGCAAGCACTTTATTATTAAGAAAAAAGTTTGCTAAAAAAGGACGTACTATTTCTTCTACAATAACACAAAGTTTTAATCGCTCTAATTCTACGGGGAATCAGTTTACAGAACAATTATCTTATATCAATAATACGCTAACGAATGATTCAATTTTAGATCAACAAAATACGCGTAAAGGAGAAAATTCAAGTTATTCTGCTAATTTAATATATACAGAACCATTGGGTAAAAAATCATTATTAGAATTCAATACTTATTTAAGTAAAAGTATTGGTTCCTCTAGTAGAAGAATTTTTGATCGTAACGACGCAACAGATAATTATGATTTATTGAACACACGTTTAACCAACGAGTTCAATAGTGAATATACTTATTCTGGCGGAGGGATGAGCTACAGGTCCAATCAAAAGAAATATAATTTCTCCACTGGAGTTTCTTTGCAAAAAGCAGTGCTTGATGGCGAGAACATCAGTGCAAAAACAAAACTGAGTCAAAGTTTTCAAGACATCTTGCCTAATGCAACTTTCAGGTACAACTTCTCTCAAACAAAAAATTTCAATGTAGACTATCGTACATCCACGAATCAGCCTTCTATCACCCAATTACAACCTGTATTGGATCAAAGTAATATCAACAGACAATCCATAGGTAATCCAGATTTAAAAAGAAGCTATGTACATAATGTCAATATTCGTTTTTTCAGTTCTAAAATTTTAGCAGGTAAAAGTTTCTTTTCTACATTGAACGCGTCTACTACAAATAATTCGATCGTCAATTATGATAGCGTTTTACCAAATCGTACAATTCTTACAAGACCTGTCAATGTCAATGGAGCATATAGAATCAATGGTTCTATGAATTATGGCTTTGGCATCAAAAAATTAAAATCTAGATTGAGCTTTGGATTAAATGCAGGCTTGAATAATAATATCTCATATGCAAATGGTATTTTAAATACCATAGTGACAAAATCTACTGGACCTAGTATGTCGTATACCTATATTGTAGACGATGTCATTGATATCAATTTGACTGCACGTTATTCTTTCAGCCAAACATCGAATGAAGTAAATCCAACATTGAATACCAACTTTTTGACTAAAGTCTTTGGTGCTGATATGACCAATTACCTGCCATTGAATATCGTATTGAATCAATCCTTCAACTATGCCATTAACACAGGTCGAGCCGAGGGATTTAATACAGCAATTCCAATTTGGAATGCAAGCTTTTCTAAATTTTTCTTAAAAAATAAGAGAGCAGAGATAAAAATGAGCGCCTTTGACTTATTGAATAAGAATATTGGTATTAACCGAAACGTATCTCAGAATCAGATTGTGGATAGATCCTATAATGTAATTAGTCAGTATTTTATGTTGACTTTCACTTACAGTTTACAAAAATCTGGATTAGGCGGTGGTGCAAGAGCAGGTGGTATGATGATTAGAATGTAAAATTTAAAACTGAAATTAAAGTAGTTATCTTTAACCAATTAGTTTCAATACTATCATAATTTTAAAGAACGAAAAATAGCTTTTATGAAAAAAATACAATTAGTTTTTGGATTGTTGATCACATTAACAAGTATAACAACAACAGCTAAGGCGCAAATGAAGGAAGGGAAAATTAGTTATGAGCGTAAGATCAACATGCATCGTAACCTGCCCGATCCTCAAATGAAGTCGATGGTGCCAGAATTCAGAACAGATAAGTTTGAATTAATTTTTAATGAGAATGCAAGCTTATTCAGATCAGTGGTAGATGAAGAAGCACCAGATCCGTTTGCGAATGCTGGTGGTGGTGGAGGTGGTGGAATGCGCATGAATTTTAGAATGCCAACTGCAAATACCTATACTGATATTGCAAAACAAATGCAATATGAAGAACGCGCATTTTTTGAAAAAGAATTTTTAATTATTGATTCTTTAAAGCAATACAAGTGGAAATTATCAGAGGAAACAAAAACCATCGCGAAACAACTATGTAAAAAAGCCACTACGATGATTACATCTCCTCAGATGCGCATGCGTGTGAGCATAGGTGGCGGAGGTAACAATGCTGATACAACAGCGAATACACCAAGGGCGCCCAAAGAAACTGAATTAGTAGTTTGGTATGCCGAGAATATCCCAGTGTCTTTTGGTCCAGATAATTACAGCGGATTGCCAGGTGTGATTATGGAAATAGATCAAGATAATGGCGCAACTGTAACAACTGCGGTTGAAGTGAGTGCGAAGTATCCAAAAAAAGAATTGGTTGCACCATCTAAGGGTGATAAAATGAATAGAGCGCAGTTCCAAGAAAATATGCAGAAATTAATGCAAGACATGCAAAGAGGTGGAGGTATTAGAATGGGCGGAATGAATATCCGTGTAGGAGGCGGAAATTAATCATATATAAGATCAATTATCCTTCGAGATAGAATTTAAAAAAAGGGGCCGCAGTTAGCGGCCCCTTTTTTTATGGAATGATGTTCCACTTCCAACCCAATGCCAATGTTCTATTGTCGCCTAAATAATAGGCATAAGCATTGTTGCCTCGTACACTAAAGTTTTTGGTGGCCATGGTGGCATAAAATTGATCGGTCAGGTTTAAACATTGCAACCAGAATTCGTGTTTTTTCACTGTGTAATTGACCCTGAGATTGAGCACATCAAAACCTGGATAACGATTAGCGTTGATCTCGTCCATAAAATAACCAGACTGGTGTTGCCATTCTAAGGATGAGCTTAAAGCACTATTCCATTGACTTAATACAGTCAGGTTACTAAAAAAACGAGGCGCGGCCACCATTTCTTTGTTGCTAATATCTGTTCCTTTTAAAATGGTATTGACGTAAAGGTGCTTGGCATTGCTACCATTAAAATTCAGCTGAACTAATTTGCTAAAATTATATTTCAGTTGGTATTCTATTCCAAAGTGTTTTGTTTGACCAGTATTTTGATTCAGGTTCACGCCGTCTGCTTGTCGGACAGATATAATTTCATTGCGGCCATTCAACTGGTATAAAGACCATTCGATATAACCATTCGGTATGCTGATCCAAGATCCAATTTCATAATTCGAAAAACTTTGAGGTAATAAATAAGGAACACGAATGGCATTGTAGATTTCAGTGATTTGAGGAGGAACAAAACCCTCACTATAATTTACATAACCTCCCCAGTTCAATTGATTGTATGTCATACCAATTTTAGGTGCCCAGTTGGTGAATACATTATTTGAAGTTGGTGTCCCAGTAGCTAATTTATTTTTAAATTGATAATTAAATTGGTCGTACCTCAATGTGGCATTAACTCGTAGGCGATTCGTAATTGGTTGAATCCAATTTAAATAGACTGCTTTATTATCAATGGTTGTTTGATAGTTGGTAATTAAACTATCAATGGCGCTTCTTGTATAGCTTGTAAATTTATTGATGTTTGTGTCTTTAAAGATATCAATATAGCTTGCGATTAATCCTTGCTGAGTCGCATCCATATAACCACCTATTAGAATTTTTGATTTTAATTTTTTCAAATTAATTTGATGTTGTAGATCAAAAACGTAAGCATCAAAACGATTTGAATTTATCTGTCCTCTAAATTTTGTTGGATTCGAACTTGCAGCAATTAAATAGGCTGGATTTTGACCCATTGTATTGCCTCGGTATAAAAGGTTCACAGTTGTTTTTTGTGTTGCACTCCATGCATAAGATAAATTTTGTCTTATACGAACCAAGTCCAATTTTCGATAAGTAAAGCTTTGTTGGGTACTATAATTTCTTGCTTGAAATTTTAAGCTATCCACCGTCCCTGTCATCTGCCCATCATAATGGATGTATTGCAGTTGTTGGTATCCTGTCCATTTTTTCTTAAATGTAAAATCCCTTTTTATGCTCAACGCAGTTTTAGTATAATCACTGTATTCAAGTTGTCCATTTTTCTGTCCTATCTGACTGAGGTTAATTGCCCAGCCAGATTTTTTACCAGCTTTGTTCCATGCTAAATCAGTTTTTAAAAGCCCGTTGTTATTGATATGATTGCTAATAGACAATTGGTTTTTGATGGGTCTTGGCGCATGTATAAAATTCACTACCCCTCCAATGGCTTCTGCACCATACAATGCCGATGCAGGTCCCTTTATAACCTCAATTTGCTGAATGGCCGCAGTATTGATTTCGATGAGGGCATTGTTGCTAAATAAACCGCTAGTTCTAATAGGCAGGCCATCCTCTAGGTATAGGTATAAGCCTTTTAAAGAAACTGGTTGTCTTATAGACATCATATGTTGTTCGTTCCCAATGCTTGGCATAAAAACCCCACTGACCTTATTCAATAAAAAATCTATTCTGACTGCTTTAACTTCCTGAATCTGCTGCTTGCCCAATATACTTATCGCAATGGGGGATTCAATTCTTTTTTCTTTTGATTTATTGGCAGTGACAATCACCGTTTGCAAACTCGTATCAGACAGTTTATTTGATTTTTCTTGGCTTGAGGCTATAATAGGCGTGGAAAGTGATAAAAAAAGAAAAATTTTAAAATGAATTTGCATAGATGTAAATTTAGTAGTTAATTTATTCTAGATTCAATATCGTATCAATATTTATTCAATTTAATGACACCCTATATGAAAGGTTTTATAATTGCCCCCATACTATTCTTTTTTGTATTAAACACGCAGGCGCAAGTCATGTCGGTTCAGGAGCAAGCGCTTACCATCAATGAAGTATTGACAGACAGAATAGATAATTTATTGCCTAAGTTAATGGATGAAGCCAAGATAGATTGTTGGCTCATTATTGCAAGAGAATACAACGAAGATCCGATCTTAAAAACTTTTTTACCTGCAGAATGGCTTTCTGCAAGAAGGACAACCATGTTGTTATTTTATAGAGATACAAAAAAGAATACCTTAAAAAGTTACGCCATAGCAAGATACCAGGTAGGCAAAAGTATTCAAGCTGCATGGAATCCCGAGAAAGAGCCCAATCAATGGCTGGCACTTTCAAAGCTCATTGATAGTTTAAACCCCAATCAAATTGGCTTAAACACTTCTATGGATTATGGACATGCGGATGGACTGCATGTGACAGAGTTCAACGAGCTTAAAGATGCCATGTCGCCTAGTCAATTAAAAAAAATCGTATCTGCTGAAAAATTGGGCGTTGCTTGGCTAGAAACCAGAACCGAAAAAGAAATGGCCTTCTATCCAACCCTGCTTGCAATCAGTCATCAAATTATTAAAGAAGGATTTAGCAATCGAGTGATTCAACCCAATAAAACAAGTACGAATGATTTGGTTTGGTGGTTTAGACAAAAAGTAAGCGATCTTGGTTTGTCAACTTGGTTTCATCCTTCGATAGAGATTCAAAGAAGGATAAGCAATGAAAAAGATGCTATTATTCGTCCAGGTGATTTATTGCATGTAGATTTTGGCATCAGCTATTTAAGACTTAATTCAGATGTGCAAGAACATGCTTATGTATTATTACCAAATGAAACCACAGCACCTGCAGACTTAGTTGCAGCTTTTAATAAGACCAATAGACTGCAAGATATTTTAACAACCAATTTTAAAACTGGCAGAACCGGAAATGAAATTTTAGCTGCTTCTATTCAACAGGCAAAAGCAGAAGGCATACAACCAAGTATCTACACGCATCCAATTGGATTTCATGGACATGCAGCAGGCACCACAATTGGTATGTGGGATATGCAACAAGGAGTTCCAGGTTCGGGTGATTATTCAATGCGTCCAAATACATGTTACTCAATTGAGCTCAATGCCACGCATACTATTGCGGGATGGAATAAACCTGTAAGAATTGCTTTAGAACAAAATGGCTGTTATAATGGATCAAGTTTTGAATACCTTGATGGCCGACAAAAAACAATACTTTTAATTCAATAAAAAAAAGACGCTACCTAGTAGCGTCTTTTTTTTACCATTCCGTTATCATCTTATAAATAACCTATTCGGTTTTTATATTATCCAAGGAAGAATTTTACAATAAAATAAGTGATGGCCGCGAGTATAGCACTCACAGGAATGGTTAATACCCATGCCCATAATAAATTAGTGGTCACACCCCATCTAACCGCGCTTAATCTTTTTGTTGCACCAACACCTATAATGGATCCAGTGATGGTATGTGTTGTGGAAACCGGGATACCCATCTGACCTGTGAAGAACAAGGTAAATGCACCAGCTGTTTCAGCAGCAACGCCTTCTAGTGGGGTTACTTTGGTGATTTTAGATCCCATTGTTTTAACAATCTTCCAACCACCACTCATGGTACCTAATCCAATGGCTAGGTAACATGCCACTGGAACCCAATTTGGCAGGGATGCAAAATCTTGTATCGAACCACTTGCGATTAATGCCGCTCCAATGATACCCATCACTTTTTGAGCATCATTACCTCCGTGACCAATACTAAATGCAGCAGAACTAAATAACTGTAATTTTTTAAACATATTACCTACTGATAGCGCTGTAGGTGTTTTGATTTTTTCAACATAAATGTAGATCAAAATAAAAATAAGTGCCGTACCAAAAATACCATTTACAATCATGGTATTATCTGCTTTATCAATCTCCTCGGCAAAAGCTTTCTCGATATTGAAATTGGTCAGCTTCGCTTTTACTTTGTCAATATTTTTAGGTTGAATCGGATAAATTTGATTTAGAAGTTTTACTGTAGAATCAACAGAAATAGTACCAGCTAAAAGTAGTTTTACTGGTGTTTTGTATTCCTCTGTAACAACTTTAGCAATATCATATTCCTTTTTTGCCGAATCATTTTCAGGCGCTTTGGCTTCTAATACTAAAAAATCGTTTGCGTTTCTTACCGCATCTTTTAATTTACTTACTGCAATTTGATCCAACCAGCCACTGTCTTTTGCAACTTTTGCAATAGAGTCAGCACTGGTATTATCAAAGTTTTCAATCAATGGGTGTACTAAATTAAAACTAGTAGTTGCTTTTGTCAACTTCTCTTCTGTCAGCGTTAATTTTTTTAATAAAATAGTATCTGCTTTATTTTCAGCCAATTCAGATTGAATTGTTGAAACTTCTTTTTTGTATTTATCAATACCATAAAACTTCTCAGCATTCTCATTCATTTTACTATTCTCAAAATAGTCAAACAAAAAAGCGGTCAACAAGGTAGTCAATACAATGATTCCAATGCGGATCCATATGTTACGCATAATAGTCACAACAGTGATGAACATAGACGTTATAATACCAATAAGCGGTGCCAAAAATATAAACAAGATGGTTTTAATAATCGTGTCTGCGTCTACAATTTTTGCCCAAGAAAAATGAATCCCTTTAACTGAAAGCGCATGTGCAATGGCTGCTCCAGCAAATCCACCTATTAAAGTATGAGAAGAAGAAGAAGGAATACCATACCACCAAGTTAACAAGTTCCAAAAAATAGCTGCTAATATTCCAGAAAAAATCACCGGTAAGGTAATGAACTCTTTATACACTGTTTTACTAATCGAGTTTGCAACTGCATGGTCTTTAAAAATCCAAAATGCCACTGTATTGAATAAAGCTGCCCAAAGCACTGCTTGAAAAGGTGTCAATACCTTAGTGGATACCACCGTTGCAATGGAGTTGGCGGCATCATGAAAACCATTGATATAATCAAATATAAGCGCAAGCGCTATGATAACAATTAGTAATGTCATTGGAATTAAATTAAGCGTACTTGATGATAATAGACTCAACTACATTTGCAACATCTTCGATTTTGTCGGTTGCGATTTCAAGTACTTGGTAGATCTCTCTTTTTTTAATGACTTCTTTAAAATCATTTTCTTGCTCAAATAATTTTTCAATACTCATATCAAAAATATCATCTGCCTGATTTTCAATACTGTTGATTTTGATCATGGCGTCTGTCATCTCCTTGATATTCTTCATATTGCGTAAGCCTAGAACAACTTTCTTAGTCTCTTGTGTTCCTTGTAAAACCAATTCTGCTAGTTTATGAATACCAGTATCGTTCGGGTTTACTTTATAAAAATTAATTTTTTTAGCAGAAGCATAAATATAATCGGCGATATCATCTAAGGATGTTGCCAAGTAGTGAATGTCTTCTCTGTCGAATGGCGTAATGAAGTTTCTACCCAATTCAGTAAAAATACTATGGGTTAAGTCATCGTTCTTATGCTCTAAATTCTCTATTTGAGCTAAAATATTGGCTCTAACATCTACATCTGGCTCGTTCACCATTTCTTTCAATTTAATACCCATTTCGTTTACATGTTCAGCTACTTCTTCAAAAAGTTGAAAGAAAACCCTGTCTTTTGGCAAGAAGATCTTCATGATTGAGTTAAAATCCATAAAATAAAATTTGATAATGTGTGAGCTTGTAAATTTCTTTCAATTTCCACTAATCAGGGGTATGCTTATATTACGAAATTGTTAACAAAGGGGGTGAGGTTCCTGGTTGTGACCGCAAATGGTACGCCAATACACAGTGTTGAAAATCAGTTGGATCATGACCTAAAATGAAAAGGGGAGCTGGTTTTCCCGGCTCCCCTGTAAAATCCATAGCTTTCCCCCAAAAGCTGAGATAAAATTCTAATTTAAAAAATGAATAAGAAAGTAATAGGTAAATAATTGAGTGAGGTAATAGGTTATTTCTTATTTTTATATGAATAAAATCAATATATAGTAAGTTACTTTCCTATTAATTAATTGAATAACAATGCGTTACATAAATTTTAAATTAATTGTATTTTTAGCGTTTTTACTACAAATTAATAAAACTACAGCACAATTTGTGCCTTGTGAAAGGTCTTATACCGTGTTTTATAACCCATTATTGCAAAAAATAAAGGGTTTAGCCGATTTTAATGGTAATGTAATACTAGGTAAAAGTTCAGATATCTTACCACTTAACGGTACTAGTTTTGCCCCCAATAGACAGGAATTGATCAAGCATAATGGTAAAATGTACCTTTTTTTAGCTCAAACAGGCTTTATTTTTCAGATGTCTGAGCCCCTAGGCGATAGTGTGGTATTTAGCAAAATAGACAATACGATTAATATCAACTACAATATTAGTTGTACCAACTTCATTTATAAAGACCAAATCTACAATTACGGGGGATATGGATTCTGGAACAAATATGGACATGTAAGAAAATACAATAAAACAGATAAGGAATGGGATATCCAGCCAACCAATATCGGAGTTTTCTCTGCCGATTACTATGATTGGTTTTCGCCCACAGAAGGCAGATTGTATGTGCCTTTTCAAAAAATGGAAAACAAGGCGCTTAAAGATCCAAAATTTAAGGATGGTGGGTTTGATTATTCAAGTTACTATTTAGATATTCAAACCTTTGATTGGGTTAAACTTGGGAAACTCTCCAAGGAATTAATTAAGTTAATTGATGAAAAGAGTAATTATGGTCATATTCCACATGATAACGGCAGATTTTTCATCATCAATGATGAAGCATATTTATTTGATTATGGTCATAATCAAATATATAAGTCAAAAAAAGCCGATCTAAATCAATTTTTTATTCGCAATTCAAGCGATGTAACTATATTTTTTTATAAAGGGACCTTTTATAAATATCAACCAAGGCTTCAAAATTTTACAACATGGGATATTCATTCAAATGATTTACAATTATTGAATTTTCCAATTTGGGGGAATGACTATACGAACTTAATTTTTGTTTTAGCGATCTTCCTTGTGATCATCATGATTCTTTTGTTCATATGGTTATTTAAGCAAAGTGTAAAAAAGAAAATTGAACAGGCGCAGTTGAAAGTATTAAAAACAAAAACAGTCAACCAGGCATTTACCGAAACTGAAATAAGCTTGATTCAATTATTAATCAAAGCAAATAGCGCAAAACAAAATGTAGAAATTGCTGAAATTAACCGTGTATTAGGTATTAAAGATAAAAACCTGGGTTTACAGAAAAAAGTAAGAAGCGATGTGATTAATGCCATCAATGATAAATATATTTTTATTACACAGGGCGAAAATAATTTGATAGCTAGCGTTCGAAAAGAAGACGATAAAAGATTCTACGAATACTTTATTGTTTCTACAGAAGTGAAGGCCGCACAAAAACTTATTGAAAAAAATTAATTTGGAAGTATAGTGTTCAAAAGGATGAAGCTCTAGTAGTTTCATCCTTTTTTGTTTAAAGTTTCTTCAATGAAACTAATATAAAAATCATCAAATTTTATTGCATGGGTTAACCTGCTTTCATTATGTCATATGAATGTCAAAATACATCCAATCTTATATAATTATTCGTGATAGCTTAGATAGGACTGGGAAGGAAGTTTGACCTTTGCGTTCTGAATGAAAAAAACTCGTTATCTACTAATTTTACTAGGGCTTTTTCAAGCTGTGAACTTATTTGCACAAACCCGTTTTGTAAAAGACACATTGGAGTCTAATGGGGACAGTGTGGTAGTGACGGCTACCAGAACAGAGCGAAAATTGAACAATCTTACTGTGCCTGTTACCATCATTAATGCAAAAACGATTCAACAAAATGGTTCATTGCGTTTGACGGATATCTTAAAAGAACAAACGGGTCTCAACTTAACGAGTGGTTTTGGCGCAGGTATACAATTACAAGGGCTTAATCCAGACTACACCATTATCTTAATCAATGGAGAACCATTGGTTGGACGCACTGCTGGGGTATTGGATTTAAATAGAATCGCATTAGGGAATATTAAAAAAATTGAAATTGTAAAAGGTCCTTCCTCAAGTTTATATGGTAGCGAAGCCATGGCAGGTGTAATCAATATTATTACCGATGCCTCCATGGGTGCCCCATTGACTATTGGATTGAGATACGGTACATACAATACAGTAGATGCCAATCTTGAAACAAAGCTGCAAACTAAAAATTTTCAATACCAAGGTTTTATCAATAGCTATAATACAGACGGATACAGCATACGTCCAAATAGCAATAGTAGAGTTAGGACACCTATTGAACGATATTCAACCACCCAACAAATTAAATGGGATCTATCTAGTCAAACGAATTTTGTTTTGAATACACGTTTTACGAATGAGCAAATTCAAAATGAAATTGCGGTATCCAATAATGGGGTCACTATTTATTCGATTGGCAAGGAGGCTATTCAAGACCTGAATGTATCAGCCACATTGAACCATCGTTTTTCTAAAACTTTAAAAACGAGTTTAAGAACTTATACAACCACCTATGATGCTGTACAAAATTTACTAACAATTAATGGGTTGCCATATAGAGATGTGTTAAATCACAACTTTAAAAGAATTGAAAATCAGACCGATTGGGACCTTAGCAAAAATATACAAGCAGTGTTTGGTGTTGGTGCAGTTTTGGAGGGCGTAAAAAGTAGTCGTTATGATAGTGAAAAACTAAGAAAACAAAACGATATTCAATACGCATTTACACAGTGGGAGTGGAAGCCAACGGAGCAATTTACTTTAATTGGAGGTGTAAGATTTGATCAAAATACGCAGTTTGCTTCTGCCTATAGTCCTAAGCTGTCAATGTTGTATAAGTTGAATTCAAAACACCAATTTAGATTCAGTGTTGGACAGGGTTTTAAAGCACCAGATTTTAGACAATTGTTTTTAGACTTTACCAATGCAGCTGCAGGCAGTTATAGTGTATTTGGTTCCGCACAAGCTCAACAAGTAATTGCTAGGTTAGATGCACTTGGACAAATAGGCAATTTATTTCCCAATTATAATTTGTTGAAAGCACTTAAGCCTGAATATTCGAATGGCATGCACTTTACATGGGACTGGAAAATCAACCCCCGTTCTGCAGTATCCCTACAATTATTTAGAAATGACATTAAAAATTTAATTGAATCACAGCAAGTAGGCACTTATATATCAGGCGCTCAAATTTATAGTTATTTAAATATTGGCCGTGCATTTACTACAGGGTTTGAGTTAGAGGGACAACATAAATTCAATGCAAACTGGTCGCTTAGTGGAGGCTATCAATATTTACGCACAGGCGATAAAGACCAAATTGCAGACATTAAATCGGGTACTGTGTATACCAAAAATAGCCAAGGCTATAGCAGGCTCATGAAATTGAATGAGTATGTTGGTTTACCTAATACAAGTAGACATAAACTACAACTAAAAATAAATTATAATTCCCCCAAGGGTTATTACTTGAATGTAAGAGCCATTTACAGAAGCAAGTGGGCTGTTAATAATAATAACGGCAATGAAGTTTTTGACAATGGTGATGTATTTGCTAGTGGCTATGTTGCAATCAACAGTGCTGCTGGCAAATCATTCAAGAATGGAATAAGTTTTCAGGCAGGTATAGATAATTTATCCAATTATATTGACGCCGCAAACCTCCCTAATTTACCAGGTAGAACATTTTATACCAGCATTAAATATCAGTTACAAAAAAAATAACAATAAATAAAAAACAATAACACATGAAAATGAATCTAAGAAAAATTACGATGGGATTAGGATTGAGTATTGCATTGGTTGCTTGTACTAAAGACGAAGAGACAATTGTAGTGCCTGTGAGTGCTATCACAGTGAGCAATCTTGCTGCAGATACTGTAACAGGTTTAGGTGTTGATGGTAGACCGCAAAGTGCAGGTTCGACTACTTATTACAGTTTAGTGGATAATAAAGTAATTGCTTCAACAGATGCAGCAAGTACTAAATGGGATATTGCTTTTTCATCTACTAAAATTTTAGTGAATTGCGGAACTAGTGGCCCGGGTATTGGTGGCGCATTTGTTTTTAAAGGGTTGTTTGATGATTTAAAAACAATTCCTGTAGATTCAAGCTTTGCGACAGACAATTCAAATGCAGCTTCTTATGCAATCCCATTGGGAAGCGGAAGAGCATGGTATACTTATGATGGGTTGACGACACTTGTAAGTCCAATTGCAGGTCGTGTTTTAGTGATTAGAACTGCCACTGGTAAATTTGCAAAAATTGAAATCCTAAATTATTATAAAGGAGGTGTCACCTTGCCTGCTACTGCATCAGTAAGCGATAAATTATTCAAGCAACGTTACTACACATTTAGATATGCGTATCAGCCAAATGGCGCTAAGACGTTTTAGCTTTAAAACTCCAAGTGATTAAAAACTCCGCAACGGTTTCGTTCGCGGAGTTTTTTCCTTTAGACATACATACAATCGTTTTACCTTCCCCAGTTTCGATAGATTCATTGATGGCTGCTTGGATTAACGCACCATCTTCACAAGTAAACAATATTGTACCGGTTGCTTTTTTAATAAAATTCACTTCCATCTTCACCACTAGCATACTCACTTTTGGATTGCGCTGGTATACCTGTCCAAATGCCAACATTCCCGAACACATTTCTGCAGCCATCGCTTCTACTGCGAAGTAAATAGAATTAAATGGGTTTTGACTGAACCATGAATATTTGATTTTAACAGTGCAAGTATTTGCATCAAAATGTGCAATCCTGAGTCCAGAAAAAAAAGCTGCAGGTAATTTCTGAAACAGAAAAAAACGAAATTGAATAGGGCTACTAATTAAGGCACTAAATTTTTTAAAATTTGGGTTCATATCCGCTGAATTATCCTTAAATATAATAGATAAACCTTAATTTAGATCACTAAACGTCGCTTTATGAATCAAGGATTGCAAACCTATGACTACATTGTTTTTATATTGTATTTTATATTGATCTCGTCTTATGGAATTTGGATCTATCGAAAAAAGAATACCATCATTACCAATACCAAAGACTTCTTTTTAGCCGAAGGGCAATTAACATGGTGGGCGATTGGAGCAAGTTTAATTGCGTCTAATATTTCTGCAGAGCAATTTATAGGCATGAGCGGAAACGGATTTAGATTAGGACTTGCGATCTCGGTTTACGAATGGCTAGCGGCTGTTTCCTTGGTGGTGGTGGCGATTTTTTTTATGCCAGTCTATTTAAAGAACAAGATCTATACCATGCCTCAGTTTTTAAAAACGAGGTACAATGAAACCGTGGCCATGATCATGGCTATCTTTTGGTTATTCTTATACATCTTTGTCAACCTTACATCAATCTTATATTTAGGGGCTATCGCAATTAATAATTTAACAGGTGGCACGCATTTTCATTTGATCATGATTGGATTAGCCGTATTTGCATTGTTCATTACATTGGGTGGGATGAAAGTGATTGGCTATACGGATGTGTTTCAGGTATTGGTTTTAACAGTTGGCGGTTTAATCACATCCTATATTGCATTAACCGTTGTCAGCGAGCAATTTGGCATGGGTAAAAATATGATTGCAGGCTTTCAAAAATTAATGCAAGCTGCACCAGATCATTTTAAAATGATATTTGAAAAACCAGGTCCTGGTGCAACACAAAAAGAAATCGAAGACTATTCTAGCTTACCAGGCATGGCCATGATGGTCGCAGGTATATGGGTTGCCCATTTAAATTATTGGGGATGTAATCAGTACATCACACAAAGAGCGTTGGGCGCAGATTTAAAAACAGCAAGGACAGGTATTTTATTTGCAGCTTTTTTGAAATTAATGATGCCAATACTAGTGGTGGTTCCAGGTATCGCAGCCTATGTATTGTACCAAAATGGAGGATTGCAAACGCAGATGATGACTGGTGGGGTATTGAATCAAGACAATGCTTATTCGGCTGTGGTTGGATTTTTACCAGTGGGCCTAAAAGGCTTGTCTATGGCGGCTTTGACAGCAGCGATTGTGGCATCATTGGCAGGCAAAGCAAATAGTATTTCTACCATTTATTCATTGGACATTTATAAAAAATATATCAACAAAGAGGCTACGGATTCAAAAATTGTAATGACGGGAAGAGTGATTATTATACTTTCATTAGTAATTGCAATTATCATTAACTGGAAAGATACTTTGGGTATTGGTGGCAAAGGCGGATTTGAGTTTATTCAAAAATATACGGGTTATATTTCTCCAGCTATCTTCCCTGTTTTTCTATTAGGTTTCTTTTGGAAAAAAGCAACTTCAAAAGCAGCGATCACGGGTATCTTTTTAGGCGTGATGCTCTCCATTATTTTTGATAAATTCTTACCTGGTTGGATGGGCAACGATACTTTATTGTATACAGCATATCCAACTGCATCTGGCAGTTTTGAAATTCCATACTTAATTCAAATGGGCTGGGTATTTTGCTTTACCACACTCGCCATTATATTAATTAGTTTATTGGATGTGAAAGGGCAAAAACATGAAAATGAAATCACCGAAGACAAGGGACAGTTTAAATTATCTAACGCGCATTTAGCAATGGTCATGCTAGTTTTGGGTGTGGTGATTGCGCTCTATATCAAATTTTGGTAGGTCAAGTTGAAAGAGTAAAATAAAAATTTATTATTCTGAATTTTAAAAAAGTTGCATACTATAATGGCCTAAGGTCGTAAAGAGGGCACAACGAATGAGCACGCCTAAGCTACACCAAAATACCATTTTATTGGTGGGCACATTAAAGCCAACGCCAATACCAATACTAATGGGTGCTCCTACTGTCATGGTACCCAATAAGCCAAGTCCAATAACGCCATACTTTTCCCAAATTTTCAATACAAATCCAGGCTCTTTTTTCGGCTTTTCGACTTTATTTTTTCTGAAGCTATTGACTACCAATTTTATTTTATCACCTAGATAAGCGGCAGCAAGAACGCCCAATAATCCTCCAACAAGACTTGCTAAAAATATAAGGATTGGGGAGAGCCCAAATGCAAATCCAGCAGGGATAGCAGCATAAATTTCAAAAGTGGCAAGACCAGCTACAGTGAGGATTTTATAAAACATGAGTTGTATTTAGAATTGTAAAGCTACCGATAAATCTTCCCCATTCCCCTTTCTTATATTAAATAAAAAGGAACTAATCCAATTAGTCCCTTTTTATAATTTAGTATTTCCAAATAGCGTTTAGTTATACTTTTTTTGGAGGCAATGCAAATGCAGTCGCTTGATGCTCAAACTGACCATTGTGTGCGCCGTCGCAAAAAGGTTTGTTT
>CAMAQL010000027.1 GCA_945860605.1 Chitinophaga pinensis
TGCTGTTCTTGTTTGACGTTGATCCATTCTCATATCAAAGGGACCGTCAAAACGAATAGAGAAACCTCTTGAACCTTCATCAAATTGATGGCTACTTACGCCTAAGTCGGCTAAGACGCCATTCACTTTATCAATTTTATTCAAGCGAAGGAATCGTTGTATGTACCTAAAATTTTCAGGTATAAAAACAATTCGATCATCATTTGGTAGGTTCTTTTTAGCATCTGCATCTTGATCAAAAGCAATGAGTTTTCCTTTCGGACCCAACTTTGATAAAATGCCTCTACTATGTCCTCCTCCACCGAATGTGGCATCTACATAAATACCATCAGGTATAATATTTAGATGCGCAATGGTTTCTTGAAATAAGACAGGTATATGGTAATCTGTGTTTAAGTTGGATGTAGGGTTGGTCATCTTCCTTAATCTTGATTTTTAATACCTGACATTACTTCCTGCGCTAGATTGCTAAATGCATCTGCAGAGAAATCCTCAAAGAGCTGTTTATAAGTACTTGCATCCCAAATTTCAAAACGATCCAACGCTGCCGCTAATACAATTTCTTTTCCAGGTAATGCAAACTCTCTTAAAGTTGGAGGCAGTAATAAACGGCCTGCACCATCCAACTCAACTTCGGTTGCACCACCCAAGAACTGACGACGGAATTGTCTCACTTTGGGATCAAAGTCATTCAATTGGCTAATTCTGTCCAAAATCGCTTGCCAGCTTTTTAGCGGATAAAGTGTCAAACACTTTTCAAATCCTCTACTTACGATAAAGCGCGTATCCCCATCTGCCAGTTGCTTTTTCAAGCTGCCTGGAACTAGGAAACGCCCTTTTGCGTCTATAGTTGATTGATATTCTCCGTGAAAACCTGTCATTTGTTAATAATTTGATCTGTATTTTACCACTTGTTCACACAAAATAACACTTTTTACCACTTTTATAGGCCAAACAGACCCTTCTAGTTTTCCACAAGAAATAAACCGAGCTGAAATACTTGCTGTGTATAGCTTTCAGGCTATTTTAACCTATTTCTAAAAATTAGGTGTGTTAAGAGCTGTGGATAACCCATTTTTTAGGGTATATAAGCTGTGAATCCACCTAAATCATGGCATTTGAAAGGGTTTTGCTATTTTTGCGCCATGAAAATGGCCGATTTTGATTACGATTTACCTGATGAACGCATTGCCTACACCCCAGCGGCCGTTAGATCAGACAGTAATATTTTAGTCTGGGATCAAACAATTATCGCCGAAGGGCAATACAAGGATATAGCCAATTATATCCCTGTTGGACACAGCTTGTTCTTTAACAATAGCAAGGTGATTGCGGCGAGAATTTTATTTGATAAGTCAAATGGCCTAAATGACTTGGAGCACATGCCCTCTATGGATGCTCAAAAGATGATCGATCCTAATTTGTCTACCAATAGCAGACAAAATAAAATAGAAATTTTTTGCCTTGAACCCACTGCTGCATATACTCCTGTTCAGTTAGCGATGCAAGCCACCAATAAAGTACAATGGAAATGTTTAGTGGGTGGTGCTAAAAAATGGAAATCGGAATTTTTACAAAAGGAACTATTTTATGATCATATAAGGATCCTTTTATCTGCAAAAAAAATAGCTCAAGAAGAAGGGCAGTTTATCATTGAATTTTCTTGGGATCATCCTGATATTGTTTTTTCTGAAATCATTGCACTCGTTGGACAAATACCTTTACCTCCTTATATACAAAGAGAAGCGAATGAAACAGATAAAGATCGCTACCAAACAACCTATGCTACTACAGAAGGGTCCGTAGCAGCACCTACAGCTGGATTACACTTTGATGAGCATGTTTTTAAAGCATTATCTGCAAAAGGAATTGATAAAAAATTTATCACACTACATGTTGGAGCGGGTACATTTATGCCCGTTAAAGTAGACGACTTTCATGACCATTTAATGCATGCAGAATTTATTGATGTCGACTTACAAACTATCGAATACTTAGCTACTACTTCGCACAATGTCATTGCAGTTGGAACAACCTCACTTAGAACTTTGGAATCTTTGTACTGGCTAGCAATTAAAATACAGCAGCAACCCGATATAGATATCAATGAAATAAAACTACTTCAATGGGATGCTTATACTTTAGAGGATAAAAAAACTAGTATCAATGAAGCAATGCAGTTTTTAAAAGAATGGATGATACAGAAAAAAATTAATACATTATTTGCAACAACCCAATTGATGGTGAAGCCTGGATATCAATTTAAAATTTGTAAGGGATTGATTACTAATTTTCATCAGCCTAAGTCTACACTTCTGTTAATCATTGCAGCAATTGCTGGAGATCAATGGAAGACAGTCTATCAGCATGCGCTAGCCAATAAGTACCGATTTCTTAGTTATGGTGACGGATGCTTATTTTGGTTCAATCATCGGTAGGATAATTTCAACTTTCGTGCCCTTTCCTAACTCGCTAGTAACTTGTATGGTCCCTTTGTGGATATCAATGACCCATTTAACATAACTCATGCCTAAGCCAAATCCCTTTACATTGTGGATATTTCCTTCGTGTGCTCTATAGAACTTTTCAAAAATATGTTTCACTGTATCAGGACTCATTCCAATACCTTTATCCTCGATTGTAATGACCATTTTATTGGATACAGTTTTTGTTTTGATGGTAATATCAATTTCTGATTTAGCATACTTAATTGCGTTATCTATTAAATTAGATAAGATATGTAAAAAATATTCTTCATCAATCCAGATTTCAGCAGGAACCGCTTCAAATTGCGTATGCACCGCAGAAGGCTTTGCTTCTAATTGTAATTTAAAACTATCAATGACACCCTGAATGAGATCGTCTATATTGACTAATTGCCTATTGATCTCATTTTCTTTTTTCTCTATCTGTGCAGCTAGTAAAATTGTTTCTACGTGCTTGTTCATACGTATATTTTCCTCCTTGATGATGGAGCTAAAATAGTCTACAGATGCCACATCCGATTGTACTTTAGTTGATTTAAGTGCGTCCACAGCAAGTGAGATGGTTGCCAATGGCGTCTTCAACTCATGGGTCATATTGTTGATAAAATCATTTTTGATTTCACTCAGTTTTCTTTGTTTGATCAATGACCTAATTGTGATGATAAATGCCGCTAATACAATGAGAATAAATAAACCAGCTCCAAAGACAACCCACTGTAAGGTTTTAAATAAATAGGCATTGACATTAGGAACAATAATAATCAATGTTTCAAAAGGACCCGTCGTTTCTAATATCTCTTGGGGAATAATGGATACCCTTGTTTGCACAGTGTTTAATTCATCCAAAAACACATCTTCAAATTGTTTACTTTTTATTTCTATATTGCCATTTTTATCTTGTAAAGCAAACTCATAGGATAAGTCTTGCAAACCATATTTGACCAACGCCGCTTTTAATCTTTTATCTAAATCCTGAAAGCTGTAAAGATCTGATAAAGTGGCTTCTTCAAAACTATGTGAATGCCCTGTTCCAGAAAGACTTAAGGATTTTTTAGGAAAATGAAACGCCAAACCCCCATTTAATTTCTTTCCTAAATCAGAAGAAACGATGACACCGGCCTGATTTACTTTTTCAATTAGTTGATTTTTTTGCAATAAAAATAAACCTTGTAGCCAAGTGATTTGAATAAATAAAATCCCTAGGATAGATAATCCAATTAATGTAAATAAAAAAGGGAATGTTTTTTTCATAATCTAGCTAATACAATCGTACAAAATTTGCCTACGTGAATATATAAAAAAATCCCTCTTGATTGCTCGAGAGGGATTGGGATAGTGATAATTTTTTGTTATTGTAAGGCCATTTATAAAACGCCTTCTACTAACACGGTGGCTTTATTGTCAATGACTTCTACAAACCCACCTTGTATAGCATAAGTTTCAGCTGCAGCGCCTTTTTGTAAGACTTTTACATTGCCGATTCCTAATGCACTCACTAATGGGGCATGCTTGTCTAAGATCTCAAATAAACCATCTACACCAGGTAATTGCACTCCTTGCACATTTCCACTAAATAACTTCTTCTCTGGTGTTAATATTTCTAATAACATGAATGGAATTTTAATTGATTAAGCTTGAGCCATCATTTTCTTACCTTTTTCAATCGCATCTTCTAAGGTACCCACTAAGTTAAATGCTGCTTCAGGATACTCGTCTACTTGACCATCCATAATTGCATTAAAACCTCTGATAGTATCGTCGATAGAAACGTATACGCCTTTTAATCCTGTGAACTGCTCCGCCACGTGGAAAGGTTGAGATAAGAAACGTTGAACACGACGTGCGCGTGATACTACTAATTTATCTTCATCACTTAATTCATCCATACCTAAGATGGCAATGATATCTTGTAATTCCTTATAACGTTGTAAAATCATTTTAACTTTCTGTGCTGTATCATAATGCGCATCACCAACAATTGCTTTCGTTAAAATTCTTGAAGTAGAATCCAATGGATCCACCGCAGGATAGATACCTAAATCGGCAATCTTACGAGACAATACTGTTGTGGCATCTAAGTGCGCGAACGTAGTTGCTGGAGCCGGATCTGTTAAGTCATCCGCAGGTACATAGACCGCTTGAACTGAAGTAATAGAACCATTCTTAGTTGAAGTAATACGCTCTTGCATCAATCCCATCTCTGTAGCCAAAGTTGGTTGGTATCCTACCGCAGATGGCATACGACCTAATAAAGCCGACACCTCTGAACCTGCTTGCGTAAAACGGAAGATATTATCTACGAAGAATAAGATATCCTTTCCTTTTCCTGTTCCATCTCCATCACGGAAATATTCTGCAATTGTCAAACCGCTCAAAGCCACACGAGCACGTGCACCTGGAGGTTCGTTCATTTGACCAAAAACAAATGTTGCTTTTGATTCTTTTAATTCTTCTAAATTCACTTTGCTTAAATCCCATCCACCTTCTTCCATGCTATGTTTGAAAGCATCACCATATTTCATGATACCTGCTTCAATCATCTCACGAAGTAAGTCATTTCCTTCACGTGTTCTTTCTCCCACACCCGCAAATACAGATAAACCTCCGTGTCCTTTTGCGATATTGTTAATCAATTCTTGAATCAATACTGTTTTACCTACACCCGCACCACCAAACAATCCAATCTTACCACCCTTTGCATATGGCTCAATCAAGTCGATTACTTTAATACCTGTAAACAACACTTCTGTTGCAGTACTCAAGTCTTCGAACTTTGGAGGATTTGCGTGAATAGGACGACCATTTGATTTACTTACTTGTGGCAAACCATCAATCGCATCTCCTGTTACATTGAACAAGCGACCATTGATGCCTTCACCTACTGGCATTAAAATTCCTTTACCGGTATCTACTACTTCCATACCTCTCACTAAGCCTTCGGTACCGTCCATGGCAATTGCACGAACGCTATCTTCACCTAAGTGTTGTTGAACTTCTAATACTAATTTTTCACCGTTAGGACGTGTGATTTCAAGGGCATTGTATAATTCTGGTAATACACTTTTTGTTGAAAAATGTACGTCTACAACCGCACCAATAATTTGTTTGATTTTACCTGTTGTTGCCATATAGTTATTTGTTTTTACAACCCTCTTTTATGAGGCGAAAATGGATTGACTCCATTTTGGCTGCAAAGGTAGTGATTTGCAAGTTTATTGCAAAAATTGTACATAAATAATAGCAGCTAAAATTCCCCCCACGATTGGCCCAAATATAGGAATGGCAGCATAAGCCCAATCACTTGGTCCTTTCCCCTTCATTGGAAGCACAAAATGCATGATTCTAGGTCCCAAATCTCTAGCTGGATTGATTGCCCAACCGGTTGGTCCTCCAATTCCAAAGCCAATTCCTGCCACTAAAAGGGCGACTGGCAGGGCCGAAAAAGTACCTAATTCGACGCTAGCTGGTTTAATATAAAAAATTCCTAATATGAAAATAAAACTTGCAAGCGTTTCTACTATAAAATTTTGAGGCAATCTACGGATAGAGGGACCTGTCGAAAAGCAAGCCAATTGATCCCCTGCATTTTCACATGCATTCAAATGATCTTTATAGACCATCCATACCACAAATGCCCCCAACATGCTACCTAATAATTGTGCCAATAAATAGGAAGGAACTAAGGCCCAACTAAATTTTCCAGCACTTGCAAAAGCAATTGTAACAGCTGGATTTAAGTGTGCCCCACTAGCACTATTAGAAATATATACCCCTACAAAAACGGCGATGGTCCATCCTAGAACAATAGAAATCAATCCGCCGTTATTGCCTTTAGTTTTTGGCAGTACGACGTTTGCAACTACACCGTTTCCAATAATCATCATAATAGAAGTACCTAAGAATTCGGCTAAAAATGGAGTCATAAAATTATTTTTTTATCATTTATATATTGGTCATTTGAATTGCTTTTTTCCAACCTTGAATACCTTTTTCTATGTCAGCTTGCTCTAAATTGGGATGAAAAACTTGATCTACTTTCCATTTTGCTGCAAGTTCAGATTCGTCTTTCCAAAAACCAACTGCTAAACCAGCTAGATAAGCTGCACCCAAGGCAGTGGTTTCAATGATGGTTGGTCTAACCACTTTTGTATTTAAAATATTAGATTGAAACTGCATCAATAAATTATTTTTTGTAGCACCTCCATCCACTCTTAATTCTGCAATTGGGATTTGCGCATCCGATTCCATTGCCTTTAACAAGTCGTAAGATTGATAAGCGATACTTTCTAAGGCTGCTCGAGCAATATGTGCAGCATTGGTGCCTCTTGTGATTCCAGTAATTGTTCCTTTTGCATGCTGATTCCAATAGGGTGCGCCCAAGCCAGCAAATGCAGGTACCATATATACACCATCGGTGTGGGATACTTGAGCAGCCAAGCTTTCCACTTGATCAGAATCACGAATAATATTGAGTCCATCTCTAAGCCACTGCACTACAGCACCTCCAATAAATACACTGCCCTCTAATGCATAATACGTTTTACCATTTCTTTGTAATGCAATTGTAGTTAATAAATTATTTTTTGATATTACCGCTTTTTCTCCAGTATGCATTAACATAAAACATCCAGTCCCATAGGTATTTTTAACCATGCCCTGTGCAGTACAAATTTGTCCAAACAATGCCGCTTGTTGGTCTCCAGCAATGCCTGCAATTGGAATTTGTTGATTGGTGACCAATAAATCTGTATGGCCATAGACCTCACTACTACTTTTTACTTCAGGTAAAATGGAGATTGGAATATCAAACAATGCTAATAATGTAGTGTCCCACTTTAATTCATGAATATTAAAAAGCATCGTCCTAGACGCATTGGTTGCATCTGTGATATGTGTTGCACCATTGGTCAATTTCCAAACCAACCAACTATCAATGGTACCAAAACAAAGTTCTCCCTTTTCGGCCTGCGCTCTCGCGCCATCTACATGGTCTAAAATCCATTTTATCTTAGATGCAGAAAAATAAGCATCTATAATTAAGCCTGTTTTTTCTTGAATCAATGCCTGCTTGCCCTCTGATTTTAATTGGTCGCAAAAATCCGCAGTCCTTCTGTCTTGCCAAACAATGGCATTGTAAATTGGCATGCCTGTTAACTTATTCCAAATAACCGTTGTTTCTCTTTGATTGGTGATGCCAATGGCAGCAATATTAAACTTGTCGATGCCATGTTTTGAAATGACTTCAGAAGCAACACCAATTTGCGTGCTCCAAATTTCCATAGGATCATGCTCCACCCAACCTGGTGTTGGAAAAATTTGTGTAAACTCTTTTTGAGCTGTGGATAGGATTAGACCTTCTTGGTCAAATAAAATAGCACGGCTACTAGTTGTTCCTTGGTCTAGGGCTAAAATGCATTTTGGCATGATGACGATTTAAAATCCTGTAATGGGCTGCTACCTTTTAGCTTTTAGCCAATTTTCAGGATCATAATATACTGCTTTTTCATTACAAATGGAGAATAAAACAGCCCCTTCCCCGTCTAGATTGATGCCGGACCTGCCGATGACAGTTCCAGCTCTCACTTCTTGTCCATTACTTACAGATGCGCTGCTAAGGCAAGAAAATGCTGTAAAATATTTACCATGTTTGATTAAGACTGTTTTGTCTCCATTGACATCCCCCACATATACAACCGTTCCATTGGCGACACTTTTAACAGCAGTACCTTTAGGAACTGCTACTTCGATGCCGTCACTTTTACGATCTAATTTTGTACCTGGAATACTTTCAACACCAAAATGAATATTGACGATCCCAGTGGCAACTGGCCAAGGTAGCCCACCCTTGTTATTTTCAAATGAAATAGAAGTCTCTCTGCCCTCTTCTGTAGTTTCAAGCGCCGAGTAAGGACGATTGCTTGTAGTACTTTTTAAACCACCTTCTACCTTACCTACATTAGGACTTGTTTTTGGCTTATCATCGGTGGCAGCTGTAGTTTTATTACCACCAGGATTGGCAGCTTTTAATTTAGCCAAACGATCATTCTCTCTTTTTACAGCTTCCTGCATTTCTCTTTTAATCACCGCCGCTATAGCAGCTTGCATCTTTCTTCTTTGTGCTTCTTTTTGCCTTACCTGTGTTGTAATTTCTTGTTCCTTATTTTTTAATTGTTTTACCACTTTATCCTGTTCCTTTCTATCATCCTGCAACACTTTCAACTGAACAGTTTGAGCGGATAAGGTTTTCATCCTATCCTCTTTGTTTTCACTTAGAATGGTAATTTTAGATTTTAAGTTTTGCTCAGATAAACCAATAGACAACGCTTGTGCTTCTCTATTCTGACGATAACTCTTTAGATAGGTAATTCTTTTAACTGCATCATTAAAGCTTCCAGCAGAAAACAAAAAGTTAAGATATTCATAACCACTTCTGCTTTGGTAAGCAAAAACGATACTTTTTGCATATCTATATTTTAAAGTATCCAACTCGTTGTTCAAACGCTTCACGTCTTGCTGATTGCTTTGAATAGCAGCATCTAGGACTTTCACCTGCTTTGCAATCCCGTTGATCAAAGCTGTTCTTTTTGAGATTTTATTTCTGATTAGGGCTAATTGCGCCAATGAGCTTTTTTTATTCTTCTTAGTTTGTTCTAATAGATTATTTAGTGCATCTAATTCCTTTTGCAATGTCTGAGATTGTCTTTGTAACTCATCTCTTGAATTACCATTTTGTGCCATTGAATGATTGAAAAAACAAACAAAAAATATGCAAATAAGTATAGCGCCTTTTTTAATCATAGGGTTCGATTTTCACTTTTTTATTTACGTCTACCTGTTTTAGGTACAGAAAAAGTGTATTTTAAAGGTTCGTCAAAATTAAATTCCTTGATCTCCATCCCGATATCCAATTTGGTTTGTGCATTGATGGATATGTTTCTATTAAGCGGGAACTGTATATTTTTTACTAAAGCGTGTTGACTATAAATGATATCACATGTTCTGTGTTTTGCCGCATCCACATCGTCCAGCTTTAATTCAACCAATTTGGTATTGTCCTCACTTAGGATAATTAAATTTTTAAATAACTTTCCCATTAAGCTTACTTGTAATCTTTCATTGATGACTTTATAGGAAATGATATCAATGCTATCCATAAAAATTGGATTGCCTATTACAAGGTCTTCAATTGTTTGATAACTTAATGGAATTTTTACTAGCTCTTGTAAATAAGACAATGGATGTCTTTCTGTTTTTTTATCTTGTGGGAAGCTCAGAAAAATACTGTCTTTATTGATAAACGCTTTTACGCCAATGATACCCAGATCAAACCTCATTGTAATGTATATACCGCTATCTTTCTGAATGCTTATATTAGCGATAAAACTTTTTTTATCACTAATTGTTTCATAATCCATTTTCACCTTTGCATTCATGGTTTTAAAATCAATCTTCGTATTTGCAATATTTCGTACAATACCCTTTACCATTAACACAGAATCTAATCTTGCTTTTTCGGCCAATGCAGCAGCATCAGGTAAAACTTTCACAGTCAATGCATCTTGAATCACTTGCACCTTCTTCACATTCGAACAGGCTACACTTAAAAGTATCAAAATTAAATAAAGGCTGTTTTTTAAAATTCGCATGCGTACATTTTATATTTTACCTGTATGCCCAAATCCGCCATCGCCTCTTTGGGTTGTCTCCAAGTTTTCTACTAATTGCCATTCCATTTTTTCAACTTGTTGAAATACGATTTGCGCAATACGATCCCCGTCTTGAATCACTTGAATTTCATTGGACAAGTTGATCAAAATAACTTTGATCTCTCCTCTATAATCTGCATCTATAGTGCCTGGGGTATTCAAGCATGTTAGCCCTTGTTTAATGGCAAGTCCGCTTCTTGGTCTTACCTGTGCCTCCCAGTTATTTGGCAAAGCAATGTGTAACCCTGTTGGAATCAATGCACGCTCTAGGGGTGCCAACTGAACGGGTGCAGTGACAAAAGCACGTAGGTCTAAACCAGAGGACCCTTGCGTTGCATATGCTGGCAAGGGATGATGGCTATGGTTCACAATAGGAATGATTGTAGACATGTGCTACAAAAGTAGTTAAAAAAGCAGGTAAATTGAAGCCAGGGCGCTTTAGTTAACAAATTATTTAGAAGTAAAATATAGAGCCAAAACGCAAGGTATTTGACAATGGATTTCTAGTGATGCCGCCCCCTGTAGGAACTAGATAGGAAATATTGAATTTAGACTGTTGGTATTGGAAACTAGAACCGACTGTAAAATATTGCATACTACCCAAGTTCTTATTATTGTCTACAAAATAACCCGCCCTCAAATGAAAACGATCAGCATAATTGTATTCAGCCCCTAATGAAACTTTTAATGATTCGGAAAAAGGGATACCATATTTACTTGAGAAAGAGTTAAACCAACTAGCCACAACCGATTGAGAATAATATTGATCTTCTAATTCTGGGTCGTTCCCAATTGGACTTGCTGGCACCATCAATCTATTAACATCTAAACCAAATTCAATAGAGTTTTCTTCGTCAAACTTATTTAAATAGGCTGCTCCTAACCCAATATTTGCGGGAATAAGGAATTTATTTTTTGTTTCATTTGTGTAACTCACTTTACCTCCCAAGTTGGATAAAACCAAACCTGCATGGAAACCTTCTAAGTCCTCGTTTTGTTTGTAGAATAAACTAATGTCTCCCGCAAAAGTGTTGCCAGCTTTGAATATTGTATTATTGAAAGGGCCAGACACTAATCTAGAATTGATATACCTTAAAGTCACCCCCATGCTCAGTGCATCTGTTAATAAAAGATTATAACCAAAATCAAAACTGAATTCAGAAGGTCTTTGAGATGGTAAAGTGGAGTTTCCAGATTCGTCTGTGAAATCAATATTACCTAAACTAAAAAAACGCAATGAACTATTGATGCCACTAAAACTATTTAATTTCTTGAAATATCCAGCACTCGCCAAATACACATCACTCAATCCTAAATCTTTTAACCATGGTGTATAATTAATTAAAAAACCACGATCATTCTTTAAGTAAGGAATCTTTGCAGTGTTGCCAAAAAGATCATTGGCTTCTGGAGACATGGCAATAGACAAATTACCCATACCACCAGACCTTGCATCTGGAGAGATCAACATAAATGGCACAGCGGTACTTTGTAATTTAAGCCTGGTTTGTGCTGTTAATGAACTTGCAACAAAACATAATACTACACAGATGACTGTTTTGACTAGGGGGATTCGGATCATACTCAAATGCTTTAAGATTCTATATAAGTAAAGATAACCATAGAAATCAATATTTAAAATTTTAAAAGGCTATTTATCAGTTGTTCTACCAAGCCATTTTGGGTCACTATAATTCTATAATAATACTTTCCAGGTAAGAGTAGCCCCCCATTGGTAGAAAGCCCATCCCAATCCACCATAATTTTATTTCCCCTGGGTTGTATTTTTTGGTTCTTAGAAAAATATCTACTACCACTTGCATCAAAGATATCCAATTGTACTGTAATTGGATCTATAGTATTATTGACCTCAAAACTAAACTTTGCATTGGTTTGAACAGGATTTGGGATCACCATTAGATTTCGAATATTTTTATTTTTTTCGCTAGGTACTTCAACCCAAATAGTGTCTTTAGAGACATTTCCTAAAAGATCCCAGGCCTTCATGATCAATCTATGCTTGCCTGCATCCAAGACTGGCAGCGGATATTCAATTGCTCCTGACTGATACGCATTCGTATCATAAGAAAAGAAGGTATTCAGGTTGTAGTTTTTGACTACCGTGTCGTCAATGGTTAATTTTAAATCATGCCCTAATTGATTTCCCGAAGACTGTATCCCCGAACTGTCATTTAACTTTACATATAAAGTAGCTGGCGCAGTTACCCAATCTCCCGATTTGAAATGAGGCGCATTCACATAACTGTAAATGGATGGGCCAGTGGTATCTAGTCTGTTTTGTGTGGTTTCCCCTTGTATAAATATGGATTGAAATTGCATGCTTGCATCCGCCGTATCATTGTAGGCATAGAGTTGCAGTTTTAATGCTGCTGAATTGGAAGAAGGCAGTGCGCCTGGTAGGATAAAACTGATTTCAAATTGTCCATTTTTTACTGTCGCCTTCCCTTTAAACAAGGCCTGCTCTTGTGTTTCAATTGGAACAGCCTGACTATTTGTTTGATTGGCTAAGGTTTTTTTTGTACTTGGTGCATCCCATAAAACCATATCCATTAAACCATTAAAATTTTGAATCAATTGACTTTTTGCTGACAAATTTCCTTTTATAGTATACTTCTCTCCTGCTTTTAAATACAAAGTATCTGACCATGGTAACTGGTTCAAGCTGGTACAATTAATTTGGTATTTTGGTTGTGCGATGCGCATGGCAGGGTCACCCATTAAGCCAAACTTAAATGCATTTAATCGATCCCCATTTTGATTAAAATTATAATTTTTTGCTGCTTGTAATGCCTGTCCAATAGTGGAATAAAGTCCCTTTGAATTTGGCACCAATAATGCTTGCATGAACGCATCATTAATTTGCTTATTACTGTATGCAAATACGAGCCTATTGGCTGCAACCAATGCAATGATTCCTTTTTCATTTTGCATTAAAGCATCAAATCCTATTGGAGACGTTGCAGGTTGATCATAGGGTGCAAAATCACATGATGCTGTGACCATGATAGGCAATTTACCAGCATTATTCCAAGACTGTATTTCTGATTTAGAGATCACAGCCTCCTCTGTCAAGCGCAAATAATTTCCATGACCAGTATAATTCAACATGAGTGTACCAGCTTGTATAGTTTCTTGAATGGCTTTGTTGACGTCTGGATAAGTATTCCCAGTAAGCGTTTGATTTGCTTTAAATAAATCCAAATATAATTTTCGATGATTCCAGTTCGTTGTTTTATTTTTTAGATTGTCAATGATTTCCTCCGCATCCTGAAGATGTAAATTATAGTCCGCATCATCCGCAACCCAAGTCAATTGATTTTGCCAAAGTCCCATTTTTTTATTGGATTGGTATTGAATTAATTTCTCCACCATTTTATTCGCTTCGGCGATCGTTCTTGCAGGTATCCTACCAATTGCTAAATCAATAGAATCAATGGTTTGAGCAAACTGAATTTGCTTACCCGATTTTTGTATCGCATAAAAATCATCCGAACTATAGGAAGATAAAATGGCATTAGATACCTCACTTGTGTAAACTGGCAATTCCTTATTCAGCTGAATTTTTTGAGCATTAAAATTACCCATGCCCATTAATAAAACATAAGCAGGACTCGATTGATTTTTTAATTTGGATTGCTCTATGATGTACTTTAAAAAATTTCGAATGGCAATTGGAGAAGATTGTCCACCAGCCATTTCATTGTAAATTTGGGTAGTATTAAAAAGCCCTACCTTATAGCCATTTTGCTTTTCATGAAATACTTTAAGCGTCATTGCTGCTGGATAATAATCAGGAGCTGTAATGATGATGTAGTCTAGTGGACTAATTGTAAAACTACTATCGCCAGGAATGAAACTAGAAAACTGTGCTGAATTGATTTTGTTTGCTTCAAAAACATAAAAATATTTACTCGCGCTATCCGCAGCTTTAAATGTAGCAATGGCATTTGGACCCAATTGAGGATTCAATAATATGGGCTGGTAATACTGACTTAAATCCCAAACCCTAGTTTGAGTGGTCGCATTTTGAATTTCAAATTCAACCAATTGTGCTTTTGGTTGACTCGTTTGATAGTCAAAGCCAAAGCCTGTATTGCCCCAATATCCAATTGTCCTTTGCCCATGCAGCGCCATATAATCGACCCAACCCGTTGAGCTGGCCGGTGCATTAAAGTCCACTTGCAGGTTCACGGACGTTAAACTTTGTCCTGCTTTTAGTAGCGTATTTTTATCTAACCATATTGTACTGCTATCGAAACGAATTTTATATGCATCGTCAAAAAGATTTCCAGAAACAATACTCAAACTTGCATTCCTCATCAACTGATCGTTCAACTTGATTGTAAATCTGGCATCTACTTGATAAGATGATGCTGCCAATTGACTTTGAAAAACAATTGGGGTATTCAATTGTAAACCCTCCATATTGAGCGGGAATGACATGGTTGTTTTTTTGCCTGCACCAATACCCATCGCATCCCCAAGCCATATTTTACCACTACTTAAAATATTAATAGTGTCTTTTTCTACCAACCATTTAGCAGGATAAGTTTGAACTAGTTTTGTTGAGGGCCCCGGAGTATTAAAAGGGGTTATTCTTTTTCCGATTGTTCCAATGCGAATAAAAAAAAACAAGGAATCATTGCTTGTAATTTTTTGACGAATTGGTGCTTCATTCAAATTCGACTTGACCCATTTATAATGACCCTGTGCATAAAACAAGAATTGATCTTGGTCATCTAAAACCCCATCTCCCCCATCTTGCATATCAATGGCTATTTCTGTTAAACTATCAGGTAAATTATTGGGGACTTTTTCGCTTAAAATAGATAAATCTATCCCATATAATTGGACTTGATTCGCATTGACTTTGCCCGTAAAACCCATGGATTTAAATTGAGCACCAGTGAGTTTATACACCCCTTCGTTTGGTACAGCTATTTTAACCCAATTCCCTTTGGAAAGCATGCCTACCTGTCCCCATCCAGGAAGGGTGAGGCAGCATCCAATTAAAAAAAATGTTAAAACGCTAAGTTTCATTTGCTAAAATTAGGGTTTTACTAACATAAGATTCTATTTGCATTTGAATAAATGAGTGAAAAAGCAAGTATATTCGCAATGAAATTTAAACACCCCCAGCTTAAACAAAACAGATGAATTTTATCAATAGCATACTATTATTTTTTGCGGTACTTTTTTTAGGCCCAAAAATGATCGCTCAATTCGATAGTAAGGAAAGCAACAAGGTTGCATTTGCCGGAAAAGATGACCCATATGATAGCACTATTTTAATTAGAGGGGGCACATTCGCTATGGGAATGAACCAAGAAAATATCATGGGTGATTGGAATAATAATTTGCGTAGAGTCACCGTGAGTTCATTTAGAATTGACCAATATGAAGTGAGTAATAAACAATACAGAAATTACATCAAATGGCTTGAACGCGTTTTTATTCCACTAGGGAAAGATTCAATTGTGAAAGCAGCACTTCCTGATACTTTAGTGTGGAGGACTGATCTTGCATACAATGAACCAATGGTAGAATGGTATTTTAGAAATAAAGCATTCGATGATTACCCGGTGGTTGGTGTAAGTTGGGAACAAGCCAATGCTTATTGTAGATGGAGAACAGATAGAGCAAATGAGAAGACATTAATCAAATATGGACTAATTGATCCAACTAAACCTTATATAGGAAAGATGGAGACCAAAAATAGTCTTGTTGATAGCAATAAAACAGCAGTAACATTCACTCCTACGACAAAAGTAAAAACCAAAAACTTAGGGGATTACGTTTTAATTCCTGACTTTAGACTACCTACTGAAGCAGAATGGGAATATGCTGCAAAAGTATCAAGTGGTAAGAACTATATCTCTAACTTTAATAATCCAAAAGCGGGATCTAATTCAGGTACACCCAATGCAAGTATTGTTGCATCTAACACCCCTTACCCATGGAGTTCTAATGGAAATGATGGATTAAGAAGCAATCCAACAGGAAGAGTGAGTAAAAAGGAAAAGGACAACCGTGGTATGTTCATGGCTAATTTTAAAAATGGTAGTGGCGATTATATGGGTATGGTAGGATATGCAAATGATGGTGCAGGTTTCCCAAGTAAGATTAATAGTTTTCTACAAAATCCATTAGGCTTATATAATTTAAGTGGTAACGTCAACGAATGGGTGGCAGATATTTATCGACCAATGAATAGTATTGATATGGATGATTTTAATCCGTATCGTGGCAATAGTGTATTAGATGGGGATGATGCAAACACTTCTAGTTATGAAACAGGCACCAATACATTGATCTCTAATAAATCAAGGGTCTACAAAGGAGGAAGCTGGAAAGATCGTCCTTATTGGTTGAATCCTGGAACTAGAAGATATTTAGAACAAGATAAAACTAGTAGCACCATTGGTTTTAGATGTGCTGTTTCGGCTTTTGGAATGGATACGCCAGATGCCAAAGAAGATCAGCCTAATTTATGGCAGAAAATCAAAAATATCTTTTAATGAATTTACGCATTGGTTCAGGCATAGATTTTCATCAATTGGTAGCAGGCAGAGATTTATGGATTGGAGGAATCCTTATTCCACACCACAAAGGCGCATTAGGTCATAGTGACGCAGACGTTTTATTACACGCAATATGTGACGCACTTTTAGGGGCATTAAGCTTAGGCGATATAGGCACCCATTTTCCAGATACTGATAATGCATTTAAAAATATTGATAGTAAGATTTTATTACAAAGAACTTACGATTTAATTACAGCTGAAGGATATCAAATAGTGAATATAGATGCCACGCTTTGCTTAGAAGCACCAAAAATTAAACCCTACGTGTTAGCCATGCAAGAATGCATTGCTTCTATTTTACATATTGGCAATAAAGACATTTCAATTAAAGCAACCACTACTGAGACCATGGGTTTTACAGGTAGAGAGGAAGGACTGGTTGCAACAGCAACTTGTTTATTGATGGCAAAAAGCTAAATTAAATTGCTATGAAGCTTGGATCAATCGAAGATTTATATTC